>DATINJ010000239.1:0-18546 GCA_035474375.1 Kineosporiaceae bacterium | reverse complement strand
GAGGTTCCCGCCGGGTTCCCGCTAGTCACCCGTAACAAGATCCACAAGGCTGGATCAGGTGGCTAACGGGCACTCGACGGGAACAACGCCGTGCCGCAGCGAGGATGGCGGTGCCGGAGTGCGACGTGGGCGAACTTGTCCACAGCTGTCGCTCGGGCGGCGGGTTGTCCACAGTTCCCGAATCGCCGGTCGCGACAGGCCTCACGATGGACGACGTGCCGGATCTCAACGCTTACGAACTGCCAGAATTGTTCACCCGTCAGCAGGCGCGCGTTGCCGGCCTGAGTGACCGCCAGTTGGACAAGTATTTGGCCGTCGGCGATCTGGTTGCCGTACGTCGAGGAGTTCTTCGACGCCAGCAGGCCCCAAGTGCTCAGTCCGAGGAATCGCGCGCTCGAGTATCGATGCCCGCCCCACACGTTGCTTTTGAGTCTTTGCCATTGAATGTCCGCGCCGCACTCCTGGCAGCTCCCGGTCGCCGACTGGCAATCAGCCATGCCACTGCCGCTCGACTATGGGGTTTACCCCAACCAATGGGGGGCTGGCCGGTGCCTCAGTTCACGGCCGCTGCCGGAGCCAACCGTCGCAGGCGTGGCCTGCACATTCGCGTTGCGGCACTGGCCGAGGAGGATGTGATGGAGCAGGCTGGGGTGCTGTATACCTCGTCGGCCAGGACGGTGGCGGACTGCCTGCGCTCCTTGCCTGGGAGAGACGGGCTGGCCATTATCGACGCTGCCCTCAATCAAGGCTTGATGACAGAATCGGCTGTCCTGGAGGTCTTGCGGAGGCAGTCGGGGTGGCCGGGGGTCAGTGTCGCCCGGCAGGTCTTCGGGCTGGCTGATCGCCGCCGCGAGTCACCGTTGGAGTCATGGTCCGCCTGGGCGTTTGCGCACACAGCCGTGCCGTTGCCAGATTGGCAGGTAGACATCCGCGGGCCGGACGGGCGGTGGCTCGGGCGAGCTGATTGCTGGTGGCAGGCGGGTGGGGTGGTCGGCGAGGCGGACGGCCGGGCCAAGTACGCGGTGGCCGCAGCCGAACGCGGCGGCAACGCCGAGGCCCTGCTTGACGTGTTGCAGGCCGAGAGACGCCGCGAACAGCGGTTGCGTGAGGTCGGTGCCGAAGTTGTCCGCTGGTCGGCAAGGGACGTGCTTGATCAACCGGCCGCACGTGCCTTGGCGCAGCGAATCCGGGCAGCGATCATCCTCGGTCGGGAGCAAGAGCGCTTCACCGGCGTCGTTGTTCCCGTCATGTTCCCGGTAGCTACCGAGAACAAGATCCACAAGGCCGGATCAGGTGGCTAACGGGCACTCGACGGGAACAGCGCCGGGACGCCGGGACGCCGGGTGGGCGGTGCGTGCTGTCAGGCGTGGAAGAGGGCGCTGACGGATTCGCCGTTGTGGATTCGGCGGATCGCCTCGGCCATCGCCGGGGCGATCGACAGCACCTGAAGCTTCGGCACGTACTTTTCCTTGCCGATCGGCACGGTGTTCGTGCAGATGATCTCGAGAAGGTCTTCCTGGGCTTCCAGGGTGTCCAGCGCGCCGGCCGAGAAGACGCCATGGGTACAGGCCACCCGGATGGTCCGGACCTGCCGCTCCCGGAGTTTGCCGAGCAGTTCCAGGATGGTGCTGCCCTTGGCGATCTCGTCGTCCAAAATGATCACATCCTTGCCGGCGACTTCACCGATGATGTCGCTGATGATCACCCGGTCGTCGGAGAACCGTTGCTTCGCGCCGGCGGCGACGCCGACCCCGAGCATCCGGGCGAAAGCCGAGGCGGCCTTGGCGTTGCCCAGGTCGGGGGAGACCACCACGGTGTTCGACAGATCGTAGGGCTGGAAATGGGCGGCCAGTTCGCGCAGCGCATGCAGGTGATCAACCGGCACCGAGAAGAAACCGTGCACCTGCGGCGAGTGCAGCGTCATCGTGAGCACCCGGCTGGCCCCGGCGGTGGCCAGCAGGTCGGCCACCAACCGGGCGCCGATCGCGATCCGCGGCGCGTCCTTCTTGTCCGAGCGGGCGTACGCGTAGTGCGGCATCACCACGGTGATCCGCGCGGCCGACGCGCCGCGGGCGGCGTCCAGCAACAGCAGCAGTTCGACCAGGTTCTCCTGCACCGGCGGGACCAGCGGCTGGATCAGGTAGACGTCCCGCTCCCGGCAATTGGCCTGCAGCTGGACTTCGAGGCAGTCGTTGGCGAAGCGGGAGATCCGGGAGGGCAGCAGCGGTACCGACAGGTAACGGCAGATCTCCTCGGCCAGTTCAGGGTGGGCGCTACCACTGAAAACCGCGATGTCACGCACGGCATGTCTCCAACCGAGGGTGGGTGGGATGGCGGCAGTGGGTAACGGCCGATAGCGCCAGCATACCGAGACAGCGGAGGCTGATCCGCCGAGCGCGGTTGAACCGAATCAGCCTGGCATCGGCGTCCAGTCGGTGTTGGCGCCGCTTATCACCAGGCAGGGACGCCGACCTGGAACCCGGCCGGCCAGCCAAGCCGCGAACGTTACGGCGGCGGCCGGTTCGACGGCGATCCGGAATTCCTCCCACAACCGGTCCCGGGCCGCGAGCAGCTCCTCGTCGCTGACCAGCACCGACGTCACCGGACGGCGGCTCAGCACAGCGAACGGCAGGTCACCGACCGCGGTCGCGCCGAGCGCGGAGGACGCCACCGACTGCACCGGCGAACTGACCGGGTATCCGGCAGCCAAGGCATTCGCCAGCGCCTGGCAGTTGTGCGGCTCGACGGCTACCGTCATCCGACCGGCCAGCGCCAGCGCGGTCCCGGCGGCCAGCCCGCCCCCGCCGACCGCGACCGCCACGGCGTCCACCTCGGGGTCGTCGGTGATCACCTCAAGTGCGGCAGTGCCCTGCCCGGCGACCACGGCCGGGTCGTTGTAGGCGTGCACGTAGCGCTGCCCCGGCTGCTCGGCCAGCGCAGTAGCCACCGCCGCCGCCTCGGCGTAGTGATCGCCGGTGCGGATCAGCGCCGCCCCGGTCGCCTCGATGCGGCGGGCCTTGCCGTCCGGGGTGGGAATCGGGACGACGACGGTCGCGGGCAGGTCGAGCAGCGCGGCGGCGGTCGCCACGGCGAGCCCGTGGTTGCCGCCGGACGCGGTCACCACGTGCTCCGGCCGGGGCCCAGTCAGCAGTGCGTTCAGCGCGCCTCGAAATTTGAACGAGCCGGTGCGCTGCAGATACTCGAGCTTCAGCAGGACCGTGCGACCGTCGATCTCGGCTTCCAGCATCGGCGTGCGCCGCGCGTGCGGGCGGATCACGGCGGCGGCAGCAGCCACATCGGCCTCGGTGAGCGGGTTCGTCAGCATGGACATGACCTCCACTGTGGCGAGACCAGGCGATTAGCGCCAGCAGCCTGCTCCAGCAATTGATCACGTTGATCGGCGAGGCGGCGATCCGGACCGGTCGCCGTCGTGAGCCGTCAGGCCAGCTCCTTCTTCAGCACCTTTCCCATCGGGTTGCGCGGTAGGGCCTGAACGAAAACGACCCGCCGGGGCCTTTTATGGACCGAAAGCCAGCTGGCGACGTGATCGATCAACTGCTGCTCGCTGACTCCGTCGGCGACCACGTAGGCCGTCACCTGCTCGCCCAGATCGGGGTGCGGTGTCCCGATCACGGCGGCTTCACGAACCCCGGGGACGGCGAGGAGCGCGTCCTCCACTTCGCCTGCCCCGATCTTGTATCCGCCGCTCTTGATCAGATCGGTGGAGGCCCGGCCGACGATCCGGTGGGTGCCGTCCGGGGTGACCGTCACGACGTCCCCGGTGCGGAACCAACCGTCCGCGGTGAAGGCCGCGGCGTCCGCCTCGGGGCGCCCGAGATACCCGCTGAACACCATCGGCCCAGATACCTGAAGCTCGCCGATGGCCTGGCCGTCCCACGGCAGCGGTTCGCCGTCGTCGTCCATCAATCGGCTCCGGACCCCGAGCAGCGGTCGACCGACCACCCCTGGACGGCGCTCGCCGTCGGCCCGGGTACTGAGCGTGATCAGGGTTTCGGTCATCCCGTAGCGCTCGACCGGCCGGTGCCCGGTCAGCGCGGTCAACTGCTCGAACACCGGTACCGGCAGCGGCGCGCTGCCCGATACCAGCAGCCGGGCTGGGCGAAGGGCCTCGGCCGCCACCGGATCGGCGCAGATCCGTGACCAGACCGTAGGCACGCCGAACACCAGGGTGCCGCCGGCTTCCTGGACCGCTTTCGCGTAGCCGGCCGGGTGTGGGCGCCCGGTGTGCCGCAGGGCGGAGCCGATCCGCAGCGGACCGAGCACCCCCAGCACCAGGCCATGCACATGGAACAGGGGGAGGCCATGAACCACCGTGTCGTCCGAGGTCCAGGCCCAGGCGTCGGCGAGGCCGTCCAATCCGGCGGCGATGGCCGACCGGCGGATCGGCACTCCTTTCGGTGGTCCGGTGGTTCCGCTGGTGTAGAGGATCAGCGCGGGGGTCTCGGCGGCGGGTTCGAGGTACTGCGTGGTCGAACGGGCGTGCAGATCGATGTCGCCGGGCCGCAGAATCTTGTCCGCCTGGGAGTCGGCCAGGATGTGGGCGCGCTCGGCCGGGCCGGAGTCCGGCGGAATCGGCACCACCGGGACGCCGGCCAGCAGGCAACCGACCACCGCGACGACGGTCTCCAGGGCTGCGGTCGCGTCCAGCGCCACCGTGGTCGCGCCTCTGACCCGGTCGGCGACGGCCGAGGCGGTGGCCAGTAGCTCGGCGCGGGAGATCGCGACCTCACCGACCTGGATCGCGTCTGCCCGGTCCGGGACGGCGGCGGCACCGGGCCCGGTGAGTGCCTCGAGCAGATGTCCGTCCGATGCGCCGGTTAGATTCACCTTCATGCCGCGCCCTGCCTTACTGGCCACGAGTGACCTTCACGTCTCGCACGCCGGCAACCGCGAGGTGGTCGAGGCGATCCGGCCGACGGCGGACGGCGACTGGCTGATCGTGGCCGGTGACATCGCCGATCGGGTGGCCGATATCGAATGGACGTTGAGGCTACTGCGGGACCGCTTCGAACGGGTGATCTGGGCCCCGGGTAACCACGAACTGTGGACCGTCTCCCGGGACGAGGTGCAGCTCCGTGGCCTGGAACGCTATCGCCACCTGGTCGAATTGTGCCGGGGCCTGGACGTTCTCACCCCGGAGGACGAGTATCCGATCTGGTCGGGCGAGGACGAGGAACTGGTCGTGGCGCCGCTGTTCCTGCTCTACGACTACTCCTGGCGGCCGGCCGGGATGAGCATCCCGGAAGCCCTGACCCATGGCCGGGAGACCGGGGTGTACTGCACCGACGAGATGCTGCTGCATCCGGACCCGTTTCCGAGCCGACAGGCCTGGAGCGAGCAGCGGTTGAGCCTTACCGAGGCCAGGCTGAACGAGATCCCGGCGGATCGGCGAACCGTCCTGGTCTCGCACTGGCCGCTCAACCGGCTGCCGACGACGATCCTCCGGTACCCGCACTTCGCGATGTGGTGCGGGTCGGAGCGGACGCAGGACTGGCACCTGCGCTACCGCGCCGCCGTCGCGGTCTACGGGCACCTGCACATCCCGGTCACCTACCTGGTGGACGGCGTCCGGTTCGAAGAGGTCTCGCTGGGCTATCCGCGAGAGTGGCAGCCGCGATCGACGCAGCCGCCGAACCCGGTCCGCCGGATCGAGCCGGCCGACCCGGAGCGAAGGCTGTTCGACCACGGCCGCCGGGCACTGGTTTAGCCGGGTCTCGGTTAGAGGATGCCGCCGGCTGCGCCGGGTGCGGAGGGGTCGGCCGTTTCGGCGGTGCTCTCCCGGGCGACGAACTCCTCGATCTTGAAGAAGTCGTTCCCGGCTCGCTCGGTGATGGTCAGCAGCGTGGACATCGCCGCGACCTCCTCCACCTGCTCCTTCAGGAACCACAGCATGAACTGCTCGCCGAGGAAGTCGCCGTCGTCCCGGGCCGCCTTGAACAGCGCCTCGATCCAGGTGGTGACCTGTTCCTCCTGCTCCAGGGCGAGCCGGATCAGGTCGACCGGCTGGAGGAAGTCGTTGCGCACGGCAGAGATGCCGGGGACCACCGGCGGGATGCCTCGGTCCAGCAGGTACTGGATCATCATCATCGCGTGGTTGCGTTCCTCGACCGCCTGCCGGTAGAACAGCGCGGCCAGCTGCGGAAGATCGCGGGCATCGAACCAGACGGCCAGGGCCACGTACTGCTGCTGGGCGGTGAACTCGCGGCTGACCTGCTCCTGTAGCAGCTGGGTGAAGGGTGACAACTGCTGCTCCGGCTGGGTCTCGATCGACATCAGATCACTCCAAGGGTAGGCCTCGATCCTACCGTCGGGCGGATGTCGTTCCTCGTCACACTGGCAGGGGTCGCGATTGTCGCGATTGGTCGGCACACTGCGATCCGACCTACCAAAGGAGTCAAAATGAGCACCCAATCGTCCGCTGCCACCTCGGCCCACGACCTGTTCTCCGTCCGGGGAAAGACCGCCGTCGTCACCGGTGGGTCTCGGGGGATCGGCTTCATGATCGCCAAGGGATTGGTGGAGGCCGGCGCCCACGTGGTGATCTCGGCCCGGAAGGCGGAGGCCTGTCAGCAAGCCTCGGTCGAGCTGAACGAATTCGCCGAGCGGGCCGGGGCTGGATCCGAGGCTGAGCCCGGCCGGTGCGAGGCGATTCCCGCCGACCTCTCCACGGAGGCCGGCACGCAGTCGCTGGCGGTGGCCGTCCGGGAACGGTTCGGTGAGCTGAACCTGCTGGTGAACAACGCGGGGGTGTCCTGGGGTGCACCGGTCGAGGAGTTCCCGGAGCTCGGCTGGGACAAAGTGCTGAACACCAATGTGCGCGGGGTCTTCAGCCTCACCGTGGCGTTGCTGCCGGAGCTGCGCAAGGCAGTGCGGGCCGGTGACCCGGCACGGGTGATCAACATCGGCTCGATCGACGGCCTGAGAGTTCCCTCGATGGAGAACTACTCGTACAGCGCGAGCAAGGCCGCCCTGCACATGCTCACCCGGCACCTGGCGAAGCGACTGGCCAGCGACCAGATCACGGTGAACGCGATCGCTCCCGGACCGTTCCCGAGCAAGATGACGGCCTTCTTCCTCGGTACCGAGGAACAGCGGGAGGCGGTCGGCCAGGAGGTGCCGCTCGGCCGCGTGGGCCAGGGCGACGACATCGCTGGGACGACGATCTTCCTGGCTTCTCGTGCCGGTGCCTACCTGACCGGCACGGTGATCCCGCTGGACGGCGGAATCACCGGCCTCAACCCCAACACCATCTAGGCGCTCGCCCGGCAGAGCAACCGGGCTGGTGAAGTGTGTCCGTGTTATGACCCACCGCCTGGGTCAACTGACGGACACACTTCGCCGGGCCAGCGAAGGGCTTACCTCCCGCAGAGCCGGCGGCGGGCACCGGCGGCCAAGAGCTGGCGCATCTGTGTGGCCGCTTCGGTCCCGGTGTTGACCCGGTCTTGAAACGGCAACCGAACATCACCGTGGCCGCGCAACCGTTCCAGGCGCAGCACGATCCCGTACCGGTCGAGGGCGATCGGAAGTACCCGGGTGACGCCGATCAGGGCTTCCCGGTCGCACAGCCGGGTGAGCGTGCTGATCGCGTCCTGGTGGTGCGCCGCCAGGTGCTGGAGTTGCTCGGCTGCTCCGAGGTGCAGCGGATCCGGCTCGCCGGCGCGGTAGTCGGCCAGCGACACCGCGTGCCGCTCGCCCTCGTCGACGTTCACCTCGGTGATCTGGACCACGAGACACGCCGACGAGTTGGACGGATCGACCGAACCCGTAGGGCGTCGCTCGGACATCCGACCGCGGAGCGTTACCCGGGCTCTGACCCGGTCGCGTGCGCTTACCGCGCAGAGTTCGGTAAGCTCTATTGTTACTGCTAGATCTCCTCCGACCGCCTCGCGGGCGGCCCTGACTAACGTGCTGGTCGATTCAAGCGTTAGTATCACGTCGCCGAGTGGGTCATCGTGATGGCACCCAAGGAGATCCACGCGACCGCCGTCCCACAGGACCGACGCCGAGGCGGCCGCTGCAAGAACGGTTCGAGCTCTTTCCGCCCAGTTCGGGCGGACGGGGGTGTGTGTGCGGGTGTCCACTGCGCCTCCAGCATTATTAGGTAAGCCTTACCTAACCTACCGTGGAGGCATGTCTGTGAACCACCCCCGTCCCAAGGCAAAGCTGAGCCGAGCTCTGGGAATCCCTCTCACCCCGAAGTGCGTGAAGTACTTCGAGCAGCGCCCCTACCCGCCGGGCGATCACGGCCGGGCCCGCAAGTCGACGTCGGACTACAAGGTCCGGCTGCTCGAGAAGCAGCGCCTGCGCTACCAGTACAACGTCAGCGAGACGCAGCTGGCGCTGGCCTTCGACCGGGCGCACCGCAGCTCGGCCAAGACCGGTGAGGCGCTCGTCGTCGCCCTGGAGACCCGCCTTGACGCGCTCGTACTGCGAGCCGGCTTCGCGCGGACGATTTACCAGGCCCGTCAGGCCGTTACGCACCGCCACATCACCGTCAATGGCCTCCGGGTGGACAAGCCGTCCTACCGGGTCAAGCCGGAAGACGTCATCGCGGTCGCGCCGCGCAGCCGCAACATGGTCCCCTTCCAGGTGGCCGCAGCCGGTGCGCACGAGCTCGCGACCACCCCGCCGTACCTCGAGGTACTGCTCCCGCAGCTGCACGCCCGGTTGGTTCGCCTGCCGGCTCGGGAAGAGATTCCCATTGTCTGCAACGAGCAGCTCGTGGTGGAGTTCTACTCCCGCTGATCTGATCATTTGAGCCTGTCGGCGGCTGGTGACACGTGTCACTCCGGCAAGCGCTCAAGCGAGACTGTTCACTTCCACGGTGAATATGCCGCGCGGAGGCCAGAACAGACTTCGGTCTGCAATGGTCTCCGCGCAGCCATGTCCAGGCTCCTGCGTTGGAGCCGGACACTGCGGTAGCGCAGCCCGGGCGGCGCAGCCGGGGTAGGGCAACCGGGTCGTGAATCGGAGGAGTGGCCGGACAGTGGATCGCAACCGTGGTGGCCTACCGTCGCCTCTGGCGCTACTGCCGGGCACACTGCTGACCGACGAGTCCTGGCTGTCCGAGCGGGTCGATCAAATCGGCCGAGAGTCCGGCTGCGTCGAGCGCCGCACCAACGCCACCCTCTGGTGGTACTCGGCAAGTGTCGTCCTGCTCGGTCCGGCTGTGCACGAGATGGTGGCGACCGGAACCGGGGTCAGCCTGTCGCCGTCCGCGGTGCGGTTCACCACGCGGGCCAGCGGCTACCTGGAACGGGTGATCGCCGGGGCGCAGCTGGACCCAGGCCCGGTCGCACTCGGTCGACACCTGGACGACGTCCTTGATCTGGTGATCGAACCGCTGGCCCGAGTCGGCGGCGCCACTCAGCGATCGCTGTGGGCGATCGCGGTGGATTCGCTGGCCACCCGGGTGCTGGCGGAGACCGCGGTGGCCCCGGGCGGCACCGATCGCGCTCCGCAGCTCGCCACCGCGGTCGCCGAGGCGGCGCCTCGGCTGCGACCGTTGCCCCGGTACCTGGACGTCCCAGGCCGCCCGGGTAGTCCGGATCGGCGTTACGTCCAGCGTGGATCGTGCTGCTTGCTGTTTCGGGTGCCGGCCGGGCTGTGCATCAGCTGCCCGAAGCAGACCCCCGCCGACCGGCTTACCCGGTTGCAGCAGCACGCTCGATCAACAGGATGATTCCGGGCGAAGGCGCATTGTCAGAACCATTGGCTCGATTCGGTGCAGGAGACAGCGATGACGAGGATTGATCCAGCCGGCCTGGAGAGTTTCGTTGCGCTCGGTGACTCCTTCACCGAGGGCCTGGAGGACGAGCGTGGCCCGGACGGTCGGCATCGGGGTTGGGCTGACCGGGTAGCGGCGGCCTTGGCGACCAGCAACGGTCGCGTCCGGTACGCCAACCTGGCGATCCGTGGCCGGTTGCTGGATCAGGTGATCGCCGAGCAGGTGCCGGCCGCGATCGAGCTGTCGTCGTCGCTGGTCTCCTTCCACGCCGGCCCGAACGACGTGCTGCGGCCCCGGGTGGATCTACCGGCCCTCCTGGCCCGCTACGAGGGCGCCGTCGAACGACTGCGCAGCACCGGAGCTCAGGTGCTGTTGTTCACCGTGATCGGCCGCGCCGGTGGCACGGGCCGGACCGCCGACCTGCTGGCCGCCCGGTTCGGGGCGTTCAACGAGACCGCTCGGGAGGTGGCCCGCCGGCACGATTGCCTGCTGGTGGACATGGGTGCCACCGCGGCATTGCAGGACCGGCGGCTTTGGCACGAGGACCGGCTGCATCTCGCCCCGGCCGGACACGCGCGGGTCGCGGCCGCCGTCCTGGAAGAGCTCGGGTTCAGCGATCCCGAGCTGTTGGCCGGTGCGGTGGGCTGGTGGCGGGAGCCACTGCCGGCCGTGGTTCGGCACGGGTCGACCGGCCGAGTCACCGATCTGCTGGCCGACGTGCGCTGGGCCCGGCGCTACTTTTTGCCGTGGGTGGGTCGCCGGCTGCGCGGAGTGTCCAGCGGCGACCTGTTGACCGCCAAGCAGGTCGCCCTGGTGGACGTCGTCCCGGGCGTCGCGACTTCCCCCAGCACCGAGCCCAGCTGAACCACGAGCCGGTCGGGGATCAGGCAAATCCCGGTTGCTCGATTGCTCAGGACCGCCCTCGTTCCGGTCGATCAGTGAGGGAACGCGGAGGTCAGGCCCTCTCCGCGGCCAGGTCGTGCCGGTCCCCGAGGAGTACGAATGTTCCGCTTGTCCGCCTGGCCGATCAGGCACGTATTCCGCCTCCTCGCGATCGTCACGGTGATCGCCTGCGTCGGCACGGCCGCGTCGGTGATCCAGTCCTACCAGCGGCAGAAGGCTCTGCGCGGCGAGTTCCGGGTCGCGCTGACGGCCGAGGAAGACGTGCGGACCATTCAGACCGCCGGTACCCAGATGCTCCTGGACGACACGATCGGCAAGTACATCCCCGGTGCCCGGGAGATCGCGGTCAAGTCGCGAAATGCGGATCTTGCCCAGATCGAGACCTTGGTCGCGCACGCGAACGGACTGGCGATCGCCGCCGAAGACAAGGCACTGGTCAGCGCTATCGGAACGAGTTATCAGGCGCTCGGTACCTGGCTCGACAACATTGGGCTGGTCTCCACGCCCGCCCAGCTGGCCAAGGCGAGCAAGGAGTACACCGAGCTGACCGGGGCGGCCGCCGCAGCGGTCAAGACCGCCCTGGTCGCGCTGGACAAGCGGGGAGTCCAGCTGGACAAGGACGTCGTGTCGTCGGGCAAGTCCGCGAATCTGATCACCATGTTGTTGTGCCTGATCACCGCGGTGCTGGTGGGTGGCCTGATCATGAGTTACGGGCGACGGATCAACCTGAGCGTCACTGAGTTGAACCGGGTGATCGACCGGCTCGCCGCCGGTGACCTCACCGTGGAGATCCCGGTGCGCGGGCGGGACGAACTGTCGCAGATGGCCGTTGCCCTGGTCGGGTTGCGGAACCGGCTGGTGGAGGTGTTCACCCATCTGGTCGAGTCGAGTACCCGGCTGGGCGGGGCGACCGCCAATCTGACCGGGATCGTGCAGGAGGTCGGGTCTGCCTCGGAACGGACGTCGTCACAGATGGGCGGGGTGTCCGCGACGGCAGACGAGGTGTCGGCGAACATCCACGCCGTGGCCGCCGGGGGCGAGCAGATGGGTGCCTCGATCGGAGAGATCGCCCGCAGCGCCAACGATGCGGCCCGGGAAGCCACTCAGGCGGTGGCTGCCGTGGAGTCGACCACCGAGACGATGAACAAGTTGAGCGAGTCGTCGCGGGAGATCGGGGACGTCGTCCGGTTGATCACGTCGATCGCGGAGCAGACCAACCTGCTGGCGTTGAACGCCACGATCGAGGCCGCTCGGGCCGGTGATGCCGGTAAGGGGTTCGCGGTGGTGGCCGACGAGGTCAAGCAACTCGCCCAGGAGACGGCTCGGGCCACCGAGGACATCTCCCGGCGGGTGGAAACCATCCAGATGGACGCCGTCCAGGCGGGGGAGGCGATCACCTCGGTGGCCGGTGTGATCACCCGGATCAACGAGTTCCAGTCCACGATCGCCAGTGCGGTCGAGGAGCAGACGGCCACCACTCAGACCATCAATGCCGGGGTGAGCCTGGCGGCCCAGGGCTCGTCGCAGATCGCCCAGACGATCGGTGGGGTGGCCCGGGAGTCGGCGACCACCGCGGAGTCGATGGCGCGGGGAAATGCCAGCGCCCAGGAACTTTCCGAGATGCGGGTCGAGCTGAACGCGCTGATCGCCTCGTTCCGGCTACCGGGTGCCCGGTAGCAATTGCGCCGGAAGTCCGTGAGGCTACTCACCCGCCCGTTCGTCCCATCCCGGCGTCAGCTGGTTAGGGTGATGAAGCTGAGTGGCCGATTGGCAGCCCGGCGTCTGTCGAGGGGTCGGAGGTTTGCGTGGCCGAGGTTCTGCACGTGGCACGTCAGCAGGTGCTGGAGAACGGCGTAGGGCTGAACGCCGAGCAGGTGCTGGAGGTGCTTCGGCTCTCCGACGCCGACCTGCCGGACGCCCTTGCCCTGGCGCACGAGGTACGGATGCGCTGGTGCGGCCCCGAGGTCGAGGTCGAGGGGATCGTGTCGCTGAAGACCGGCGGCTGTCCCGAGGACTGCCACTTCTGCTCCCAATCCGGCCAGTTCACCTCGCCGGTCCGCGCGGTCTGGCTGAACATCCCGCAACTGGTGCAGGCCGCCAAGGAGACCGCCGCCACCGGGGCCACCGAATTCTGCATCGTCGCGGCCGTGCGTGGTCCGGATGAGCGGCTGATGAAGCAGATGCGCGAAGCGGTGCCGATCATCATGGCCGAGTCCGGCATCAACGTCGCCGCCTCGCTGGGCATGCTCAGCCAGCAGCAAGTCGACGACCTGGTCGAGATGGGCGTGCACCGCTACAACCACAACCTGGAGACCGCCAAGTCGTACTTCCCGACCGTGGTGACCACGCACAGCTTCGAAGAGCGCTGGGAAACCCTGCGGATGGTCCGGGCCGGTGGCATGGAGGTCTGCTGCGGCGGGATCATCGGCATGGGCGAAACGCTGGAGCAACGCGCGGAGTTCGCCGGTCAGCTGGCCGAACTGGACCCGCACGAAGTGCCGCTGAACTTCTTCAACCCGCGTCCGGGTACCCCGTTCGGCGATCTGCCGCAGTTGGAGCCCGGTGACGCGCTCCGGGCGATTGCCGCGTTCCGGCTCGCCCTGCCACGAACCATCCTCCGGTTCGCCGGCGGTCGGGAGATCACGCTGGGCGACCTGGGGACGCGCGACGGGCTGCTTGGCGGCGTCAACGCGGTGATCGTCGGCAATTACCTGACCACCCTCGGTCGCCCGGTGGAAGATGACCTGGAGTTGCTGCGCGAGCTCAAGATGCCGGTCAAGGCCCTCTCCAGCGCTCTGTGACCGACAATCCCGCGGTGATCATGCACAGGCGGGAGCAACCGTGCATGATCACCGGGAGGGTTTGGTAAAGATGAGCAGTCTCTACTGCGGTCGGTGCGGACAGCCACGAATGGACGGCGACCGCCCGGTCGGCGATCACGCTGGTTGCGTGCGTGCCCTTGTTCTGGAGCCGCCGAGGTACTGCGCGACCTGCCGGCGTCGGCTGATCGTGCAGGTGCTGCCCACCGGCTGGACGGCACGCTGCTCCGCGCATGGTGAGCTGGCCGATGATCAGCTGCAGCCTGGTGGGCTGCGCAGCGGTGGGCCGCGGTGAGCGTGCGGACCGAGCAGAGCCTGGTCGAGTTCGATGCGGCGCATGTCTGGCACCCGTACGCGCCGTCCGGGTCCAGCGCCCGAGTGGTGGAGTCCGCGCACGGCGTCCGATTGCAGCTGGCCGATGCCGGCGACGGTAGGCCCGGTGCGGTGATCGACGGGATGTCCTCCTGGTGGGCGGCGATCCATGGCTACCGGCATCCAGCGCTCGATGCCGCGCTGATGGATCAGGCCGGGCGGATGAGTCACGTGATGTTCGGCGGCCTCACTCATGCGCCGGCCGTGGAGTTGACCCGGCGGCTGCTCGAACTCGCTCCTCGCGGTGACGGTGGCGAGCGGACGCTGCAGCGGGTGTTCCTCTGCGACTCCGGGTCGGTCTCGGTCGAGGTCGCGATCAAGCTGTGCCTGCAGTACCACCGTGGCTTAGGGGCCCCGGAGCGCACCCGCTTCCTGACCGTGCGCGGCGGGTACCACGGTGACACCTTCACCGCGATGAGCCTGTGCGACCCGGTCAACGGCATGCATTCGATGTTCACCGGGGTGATCCCGGCGCATCTGTTCGCACCGCGGCCGCCCGCCGGGTTCGACCGCACGGACGACGATCCGCAGGTCGTGGAGTGGGCGACGGCGGTGCTCGCGCTGGCCGAGCAGCACGCCGGCGAGCTGGCCGGGGTTGTCGTGGAGCCGGTGTTGCAGGGTGCCGGTGGCATGCACCTGTACTCGCCGGCGTGCCTGCGCGTGCTGCGGGCGGTCGCGGACCGGCATGGCGTGCCGCTGGTGCTGGACGAGATCGCCACCGGCTTCGGCCGGACCGGCACGATGTTCGCCGCCGAACACGCCGGGGTGGTGCCGGACGTGATGTGCGTCGGCAAGGCCCTGACCGGCGGATATCTCAGTCTGGCCGCCGTGCTCTGCAGTGCTGAACTGGCCGCCGGAGTGGATGCGAGCGAGTCCGGAGCGCTGATGCACGGTCCGACGTTCATGGGGAACCCGCTGGCCTGCGCGGTCGCGGTGGCGAACCTCGATCTGCTGATCGCCGGGCACTGGCCGGCTCAGATCGCCACCCTGGAGACCGGTTTACGGGCCGGCCTGGCCGGGCTCGTCGGCGCTCCGGGGGTGCGCGACGTCCGGGTTCTCGGCGGGGTAGGGGTGGTCCAGACGTCCAACCCGGTCGAGGTGGCCGCGATCACCGAGGTGGCCCTGCGCAACGGCGTCTGGCTGCGTCCCTTCCGAGACCTGATCTACACGATGCCGCCCTACATCAGCACCGCGGAGGAGGTCGCCACCATCACGGCAGCGATCTCGGCCGCCGTCCACGAGGTGATCCGATGACCGCTTTCCTGAATCGGCTGGCGGTGGCTGCCGCCGCTCGGGAGCAGGCCGGCCTGACCCGGCGGCTGGTGCCGCGCCCGCCCGGCGCCGACTCGGTGCTCGACCTGGCCGGCAACGATTACCTGGGGTTGTCCAGCGACCCCCGGGTGACCGAGGCCGCCGCGGACGCCGCCCGGCAGTGGGGAGCCGGGGCGCGGGCCTCCCGGCTGGTCACCGGCAGCACCCAGTTGCACGCTCGGCTGGAGGCGGCGCTGGCCGAGTTCTGTGAGCAACCGGCCGGGCTGGTCTTCTCCACCGGCTATGCGGCCAACCTCGGCGCAGTCACCGGGTTGGCCGGTCGCGGCGACCTGATCGTCTCCGATGCGCATGTGCACGCCTCGCTGGTCGACGGCTGCCGGTTGTCCAGGGCACGGATCGCGATCACCGAGCACAACGATGTCGAGGCGGTCGAGGCGGTTCTCGCCGGCCGGTCCGAAGCACACGCGGTGGTCCTGATCGAGTCCGTCTACAGCGTTCTCGGTGATCCGGCCCCGCTGGCCGAGCTGGCGGCGGCGTGTCGCCGGCAGGGTGCGGTCCTGATCGTCGACGAGGCACATGCCCTGGGAACGGCCGGCGAGCGCGGGCGCGGGCTGGTCGCCGAGGCCGGCCTGGCCGGGCACGCCGATGTCGTGGTCACCGGCACGCTCTCGAAATCCCTGGGCAGCCAGGGTGGCTTCGTGCTGGGTCACCCATCGGTTCGCGAGCACCTGGTGAACACGGCGCGAGCCTTCATCTACGACACCGGTCTGGCCCCGGCCGCGACCGGCTCCGCACTGGCCGCCCTGCAGGTGCTGGCCGCCGAGCCGGAACGGGTCGATGCGGTCCGGCACGCCGCAGCCACCCTGGCCGCGATCGCCGCCACACCGCCGCCGGCCGCCGCCGTCCTCTCGGTGTCGATGCCCAGTGCCCAGGCCGCGTTCACCGCCGCCGCGAGCTGCGCCGAGGCAGGCGTGCGAGTGGGTTGCTTCCGGCCGCCGTCGGTCCCGGACGGGATCAGCCGGTTGCGGCTGACCGCGCGGGCCACCCTGACTCCGGAGGAGCTGGAGCTGGCCGCAACCGCGCTGGCGAGGGCTTTGCGCGCAACTCCGCACCCGGTCGGCCCGTGACCGAACGGATCCCGCCCTTGGCTGGGCTGCCGTTGGCGGGCGTAGTGCTGGTCACCGGCACCGGAACGGACATCGGCAAGACGATGGTGACGGCGGCGCTTGCCGGCGCCGCCCTGGCCGCCGGCGCCCGAGTCTGCGTGGTCAAGCCGGTGCAGACCGGCGTCCTGCCGGGGGAGCCGGGCGACGTCGCGGAGGTGGTCCGGCTACTCGGTCCCGAACCGAACGGCCTGGTCACGCAGGAGTGGGTGCGGCTGCCGGAGCCGCTCGCCCCGCAGGCTGCCGCCCGCAGGGCCGGTATGCCGTTGCCGCCGTTGGCCGAGCACGCCGACCGGATCGCCGCCCTGGCCGGCGACTTCGACCTGGTCCTGGTCGAGGGCGCCGGTGGCTTGTTGGTGCGATTGGACGACGAGGGTGGCACGCTGGCGGATCTCGCCGTCCTGCTCCGGAAATCGAGTGCGGGTCGGGCCGAGGTGGTCCGGGACGGCCCGGAGCGCGAGGCGGGCGTCGTGGTGGTGACCGGCGTGGAACTGGGCACGCTGAACGTCACCGAACTGACGGTCGAGGCCCTGCGGGTCCGTGGCATACCGATCCTCGGCCTGGTGGTCGGGCGCTGGCCGGCGCGGCCCGGAATGGTGGAACACGGCAATCTGGCCGATCTGCCCCGGCTGACCGACGTCCGATTGCTGGGGTTGATCCCCGAACGTCCGCCCCTGCCTGTCTCCATTGACACCGCTTCAGTACGCCCGTAGGTTTCGCAGACCACGTATGACGTGTCGAGGAAGCCGGTGAGAGTCCGGTACGGTCGCGCCACTGTGACCGTATGTCGCCAAATCCGCTGCACTGCAGGCGGGAAGGGTGATCATACGGAAGTCAGTCCTTCGATAGTCATTCTCACCACCGAACGGGACGCGTGATCCCGATGGAGGCTTCATCCATGGCTCAGACAGCAGCTGTCCTCGCACCCGACACCACCGCGGTGGTGTTGCCGGTCATTCCGATCCGCGAACTCCTTCCGTGGGCGATCTTCGCCTTCGTGATCGGTGCGCTGCTGATCTACTTCGTCGGTGCCGAACAGGGCGCCACTTCGGTGTTCGGTGGGACGTACGTGCACGAGTTCGTGCACGATGGTCGGCACCTTCTCGGTTTCCCCTGTCACTGATCGAGCTTTGATCGGTCGCCACCGATCACTGATTGACGGATTATCCAGGGGGTACCCGGAGCATGGCTAAAACTCTGCTTATTCGCGGAATGCTGGTCGGCATCGTGGCCGGATTTGTCGCCTTCTTGGTCGGTCGACTGTTCGGCGAGTCTGCGCTCGGCCAAGCGATCGCTGTCGAGGGCACCCACGCCGGGATGGCGGGTATGGCCGGGATGGCCGAAGAGCCCGAACAGGTCAGTCGTACGGTTCAGAGCACGATCGGGTTGCTGACCGCGACCACCGTGTTCGGGGCCGCCCTCGGCGGCATCTTCGCGCTGGTCTTCGCGTTCGCCCAGGGCCGCGTCCTGCGGCTCGGTATCCGGGCGCTGTCCGCGGTGCTGGCGCTGAGCGGTTTCGTGGTGTTCTACGCGGTGCCGTTCCTGAAGTACCCGCCGAACCCGCCGGCGGTCGGTAACCCGGACACCATCGGACGGCGGACGGCGCTGTACTTCACGCTGCTCGCGGTCTCGGTGCTGATCGCCGTGCTCGCCGTAATAGTGGCCCGGCGGTTGGAACCCGCGCTCGGGATCTGGAACGCGAGCATTGCCGGTGTCCTGCTGTTCGTCGTCCTGATCGGACTTGCCGAATGGGCGATGCCGGTCAGCCAGGAGGTTGGCAGCGATTTCCCGGCGGTCACGCTCTACGACTTCCGGATCGCCTCGTTCGGCATCCAGTTGTCGCTCTGGACCACCATCGGACTGCTGTTCGGTGCGCTGACCGAGCGCAGCATGGTTGGGCGCCCGAGGGTGACGCCCTCGGCCGAGGTACCGGTTCCGTAGTTCCCGCACCAAGCGCCCGTGTCCTCCCCTCGGGAGGGCGCGGGCGCTTGGTTGCGGGTCAGCCGTTCTGTTGCGCCCCGAGCAGGGTCGTCTGCTGCGTCTCACGCAGGCTGATCTGCTGGGCTCCGGGCAGAGCCATCTGCTGTGCTTCGCGGAGGGCCCGACCGACAACCGCAGCCGTCTCGCCGGCATCGGGTTCGCGTAACAGGGAGCAATGATCGCCCTTCACATCGACCATCTCCCACGGTCCGCTCAGGTGCGGAGCCCACTTCGCCCGGTCTTCCCGCTCAGGGCTGTCCGCCAGCACGACCAGGGTGCGTCCGGGCCA
>DATINJ010000238.1:0-17227 GCA_035474375.1 Kineosporiaceae bacterium | reverse complement strand
CACCCCTCTGTGCTGGACCACGTGCACCCCGACGACGCCATCACGGCCAAGGCGGCGCTCACGGACCTGCTCTACGGACTGGTCAAAGGCACCAGCAACATCATCCGGGTGCCAATCCGGATGGTCGATAGCAACGGAAAGTCCGTACATACCCTGCTCGCCGCCAGCGTGGTACAGACCAGTACGGGCGAAGCCGACCAACTCGTCGTCACCGTCGACAACGTCGACGCACTGGTCCGACAGCCGCCTCTGGACCCGGCCGAGCCGTCCGCCGAGGACGCCCTAGCCAGCGCAGACACGTCGTTCACGCCCGTCCAACACGAATAGCGCTACCCCGACGGCCGCGGAAATTCTCATCTTGGACGGAACGCTTGCCCTGGCCCAGTCCCATCACAAGCGAGAAGCCACAGGTCACGACGCACCCCACTTCTCATGATCGCCGGGAACGGACAGGTGACGGGGACAGCGGCTCCGGGCCCGGTGAGCAATTTCGGCGCTCACCAAGACCGGAGCCACCCGCCGTCCCGGTTCAGGAGTCCAGCTCAGCGAATCAGCAACCGCCGACCGGACACCGAGAAGCCCTCAGCGCCGATGAATTCACTCGTTCCCGATCTCGATGTGGATCTTGATGCTCCACTTCACCTTGATCTTCGCTCCGGACTCGGACACCGCCGAGGTGAGATCGGCCTTCCACTTGTCCTCCAGAACGGCAACCTGGTCTTCGGACAGGCCGAGCGCCCTCGGGATACGCACCACGATCGGTACCGTCTTCGTCTCCACGCTCATCTTCAACACCTTCCCCTTCGATGTCTGCAGCCCGACAATCGGCCCGCCCTCGGGTAGTCCCGAAGGCGTGGGTCCAGGTTGCGTCGGCACCATCAGCGTGGCGTCAGCATGGCGTCATCGGATAGCGTCGGCCCCGTGACAGCCGTGCTGGCGATCCCGCTTTCACGACACCTGCTGCGGGTAAGGGACCTGATCGACCGGGCCTATCCCGCGCAGCTCGACCTGCCCGCGCTGGCCCGCAGCGCCCAGGTGTCCGAGGCGTACTTCAGCCGTTCGTTCAGGGCCGCCTTCGGGGAGACACCGCACCAGTACTTGCTGCGCCGGCGGATGGAGCGTGCCAAGGCGCTACTGCGCGCCGGCGAGCTGCCGGTGACTGATGTGTGTCTCGCGGTCGGGTTCACCAGCCTCGGGTCTTTCAGCACGCAGTTCCGGCGGTTCGTCGGCGAGAGCCCGGGGGCCTACCGTGACCGGCCGCACCACGACGAGCTGGACGTTATCCCCGGCTGCCTGGTCCGGCGATTCACCCGGCCGGCGAGTTGGTCAGGTTTGGAGAAGCGGGCGGGGTCGGCGGGCCAGTAGCGTCAAAGTATGGAAACCGTGACTTCAGCAGACGGGACCACCATCGTCTTCGACCAGATCGGCGCGGGAGCTCCGCTGGTGCTCGTGTCGGGCGCCAGCTGCGACCGCACGGTCGACGGACCTATCGCAGCGGGTCTCTCCGCCCACTTCACTGTGCTGAACTACGACCGGCGCGGTCGTGGGGACAGTTCCGACACGCTCCCTTTCGCCGTCGAACGCGAGATTGAGGACTTGGAGATCCTTCTGGCCGCAGCGGGCGGCTCCTCGGTCGTGGTCGGCCTCTCGTCCGGAGCGGCGCTCGCCGCGCGTGCCGCCGCCGCCGGCCTGCCGATCAGCCATCTCGTGATGTGGGAGCCGCCGTTCCGGCTGGACGCCGCCGGACAGCAGGCGGCACGGGACTACGACGAGCAGACCCGCGCCCTGCTGGCAGAGGGCCGGCGCGGCGACGCACTGGAGCTGTTCCTGACGATGGTCGGCATGCCGCCCGAAGTGATTGCGGGCATGCGACGGTCGCCGTTCTGGAGCCAGGGCGAGAAGCTCGCACCGACGCTCGCCTACGATGCTGCGGTGATGGGCGACGGCGGCATCCCCGGCGAGCGCTACGCGACCATCACGGCCGCCACCCTCGTGCTCGCCGGCGACGCCGGCCCCGACTGGTTCCGTGCTGCAGGCAAGGCCGCCGCGGCGGCCATTCCGGGTGCCGACTACGAAGAGTTGGTGGGCCAGACCCATGACGTCGCCCCCGACGTCCTCGCCGCGGCAGTCCGCGAGTTCGTCGGCACGCGTCCAGCCCGGACCGGACAGTCGTGATCACCGGGTTCGCTCTGGTCTGCCTCAACGTCCTGAACCTCGACGAGGCCAAGGACTTCTACGTCGAGGTACTGGGCTTTGAGGTGGGCATCGACCGCGAGATGGACGGCTTCCGCTGGCTCACCGTGCAACCCCGGGGCCGCCCGGACCTGCCGATGATGCTCGTTGTGCCGGAGTCGCCCGTCGTTGAGGAGCCGATCGCCGGCCAGCTACGCAGCCTGATCGCGCGCGGCTACCTCGGCCTCGGCGCACTCTCGACCGACGACTGCTGGGCGACCTACCACGCGCTGAAAGCCAAGGGCGTCGAGTTCATCGAGGAGCCCGAGGAACGGTTCTACGGCATCGACGCCGCTTTCCGAGACCCTTTCGGCAATCACTGGCGACTGACCCAACCCAAGCCGTTGGATGAGATCCGCAGCGGGTTGCCGACTGACGCAGGGCGGGCCTCCGGCCTTTCCGACATGCGCCCTTGAACCGGAGCAATGCCGAGAAGAGCCTCGAGACCGACTGCATATCGATCAATTCCGACAGAACCGGTCTGGCACGCCGCGACGCACGGCATCGCATCAGCAGGTTCCAGCGGCCGTTGAAGACCTGGACCGGGCCGGCCGGCTGGATCCCAGGTGCACGGAGCCCGTTGCGCCGACTCCCATTCTGAGCGTCGGCACCCGGTAGTGATACGGCTGAACGGGGGCCTGTGGAGCGTCCTGACGGTGTGAGGGCTTTCTCAACGGATGCGGGGATGCCGATAGTTGATCAAGCGCCCCGCACGATCCGAAAGGCGCCCTATCCCTCAGCTTGATCGGGGTGATCGCATGGTTCAGGTCACGCAGTATCTGACAGCGGCGGTGTTCGTGGTACTCACGGGCGTGGTCTGCTGGCGGTGGGCCCGCGATCGGGGGGCGGCCGAGACGTCGGGCTGGGCGGCGGCGACCTTTGCCTCGTTCGCCAGCCTGCTGGTCGTCGGGTTGATCAGCCCGCAGGAAGGCTCGCCGAGCCCAGCCTGGGCGTGGGTGGCCCGGGTGACGATCACGTTGCTGGTGCTCTTCCCCTGGCTGCTGTTTCGCTTCGCCAGCGGGTTTCGCCGTCCATCGTCATGGTTTCGCCGGGTGACGCTCCTGCTCACCGCCACGGTGGTGGTGTGGGGCTGGTTCCTGCCGGACCTGGGAGGTTCTGCGGCGCAAGCTCCTGCGCCCGTGATCGTGGCCTACATCTGGGCGCTGCTGGTTCAGTGGGGGCTGCTGCTGGTGTGGGTCGGTGCCCAGTTGTGGCGCGCCGGGCGGCACGAGCCGCCGGTGGCACGCAAGCGAGTCCGTCTGCTCGCGGTCGCGGCGGTCATCCTGCCGGCCGATCTGCTGATCGCGATCGTGCTGCCGGCCGCCGAGAACAGCGGACTGACGGTATTCACCCAACTCCTCGCGCTGGCCAGCGGGATTCTCTTCTACGCCGGGCTGGTGCCTCCCCGGTGGCTGCGCAGCATCTGGCGCCGTTCCACCGACAGCATCTGGGAGCAGGCCGTGCACGGCGTCGTCTCCGCCGCGGACGTGCACGCCCTGCGCGCGGTCCTGTTGCCGGCAGCCGTCGCCCTGGTCGGTGGCAGCCGCGCCACGATCATCACCCCCGATGCGCGCTACGACCTGCTCGGCGGTGACGTCGTCCAGGCTGCCCGCCGCCCAGGGGAGGACGACGAGACCAGCCTCGTAGACGGGGCCCAGGTCTCGGCCGCAGTGGGTGGCGACACGCTCGTGGTGTGGGCCAGCCCGTTCGCGGTGTTCTTCGGCGAGGAGGAACGCCGCCTCCTTGAGGTCCTCGGCGGCTTCGCCGATCTCGCGGCGCAGCGGCTGGAACTGAGCCAGCGGGTAGTCGAGGCCGCCGATCGTCAGCTGCGCGATACCCGGGCGACGTCCGACGCCGTCCTGGAATCCGCCGGGGAGGCGATCATCACCTTCGATGCCGCCGGCCGGGTGATCTCGGCAAACCCGGCCGCGGAGCGGCTGTTCCTGGAACCGGACTCACGGCTGAAAGGCCACTCTCTGGACGACCTGTTTCCGCAGGTCGCCCCGGCACTTGCCGGCGCCCGGGAAGCTGGCGGGCAGGACAGCCGCCAGGACGGTGGTGCCGAGACCTCGGTGCGACTGCAGGCCTGCGCGCGTACCGCGATGGGACACGACGTGCCGGTGGAAATCACTCTGACCGAGGTGGCCCTGGCAGGACGCCGGCTGCAGATCTGCGTGGCCCGCGATGTCAGCGAACGGCAACTGGCCGCCGAGCAACTCGCCCAGCGCGCGGAGGACCTGGCGCGCTCCAACGCCGAACTGCAGCAGTTCGCCTACGTCGCCTCCCATGACCTGCAGGAACCGCTGCGCAAGGTGACCGCCTACGTGAACGTCCTGGCCACCGACTACGTCGATCAACTCGACGATCAAGCGCGCGAATACATGCATTTCGTCACCGACGGAGCGCAGCGAATGCGCTCCCTGATCGAAGACCTGCTGGCCGTCTCCCGGGTCCGGGTCGACCGGATGCAGGTCGAGGACTGCGACACGGGCGCGATCGTGACCGCCATCCTGGAGGACTTCGAGGTCGCGATCGCCGAGGCCGGCGCCACCGTCACCGTCGGGGCGCTCCCGGTGGTGCCCGGCGATGCCACCCACCTGCGGCAGGCACTGCAGAACCTGATCTCCAACGCGTTGAAGTACCGTGGCGAGGCGCCTCTGACGATCGACATCCGGGCCGAGGTCGAACCGAACGGGTGGCTCTTCACCCTGCAAGACAACGGGATCGGCTTCAAACAGGAATACGCCGAGCAGATCTTTGGGATGTTCCAAAGACTGGTCAGCCGGCGCAAGTACGACGGCACGGGTATCGGACTGGCGATCGTGGCCAAGGCGATCCAGAACCACGGGGGCCAGATCTGGGCCACCTCCCAGCCAGGCGGCCCAACCATCTTCTCCTTCCGGCTCCCCGCCGACGTCCCCGCTCGCCCGTCGACAACCGCAGTGCCACCGCAGATTCCGGCCACCATCCCGGCCCAGACCGCTGCCCCGGTCCCGACCACCACCCCTGTTCCGGTCCTCGCCGAGGGCGGACCGCTGACCTCTGAGCTCGTGACGACGGGAGCGCACCGATGATCCGTGACGCCGTAGCCGGCCGGCTGGCGGAAATCCTGCTGGTCGAGGATGACCCCGCCGACGCCCTGCTGATGCGCCGGGCCCTGACCCAGAGCCGACTCTCGCTGAACCTCACCTGGGTCGAGGACGGTGAGGAAGCGCTGGACTACCTGCGCGATCCAGGGCACAACGGTGCCGTGCGCCCCGACCTGATCCTGCTCGACCTGAACATGCCGAAGAAGGGCGGGCACGTCGTCCTGGCCGAGATCCGTGAAGACCCCAAGCTCACCGACCTGCCGGTGGTCATCCTGACCACCTCCCAGGCCGAAGAGGACGTCGCCCGCAGCTACGCGTTGCACGCCAACGCCTACATCGCCAAACCCGTCGGGTTGCCCGGCTTCCTCAAGGTCGTCGAGTCCATCGACGGGTTCTGGTTCTCCGTCGTCGTTCTGCCCGAAACCCGAAAGACCAGGTGACCCCGGTGATCGACGTCCACCCCACCGAGACTCGTCTACTGCTGGAAACCTGCCGGATCCTGCTGGTCGAGGACGACGACGGAGACGCCGGGCTGGTCACCTGGGCCCTCAAACGGCAAGCCGAATTCCCCTACGTACTACGCAGGGTCGAGACCCTCGACGAGTGCCTGACCGCGTGCCAGCGGCAGGAGTACGACGTCATCCTGCTCGACCTGACCCTGCCCGGGTCCAGCCGCCTGAACACCGTCACGACCGTCACCCACGCCGTCACCACGCCCGTCGTCGTCTTCACCGGCCTCGACGACAAGCAAACCGCCCTCGAAGCCGTCCAGGCCGGAGCCCAGGACTACCTGGTGAAACAGAACGTCAATCCGCACGAGATCTGCCGCTCCATCCGCTACGCCATGGAACGCAAGCAGGCCCGTGACTTCCTGGTCCGCCTGCGCGAAGACTTCCTCACCCACGTCTCGCACGAATTCCGCACCCCATTGACCGCCGCCGTCGGTGCCATCGAAATCCTCCGCGACACCCTGGACCCCGAGGCCCACCCGGCCGAGGCAAAACTGATCGCGATGGCCGCCAGTAACCTGCTCCTGCTGCGCGCCATGGTCGGTGACCTCGTCGACACCACCATGGTGACCACCGGAAAACTGTTCATGCACATGCGACCCAACAACGTTAAGGACCTCGTCACCCCCCTGGTCGCGGCGTTGACCCCCGTCGCCGTCCGCAACGGTCTGCACCTGAACAGCCAACTGAACACCGAAACCCCCGTCCAGGCCGACCCCGAACGAGTCACCCAAGTCCTGACCAACCTGATCAGCAACGCCATCAAATTCACCCCCGAAGGCGGCCACATCGACGTCAGCGTGGACCCCGCCGAGACACCCGACAACCGGGTGATGTTCACCGTGTCCGACACTGGTACCGGCATCCCCGACGAAGCCCAGCCCTTCCTCTTCGAGCGCCTCTACCAAGCCCCCCAGAACCTCGAAGGCGGCAGCCGCAACGGACTCGGCCTCGGCCTGTACATCTCCCGTGAGCTCATCCACGCACACGGCGGAGAACTCCACGTCAGCAGCACACCCGGCGAAGGATCACGCTTTTCCTTCACCCTGCCCGGACTGAAACCGTAACGGCCGCCGACAACACGACAGACCCGCCAGCGCACTTTCCCCAACAGTCCTTCCACTTCCGGTCACCCTGGTGGGGCTGATCGGACGTGGAAGGACCGGATGGCTACTGACTCTGCCTCTCTAGCCGACGCTGCACGTCACCGAGGGCCAGCTCCAGTTGCCGTTCGCCAGGATGGTGACACCGAAGGTGTTGCCGCTGCCGTTCGGGGTGGCAATCATGACCTGGCTACTGGGCCACGTGGCCGCAACGTTCCAGGTGGCGCTGATCCGGGCCGGTGATGGAACATTCATCGTGACGGTCCAGCTACTCGACCCCGATACGGACACGTTGAGGTTGTAGCGGTCGCCCCACACCTGGCCGGCTGACAAGGCTGCGGTGCAACTGCCGGCCGGTGGAGTAGTCGGGCTACTGGTGGGCGGGGTGGTACTGCTGGGCGGGGTGGTCGTGCCGTCGCCCGGGTAGGTGGTGCCAGGGCTGTTGAGAGCGTTGAGGACGGACGTGTAGGCGGCCTTCTTGTTGCCGTTTCCGTCGAACAGCAGCGGGTTCTCACTGGCGCGCCAGGAGGTGGAGTCCCGGATGCCCCACAGCGAGATGCCGGCGCACCGCGGCACGTTCAGGCAGGCCTGGGTCAGCCCTTGGTATTGGCTGGTCGAGGCGTTGGTGACGTCGACCTCCGTCAACTGCACATCCACCCCCAGCGCCGCGAAGCTGGACAGGGTGGTCTGGAAGTTGCTCGGCAGCGAACTGCCTCCGGTGAAATGGGTCTGGAATCCGACGCAGTCGATCGGTACCCCGCGAGACTTGAAGTCCCGCACCATGCTGTAGACGCCCTGCGTCTTGGCTGCGGACCAGTTGTCCGTGTTGTAGTCGTTGTAACAGAGCTTGGCTGCCGGGTCTGCCTGCCGGGCGGTGCGGAAAGCGTCCTCGATCCAGTCGTTGCCCGAGCGCTGCAGGTTGGAGTCGCGGCGGCCACCGCCGTTGCCGTCGGCGTACGCCTCGTTGACGACGTCCCAGGCGTAGATCTTGCCCTTGTAGTGGGTCATGACCTGGGTGATGTGGTTCTTCATCGCGCTGCGCAGTGTGGTGCCGGACAATCCCTGCATCCACCCAGGCTGCTGCGAATGCCAGGCCAACGTGTGCCCGCGCACTTTGATCCCCCGCTGGGCCGCCCAGTTGAGGATCCGGTCGCCGTTCGTGTAAGTGAACTGGTTCTGGTTCGGCTCGGTCGCGTCCGGTTTCATCTCGTTCTCAGCCGTGACCATAGTGAACTCGCGAGCCGCGATCGTGGTGTCCGTGGAGTTACCGACGGCATTTCCACTCATCGCCGTCCCGAAGTACCGCCCGCTCTGTTGCGCCGCCGCGCCGAGGGTGCCGGCCGCGGCATTGGCCGGCAGGACGAACGCACCGGCGATCAGGCCCGCCACAGCCGGCACGGCCAGGTAGCCGGCGCCGAGGTGCCGACGCCCGCTCATTGATCTTGCCCCTGGGCTGACGGCAACCCCGGCCAGGGTCTGGCGAGAACGGAAGCGGTTCATCCAGATCGACTTTCGGTGGGCGCTAACGCTTTCCATAGCTGCTGGATCCTCCTCGTTGAGGCCGCCCGTGATCACCGACGGACCCGGACGTAACGCAGCAACTGTCCCCAGCATCCATAAATCTGTCAACCATTATGGGTCGCGTCGGGACAAACTGAACGCCCCCGACTTCCCTGGTCGTGAAATTCATTCATCGCGGCCCGCCGAGGTTCTCCGGCACCAGCGCCGGACGGGTTGACGATCGACAGTTGCCGGCCAGGCACCAACCCGACGGTGGACCCCCAGGACGCCGTCGCCACCTACCGTGCTGTCGTCGCCTCTTCGCCGGCCAGACCTGCCCTCATCTCGGCTACGGTGTGGGTGCCGATCCCATCCGGCACGGCACCGGACACCTCGGTGATCACGCGCAGCACGTAGTCCAGCGCCGAACGAGCCAAGCCGTCGTAGACGGCCGCGAACGTCTCGTGCGCCCGAAGCCGCGGCCACGCCGGGGGCAGGAGCGACAGGGGGACGACGGGGTCGAGCAGAGGCAGCAGGCGATATTGCTCGATCACGGCGGCGCGATCGAGAAACGCCTGTGGCCCGGACACCGGCGTGACGAAAGATCTGGCCAGGTAGGGCTCCCAGTCAGCGACGAACTGGCGATACCGCGTCGAGATCCCGTCCAGGTCCCAAGCGTCCAAGGGGTTGCGCCCCAACGGAAGCGCGAATGTCCGATGCTCCCCCCGGAACACGGTGAGACTGCCGGGGGCAAGGTCGGTGAGACTTTCAGCTCCGGCCGCTGCCAGCGGCATCGGGTGGACCCACAGGCCGTCGTAGAGGGGGGCGAAGCCCTGCCACCGCAACTGACCGCGCAGCGCTCGGCGTCGGGCGGTGTCTTCCTTGGGGAGCGAGAACGCGACCAGGGTCCAGTTGCGGTCCCACATCTCGGCGAGCTGCGGATGCCCGGCCAGATGGTATCCAGACAGCGCGATGTGCGCGGCGCTTGAGACGGACAGTCGGTAAAACGTGTGGCGTCCGCGCTTGTCGGATTCCAGGACCCCTCGGCGGGCCAGCCGGCTGATCGCCGTTCTGGCGTTCGAGACAGTCACCTCGAAGCGCGTCAGGAGAGCGACGATCACAGCCGAAGGCATCCACGCTCTCGTCCGGAGAGTGAAGTCGGCCATCAACGTCACGGCCAGGTTCTGCGGGGCACTGCCGCTCTGACGGCGCGGAAGGTCCGGCCCGTCACTGGCCGGCCCACCGAGAATCTGCTCCACATCGTCATCAAACGGCCGGCCTGGACCAGGCTCTAGTTCAATGCGGGGTTCCGTCGGTGACATCTCGGCAACAGTAGCGGTCGAGAAAAGGACATCGGCTCCTCCGGACAGTTGAGACCTCGGCCCTCCTGGGAACTGAGTCCGTTGGCCTGGTAGACGCCCAACCGCAGGGGGCCGTCTCCACTATCCTTGCCCGCCCGAAGCAGCCCGGATCAACCCACCCATCCGCCAGCTCGAGACTCCCGAACCGATCACGCAAGACACCGCCGCCATCTCAACCTGCATATCCTTCGACTGAAACACGCACCCAGAGAAAGAGTTACTGCGGCGACCGCGAGGGCAACGAGGAGCTAATATCGCCAGCGTGACGACGGAGCTGCTGACTGACCGCCTCGCGGCTGCCGGCCTGCAACCAGTTGCCGTGCGCCCGACAGGCGAGGGCTTCGCGGCGGTGTCGGGTCTGGTCCGGCTCGCGGACACGCGCGAGGTCTTCGCGAAGACGTTCGCGCAGCAACCGGGTGGTGACGTCTTCGCCCAGGAGGTCGAGGGCATCGACGCGCTTCGCGGTGCGGGGCTGGCGACGCCCGATGTCGTGCATTGCGGCGACAACCTGCTCGTCCTGTCGCTGCTGCAACCGCGCCCCGATACGGAGCAGTTCTGGGAGCAACTCGCCCACGACCTGGCGCGCGTGCACCTGGCGACGGTCACCAACCGCTTCGGCTGGCCACATGACAACTGGCTCGGGCCGATGCACCAGCACAACACGTGGCACCACGACGGGTTCACGTTCTTCGCC
This sequence comes from Kineosporiaceae bacterium, assembly GCA_035474375.1. Classification (GTDB taxonomy): domain Bacteria; phylum Actinomycetota; class Actinomycetes; order Actinomycetales; family Kineosporiaceae; genus JANNPJ01. The sequence continues at coordinate 6,739 of DATINJ010000238.1, read as the reverse complement.
GAACGTCGGGTGCTGCGCTGGCTGCCCGAACCGCGCATCGCCGCGAAGCTCGACGCCACCGAGCGCGAGGCGCTCGAACGGCTGTGTGCGGCATTGCCGGATCTCATGCCAGCGCGGCCGGCATGTCTGACGCACGGCGACTTCTGGAAGCAGAACATCCTTGCCACCGTCGACGGCAAACCGGCCATCATCGACCCGGCCGTCTCCTACATGTGGGCCGACGTCGACCTCGCGCACTTATGGTCGACTCCGCGTCCGCCGGAGGCCGAGCGCTTCTTCGCTGTCTACGGCGAACTGACCGGTGCGGAGCCCGGCTGGACCGACCGTCTCGCCTATGTGCAGCTGCGTCAGCACCTCGCACTGATGGCGATGTTCGACGACGACTGGGGCTCGACCCACGCGGTGCGCACGCTGGTTGCGCCGTTCCGCCGCACAGCGGCTAGATAGCCTTCGTCTCTTGGGTCCATCCGGACTGAGCCGTCGCGACCCAGGGCAACACACATTCTGTGAATGGTCAGAACACGGCTGCACCCGTCAGTCGGTGGTCGGCTCGTTCGGTTCGTCCGCGGCTGACGGGTTCGGCTGCGTGTGGGGTAGGCGGATGGTGAAGGTGGTACCCACGCCGGGTTCTGTGGTGAAGGTGATGGTGCCGTGGTGGCGGTCGTGGATCAGCGTGTGAACGAGGGAGAGTCCTTGTCCGGTGCCAATGCCGACGGGTTTGGTGGTAAAGAATTGGTCGAATACCCGGTTGGCGATGTCGGCGGGGATGCCGTTGCCGGTGTCCTGGATCTCGATCAGGACCGCATCGTGCTGGGTTCGGCTGCGGACGGTGAGAGTGCCGCGACCTCGACCAGTTTCGGCGGCGTCGGTGATGGCCTGGACGGCGTTGATCACGACGTTGAGGATGGCTTGGTTGATGTCGCCGAGGTTGCCCAGCACCAGTGGTAGATCGGCGGCGAGGTCAAGGACGACGTCGGCGACGGGGTGGATTTCGCTGTCGGCCACGATCAGGGTGTTGCGGATCGCTTCGTTGAGATCGGTGGGAGTTTTGCCTTCACCTCCGGGGTGGGCGAAGGCTTTCATTGCTCGGACGATTCGGGCGACGCGTTGGGTGCCTTCGATGGCTTGGGTTGCGGCCATCGGGATTTCTTCGCGCAGGAAGTCCAGGTCGATGTCGTCTTCCTGGGTGATTAACGCCTGGTGACGAGTGGCGAGTTCGCCGGTGGTAGTCGTGTCGGTGAGGGCAGTGCGGTAGCCGTCGAGTAGGTCGGTGATGGGAGCGAGGCTGTCGACGATGAATTGGAGGTTGTTGGAGATGAATTGGATCGGGGTGTTGATTTCGTGGGCGATGCCAGCGGCGAGTTGGCCGACGGATTCGAGTTTCTGGGCGTGGCGGAGTTCGGTTTCGAGGTTTCGTCGCTCGGTGATGTCACGCAGGTGCAGTACCAGCGCGGCAACAGCAGGGTCTGCGGTCAGGTTCGTGCAACTAGCTTCCACCCAGCGGACTTTGGTGTCCTCCGATTGGACGCGGCATTCGAGCATTTGACCTTCGAGCCCGGCAGTCCCGATCCACCCGGTGAAGGTGTCACGGTCCTCGGGGTGCACCAGGTCGCCGATCGGGGTGCCGAGCAGGTGGGTGTCCTCGATACCGAGGATCTCGCTGGCAGCGGCGCTGGCGTAGGTGATGGCCCCAAGCCGGTCGCAGACCAGCGTCAGGTCGGAGGAGCGTTGCACCAGGGACCGGAACCGTTCGGCCATGGCGTTGTCCAGACAGACCGCCAACTGCCCGACGATCAAGACCACGGCATCAAGGCGTTCGCTGGTGAACGCGCCGTGGCTGAGCCGGTTCTCCAGCAACAGCATCGCCCGGGGGGTACCCCGGCTGAGGACCGGCACCACCAGCAGAGAACACGTCGTCAGCCCCCGCACGTAGGGGTCACCGGCGAACCGGTCATCGCTGGTGGCATCGGGAACCAGCAGGGGTTGCAGGGTCCGTTCGGAGTACCGGAACGCAGACAGACAGATCAAGCCCTGCCGACCGGCGTCGTCCACACTCAGGGTGGACTTGCCGTCCACCTCCACGGCGGTATCGCCGGGCAGTCCCTCCGGGCCACCGCCGACAGGCAGGAACCACGCCTGCGAATCCGGATTCCACAACAGCAACCGCACCGAGGTCGCCCCGGTCATCGTGGTCAGGACCGCCACCACCCGAGCGCGCAGCCGGTCGAGATTCGTCTCGGAGCTGAGGGCCTGCGAGGCCTGCAGGACCGCCATCAGATCGATCGACCCCGACGAGATACTCGTCGTGTGGGGCGAACCGGGTTCCGCACCCAGCGAAGCGCTGCCCGTTGCGGCGGGTTTCGGGCCGGGACTGGTTACTTTGAAGTCGGGGAATTCTCGGTCCAGTTCGGCGACTTTGGCGGTCGCTCCCCACTGCTGGTACCGGGTGCGGGCCTGGGCGAGCAGGGTCCACCCGACGTAGTCCAGTCCGCGCTCGAGGTGGAACCGGGCCGCCCGCTCGGTGATCAACGCGGCGTGCCAGGGCCGGCAACGGCGAGTGACGTCATTGAGCGCCGCGTCGAAAGCAGCAGTGGTGTCGGGGAAATCACCGGTGGCCCAAGCGCGTTCAGCATCCAGCCAGCTCACCAGGTAGCCGAAGTTGGTCGGTGCGTCAGCCGCTCGAGCGGCCAACCAGTTCCGGGACACATCAAACTCTACTAAAGCAAGAGCCCGCTGTTCCGGCCCGACCACCTTCACCTGATCGGCCAGGACAAGCGCATGCAGCAGATGCGTCATCGCCGAGGGGTACCGGCCGGGAACGTGCGCCAGAAAAGGGATTGCTGCCCTCACGTGGTCCGCGAGTTCTCGAGGGTCCCAGAAGATGGCGGCTGCGATCGCTTTGAGCCAGTGAAAGTGGAAGGCAGCGAGCGGGGCCGCACTCACCTGCCTCAGGTACGTTGTCTCATCGAAAGAATCATTGGTGAAGCTAGCCGGGGCGTTCGTCTGCCCAGTGAGGCACTGGTGCAGCTGCTGATGAGACTGCAGCGTCGATGCCGTGAACTCGTCGCCGGTGCGGGACCAGAAGGCCGCCGCTGCAGCAAACTCGGCGGCATAGGCATCGATGGTTTGCGCACAGACCAGCACCCCCTCAAGGGTGGACACATACGTGTAGGAGACGAACTGCAATTCGCCCGAACGCAGCAGGCCCTCGCGGGCGGTGCGGGCCTGGGCGACAACCTCTTCCATCGGCTCGAACCACGGCCGCGCGAACAAGGCCAGGACGGCCCGCAGTTGCGAGGTCGCCGGTTCATGGCCCCGAGCCTCACCGACGGCCAGGATCCGGGCACCTGCCTGGTAGCCAATCGCAAAGTTCTGCCGGTACACGATCCCGGGAAGAGCCAGCCCGCCAAGGCTGACCAGCAATGATTCATTCGGGCCTTCCTGCACCCAGAGCCGGTGGGCGGTCAGGACCAGCCACGGCATCAGCGGATGCTGAGACATGAAGGCCGGGAAGAACATCCGCTCGATCAGTCGAGAGGTGGCCACGATTCGCGGATCGCTGGGTTCGGGCCGATCCAGCTCGCCGGGCTGCGGACCGTCGGTGACCCAGCGCTCGAGCAGATCCAGGCCGGAGCCGATCGCGCCGGTGAGGTCTTCCTCGCTGGGAGGCTCGCATCCGAGGCGAGTTAACAAGTCAGTGCCGAGCGTCACCGCCTCCAGCGTGCGGCGTCGGTTGGTCAGGCTGGCGATCTGGACCGCAGCGGCGCCCGCGAACTCGGCCGGGGTGGCGCTGCGCTGCTGGATCAGCTCGTAGAGCTCGTCACCCTCACCCAGCCGGGCCAGGCTGAACAGGGTCGCATGTCGTTCAATGAACAGATCCGTGACAAGATCGAAAGTGAGCATGCCAGGCTCGGTTTCGCGGCCGTCCGTCGACAGCAGGGACAGAGCCGCGGCCAGGAAGCGTTCGGAGCGGACCGGATTGATCACCCGACTGTGCGCGGCAGCCGCCCGGAACAGCACCGCGACCCGGTACCGTTCCCCGACCTGGCTCGCGTCCGGCGCGCAGGCCAGGTACTGCTCGGCAGCGGCGGCCTCCAGGTGCTGGTGCACCGCCAGGCGGCGGGCGAGCTGTAACTGCAGCAACTGCCGCGCACGGATTTCCAGCCGGGCCGCGGCGGCCTGCTGCACTCGGTCATGGCGAAACCGTACTGCCGGGGCCGCGTCATGGACCATCACCAGCAGGCCGTCTTCCAGGGCGGGCGCCAGCGCCGCAGAGGTCGCGCTCCGATCCAGGCTCGCGGCCAGCGCAAGCAGGTCCAGGTCCACGTCACCGCCGAGACAGGCCAGGACATCCAGCACGGACACCGTCTCGACCGGCAGGGCCTCGATCCGCGCGGCCAGCAGGTCCAGGACGTCACCGTGCCCGACGAACCGGCGGATGGTGGTGGTATCCCAGTGCCAGCCGGTGTCGCCGAGGCTCAGGGCACCGTCGAGGCGCAGGGCATTGACCAGCTCCACGGTGTCGTACGGGTTGCCCTGGGTGCGGACGGTGATCGCCACGCCCAGATCGAGGGCCTGCTCCGACGGCAACCGCAGCATCTGTGCCAGCATCGTGCCCAGGTGGGACGGTGGCAGGTTCGCCAGACACAGCCGGGTCGGGGCTGCGCCGAGGCGGTCCCAGCGGGTCAGCATGGCCGTGAGCGGGTGCGCCTGGTCCACTTCAGCGTCGCGGTATGCACCCACCAGCAACAGGCCGGAGAGATGGTCGTCCATCAGAACAGCGTCCAGAAACGCGATCGGGAACGCGCCGGCCCATTGCAGGTCATCGATCACCATCACGACCGGGCGCGCCGGCGAGGCCACTGCGCGCAGCACCCCCAAAGTGACCCGGAAAAGCCGGGCGCCGAGCTGCTGCGGGTCGGCACCCTCCAATTGTTCGGGAACCACCCCGAGGAGCACCGCGTATTCCGGCAGCACCGCCGCCAGCACTGCGGCATCGGCACCGACGGTGGCACAAATCCGCTCGCGCAGCAGGGCCAGCTGATCCTCAGGCTCGGCCAGCAGCAATCTGGCCAACGCCTGCATCACCTGCGCCACCGCATCCGTGCCCTGATCCTGACGATATTGATCGAACTTGCCCTGCACGAACCACCCGTTGCGAACGGTGACCATCGCGCGTAGTTCGCCGATCAGTGAACTCTTGCCCACCCCCGGGGCACCGGTCACCAGCAGCCCACGCCCCTCACCGGCCACGGCCCGATCGAGGGCGGTGCTCAGCGCGCCGAGCTCACGGTCCCGCCCAACCAACTGGGACGGCGCACAGAGCCGGATCGGGAAATCCCGCTCCCCCAACGCGAACCGGGCCGCCTCCGGACCGGGGCCACCCTCCTTGTCCAGTGCCTTGAGTAGCCGAGCCAGGTCGTGGGCCAGTCCCTGCGCGCTCTGATACCGCTGGTCCGGCTCCTTCTCCAACAGACGCAGGATGATGTCGGACAGCAGCGGCGGTACCGCCGGGTTCACCACGCTGGGGGCCACCGGTACCCGGGCCAGATGGTCATGGATCAAGGTCAGCGCGTCGCTGTTACCGAACGGCGGACGGCCCACGGCAACCTCGTACAAGGTGGCGCCCAGCGCGTACAGGTCCGCACGCTGATCTACCCCGCGCCCGGTTCGACCGCTCTGCTCCGGCGCCAAATAGGCGAGCGTCCCAGCGATGTTGCTCTGATGGGTGAACCCGGGTCGCTCCACCGCGAACGTGGTAGCCAGATCCCAGTCGATCAGCACCGGTGCCCGGTCGGATGCGGTGATCAGGATGTTCGACGGGTTGATGTCCTTATGCATCACCCCCGCCTGATGCACCCCACTCAGCACCCGGGCCAAGGCCAGACCCAGCGCGACCAGGTCCACCACCTCGGCTTCCGCCGCAACCCCTTGGCCGGGCTCTGCCTGGCCGATCGAGCCGGTCAGGGTCGATGCCAGCGACACCCCGCCGACATCCACCATCGCGAACCCGGCCGGCTCATCGGTCGGGACCAGGTGCGCCACCCCGGGCACCGCGGCCAGACAGGTGAGAATGCCGGTTTCGTGGCGAACTCGGTCGGCTGCCCCCGCGCCCAACGGTTCCTTCCAGATCACCGCAACGGTCGCGGCACCGCCTGGACCCGGTGACGACTGCGGCATCTCGGAGGAGGTCACCTGCCGCCGAATCACGCGTGTGCGATCGCTTTTGTACAGCAGCGCTCCCTCACCGCCGTCGGCGACAAAGTCACCAGCGACACCGCGCGAATCGTCAAAAGTAGACACCTTTCCTCATCGACGACACCGGTCCGCGCCTGAAGCCCGGCCCGAAGCGCCCGAGAAATTCAGCAGAGTGGTCCATTTCGTAAGTTCGTCGGGGTCGCCCCGGGTCTTCAGCCAGATCTACCAACCGAGAGCGCACGGCTGCCGGTCAGCACCGGTCTGGACCACGGATGGGGGCAACGAGAGCCCAAAACACAGTCCAAACCGGTGCTGACCACCATTCCGCCCACCAGCGCCGAAGCTTTGCGCACCCCTGCCGAGTGCCGGCTTCCCGAGTTGTTCCGGGGCGCCTGCTCATGCCTTCAGGAACGCGTCGGCCAGCTCGGCCGACCGGGTGAAGCACGCCTCATGGCTGCCGGGAGTCTCCACCGCAGTGACACCCAGCCGCTGCGGAAACCGGGGATTCCAGCCGAATTCGCCCGGCGGCAGAGCGATGTCC
>DATINJ010000237.1:0-12714 GCA_035474375.1 Kineosporiaceae bacterium | reverse complement strand
CGGGCTCTGACGCCCAGACTCGTGAGCGCGGGCTCTGACGCCCGGAGTCGTGGGCGCGGGCTCTGACGCCCAGACTCGTGAGCCCGGGCTCTGACGCCCAGACTCGTAATGTTGGTGTCCTGGCGGCCCGGACTTCTGACGCCCCGACCGGCGACGCCAGAAGCAGCGATGCTCGGGCTTCGTGACACACGGACTTGCCGCGCCCGAATCCGCTAGGCCCGGGGCGCCGGACCTCCGGCTCTGGCCACACGGTTGCCACACGTCCGGATCCCCGACCAGCGAGCGGAGGTGCTGCCCCAGCGGGTCGGCACGGTGCTGCACCTGAACGCCGGCATGCACCGTGACTGTTCCAGCCCGCTGAAGTAGCGGTGATCTTCCTCAGTGCTCGCGACCGCCTAAGTCCGACTCGCGGCCACATTGGTGTCCGCGACGAGTGACACCCGAGGATCCGTGACGTAAGGGATGCTCGTACTCCTATCGGGTCGAAGCGGGTCACCACTGGTGGGCGATGTCCACGACCACGCGCGAGGTGGATCCGGGAAGCACGAACACCCGGAACGGCAGCCGAGCCCGGATCCCGAGACCCATCAGTGTCTGATCCTCTAGGGCGTCGACCATCGCCACCTGGCGGATCGTGCGGAAGCCGCTGACGTCGACGAACTCCAACTCGTTGTAGCCGAGCTCACCCGGAGCGGGGGATTTGACGATCACTTGGAGAATGGCGCTGCCACGCAGTTCGACCAGGTGCCCAGTGCCGCCGAACCACACCGCGTCGACGTAGCGCACGTCGTACCCGGTTACCGATCCGGCCACATCGACGACGAAGCGGTCGTAGCAATCGTGACGGCCGGCGCGGGCATTGACGATCGTCCCGGAGGTGGAGCCGAGTACGGTCTCTGGGGTGGAGCCCCACGTGACCTTGGCGCAGGTGGCCGCGTTCGTTGCATTCCGGGTCGCTCCGGAATTGTCAGCTGCGGTGGCCGAGGCGATTCCGCTGACAGCAATGGTGGCCGTGGCGAGCGCGGCGGCCGCGAATTGCAAACGGGTATGACGAAGTAATCGATTCACGATGGAAATTCCCCTGATATCGGAGCTAACACACCGGTTGTGAGTCAGCTCTTCGGCTGAAACTCGATATAGATCGAGCCAGTACCCATACATCGCAAGGGATCAACAAGATGTTACTGCGTCCGTATCCAATCGGCGTCACTGGAAGACCTTTCGATCAGCGTCGCCCCGAGGGATACCGCTGGCTCGCCGATTTGCCTCTCGACCAGGAGTGCACCGCCATGATCGTCGACGTGGACCTAGCCGCGCCCACGACGCTCTCGGCCAGCGCACCCAAGCCGCTACTGGGTCCAGCGGATCCTCGACGACCACGACGCCATCATCGAAGAAGACCTCCCGCCAGTGTGCGCTGCCATACCCTTGCCCCCATGTACATCCCGGGCCTCGGGCTGGTGACGCCCGACGGCGACGACGGGTGGTACCGCAGCGAGGCGGTAGCCATCCCAGTCCTTGGTAACTCGGCCTGCCGTGTCCTTGTCAACGGGTATGACGACGACCCGGCGAAAGAAGACATTCACGCGGCTATCGCTGCGTTTCTCTGCCTTGACGAGTCCGTGCTGCGAGCTGCCGCGCCACGGATCTTCGAGTACTACCAAGATATCGCGTCCGAATTTCCCGACGATGTGCCCGCAATCTCCAGCCCGAACGAAGTGTGGCAGCACATCCGACCTGGCAATGAAGTAACCGTTGAGCGGGACAGTTTTCGTGATCGACACGTTTACGTGTCGGTGGAATGCGAATGCGCTTGGGAGCCCGAACACGGACTTCAGATTGTGTTGCGGGACGGCCACACCGTCATCAAGGTTGGTCCGTACGACGGGCACCTGACCAACGCTGCCGCCTACGCCCGCGACGACTTGGAAGGCATTGTCTATCACCGACTGGGTTAGACCCGAAAACTGTTTTCTTTGAGCTTTTGTTGCCCCTATGTGGTCGTGGACAGGGTCCGCGACGTCGTCGGGTTAGATCGTGACGGTGAGCTGGAACCCTTCCTCGGTGCTCGGATCCTGCTGGAGTTCATTGATTCGACCCGCGCCGCGCAGGTCGGCGGCGATCAGGGACAACCGGTCGAGGTCATCAACGGATCCCGTTGCGGTGACGTTGGTGACTTCGGTGCGCATCGAGACTTTGGCTTCGGACTTGGCTTTTCGGACGGCGGCTATGGCGTCCCGGGCGATTCCAAGAATCAGAGGGTCGGCCTCTCCAGCGTGATCGCGAAGCTCGCCAGCGGTAGGCCAGGTTGCGCGGTGCACCGACCCGGCTTGCCACCAGGACCAGACTTCCTCGGTGGCGAAGGGCAGGAACGGTGCGAAAAGCCGGAGCAAGGTAGACAAGGCTAGCTTCAGCGTGGTCTGAGCGCTGTCGGCCCCCGGCTGGCCGAATTCGCCGTAGGCGCGGGCCTTGACGAGTTCGACATAGTCGTCGCAGAAGGTCCAGAAGAAGCGTTCGGTGACTTCGAGGGCGGCCGTGTAGTCATACCGGTCCAGCGCATCCGTAGCGGCCTGGACCACACCACCGAGTTCCGCGAGGAGCGCCTGGTCCAGCGGCTCCAACGTCAGCGGTGGCGCTTCCGGGAAAGAGGCCGGCTCAGAGCTTGGTTCAGTAGTGGCGGTAAGGACGAACCGGCTGGCGTTGAGAAGCTTCATCGCCAGGCGTCGTCCGACCTTCATCTGGCCGACGTCGAAAGCGGTATCTGTTCCGGGCCGTCCGCTGGCAGCCCAGTATCGGACGGCGTCGGAACCGTGCTGGACGAGGAGGTCGGCTGGTGTGACGACGTTGCCCTTGGATTTCGACATCTTCTTGCGGTCCGGGTCGAGGATCCAGCCGGAGATCGAGGCGTGCTTCCAGGGCAGCACCGCATGCTCGGCGTTGGCGCGCACGACGGTGGAGAACAGCCAGGTCCGGATGATTTCGTGGGCCTGGGGACGAAGATCCATCGGGAAGACCCGGGTGAACAGGTCCTCGTCCCGGATCCAGCGGCCCGCGATCTGCGGCGTCAGCGAGGACGTCGCCCAGGTATCCATCACGTCTGGGTCACCGGTGAAGCCGCCGGGGACACCGCGCTGTGTCGCCTCGTACCCGGTGGGGACGTCGCTGCTGGGGTCGATCGGCAGTGCCGATTCCGGAGGGACGATCGGCTGGTCGTAGACGGGCTGTCCGGCGGCGTCGAGGGGGTACCACAACGGGATGGGGACGCCGAAGAACCGTTGCCGGCTGACGAGCCAGTCACCGTTGAGCCCGGTGACCCAGTTGTCGTAGCGGACCTTCATGTGGGCCGGGTGCCAGTCGAGTTCCTGGCCTCGGGCCAGCAGTTGGTCCCGCAGGGCCTCGTCACGTCCGCCGTTGCGCAGGTACCACTGGCGGGTGGTGACGATTTCCAGCGGCCGATCGCCTTTCTCGTAGAACTTCACCGAGTGGGTAACCGGGCGGATTTCGCCGCTCAGGTCACCGCTTGCCTGCAGCATCTCGACGATTCGTGCCCGCGCCGTGTGTGGCGTCGCACCAGCCAAGTGCGCATACGCCGCCTGCGCCGAGGCGGTGTCGAGGCCGGGTGGTGGATCGGGGATGAACCGACCGTCCCAGCCGATCACCGGGCGGGTCTCCAGTTGGAGTTCGCGCCACCAGGTCACATCGGTCGTGTCGCCGAAGGTACAGACCATGGCGATCCCGGAACCCTTCTCCGGGTCGGCCAGTCGGTGCGCGACGACCGGCACCTGGGCTCCGAAGACGGGAGTGGTCACGGTGGTGCCGAACAGCGGTTGGTATCGCTCGTCGTCCGGGTGAGCGACCAGCGCCACGCAGGCGGGAAGCAGTTCGGGCCGGGTCGTGGAGATCGTCACCGTGCCACCGTCCGGGAGGTGGAAGGTGAGGTCGTGGTAGGCGCCGGGGCGTTCTCGGTCCTCGAGTTCGGCCTGGGCGACGGCAGTGCGGAAGGTGACGTCCCAGAGGGTCGGAGCTTCGGCCATGTAGGCCTCATTGCGGTCGAGGTTGCGCAGGAACGCGAGCTGGGATGTGGCTCGGGCGTTGGCGTCGATGGTCTGGTACGTCATCGACCAGTCGACGGACAGCCCAAGACGCCGCCAGAGGTCTTCGAAGATCTTTTCGTCCTCGACGGTCAGTCGCTCGCACAGTTCGATGAAGTTCCGTCGCGAGATCGGGAGTTGCTCCTTGCCCGGGTTCTTGGGCGGGGTGAAGTCAGCGTCGTAGGGCAGGGATGGATCGCAGCGGACGCCGAAGTAGTTCTGCACGCGACGCTCGGTCGGCAGGCCGTTGTCGTCCCAGCCCATCGGGTAGAAGACTTCCTTGCCGCGCATCCGCTGGTAGCGAGCGATCACGTCGGTGTGGGTGTAGGAGAACACATGGCCGACGTGCAGCGATCCACTCACCGTGGGCGGTGGGGTGTCAATGGAGTACACCTGATCGCGGCCAGCCGTCCGGTCGAAGCTGTATACGCCCGATACGTTCCACGCCTGCGACCATTTGTCTTCCAGGCCCTCAAGGGCCGGCTTCGATGGGACGTCGGGTGTCACGATGGGGTGTTCCATGCTGCCGAATGGTAGTTGCAGACGACGCCGCGTTGGTCAGTCCTGACCTGGAACGCCCACGCTTGGCAACGAAAGGAGGCTGGGCAGCGAAAGGAGGCCGGGCAGCGAAAGGAGGCTGGGCAGCGAAAGGAGGCTAGGCGACGAAGGGATAGAGGCCACGGGCGGTCAGTCCGAGGCCGACGACCAGCACCAGCGTTGCGGTCAGGATCGGGGCAAGCCGGGTTAGCCGACCCCCAAGGGCGCCGAACCGCTCTACCGCGACATCGTCCAGCCGTCCGCGCAGGTGGACCAGGAGCAGGCCGACAGCGGTCAGGGTGCCGGCCATCCCGATCCCGTAGCAGAGGACCAGAAGAACCCCGAAAGCTGTTCTGCCCAGGCCGATCGCGCCGAGCAGCACGACCAATGCGGATGGGCTGGGTACCAGTCCGCCGGCGATCCCCATGCCGATCAGGCCGACCCGTCCCAGAGGGCTCCGATCGCTAAGATCCTTACGGGAGAACCCGAATCCGTGCCCATGCCCGTGGCCGTGGCCATGTCCGTGCCCGTGGCCGTGGCCGTGATCGAGATCGAGATCGAGATCGGGCTTGTGGTCTTGCCCGTGACCAGGCTCGAGGTCGTGGCTGTGGTCGAGATCGAGGTTGGCTTCGTGGCCGTGGCCGTGGCCGTGATCGAGGTTGGCTTCGTGACCGTGACCGTGACCGTGGCCGTGACCGTGACCGTGGCTGTGATCGAGTTCGGGGCCGGGGCCGTGGCCGTGGCAGTGATCGAGTTCGGGGCCGTGATCGTGATCGTGGCTGAGGATGGGGTCGTAGCCGAGTGCTGGGTCGTAGCCAAGAGTGTGGGCGGCTGCCGGAGTGCGCTGGGCCGCCAGGGTACGTACAGCTCCACCAGCAACAGCTCCACCAGTAGCTAATCCACCGGAAACAGATCCACCTGCAGTTGATGCGGCGGAGACCAGCTCGGGCTCCGGACGGGCGGCGGGGGGCGCTGCGGCTGGGCTTGTGACGGGAAGCTGACGCGGCGCCCGGTCGCGGTAGGCCGCCAGAAGCAGCCAACCACCGATACCCGCGATCATCGCTCCGCCGGCCACTCCGAGCGCGCCCAGCACCTCATCGCCGGCGAGCGTTGCTACCCCGCTGAGCAGCAAGCCGAGCACGATCACGCCGGCGGTGTGGGTCACCGTCACGGTCGCCCCCACGGTCAACGCATCTCGGACGGACCCACGGCGACCGGCGACGTAGGCTGCGATCACGGTCTTGCCGTGCCCGGGGAGCGCTGCGTGCGAGGCGCCGAGCACCAGCGACAGCAGCACCGCGAGCAGCCCGATCGTCAGGGTCAAGTGCTCCGCGCCGACCAGCGAGTCGAACTTCAGCGACAGCCGGTTCATGGCTCGGGCGATGGGTCCGGCGACCGGTAGGTCGGCTGCTTTCGAGAAAGTTGAGGTCCCGGTACCGGGCCGAACCTGGAGTTCGATCGAGCGGACGTCGAGTGGTGAACTGAGCAGGTCATTGGGGTAGGACAGCAACTGTTCGCTGACGCTTCGATCCGGCACCGGAGAGTCGACCAGGCGGACGCCGTCCCCGATCGCGGTGATCTCCCGCCAGCCGAGTCGGTCGCTGAGGTAGCTGTCGGTGAAACTGAGGGTTCCTTCGGCGTCGATTCGAGCGGCCGCCGTTAGCCGGCATTCCAGCCGGCTGACTTGCAACCCGGCCGCGCCGTCGCGGTAGCTGAAGTTGCTGCTGGACACCGTCCAGCGAAGTACCTGCTCGCCCAGCCGGGCATCCAACCCGGCGGCCAGCGCGGCACAGCCGGTGCTTGCGTGCGCGGCCCGCTCGGCGTCGCTGACCTGGCCGTCATGGTCGGTGTCGATCTGGGTGCGTTCCTGCAGGGTCGGGATCTCAGCGGTGTCGATGACAGCGAAGTCCTCCACCCGGTTGATGCTCAGGCGCAGCCCGTCGTAGTGATTGACGGTGAAGTTACCCAGCGGGTGCGCACTCGCCGTTCCGGCGGCGGTCACCGACAGCAGCGCGGTGACCAGCAGCACGAACGTGGCGCTGAGCAGTGGTCGTCGGGCCGTCATCGCGGGCCTCCCAGCGAGTTGAGCGCGGCAGTCGCCTTCGGGGCCTGCACGCGGTCGAAATGAGGATTGGTCCGGAGCGCGGTCGAGAGGTGCCCACGAGCGGCGTCACGACGTCCCAAAGCTAGTTCGATCATGCCGAGGTGGTACGCGAAGGTGGCATTGTGCCACCCGAGCTGGTTCGCCTTGACGGCGTAGGTGAGAGCTTCCTTGTCCTGGCCGGCGCGGTGCAAGGCCCAGCCGAGTGAGTCTGCCACCAGGACGCTGTGCCGGCGGGCCCATTCGGCTCGGGCATGCTGGACGGCCTCGGTCGGGGAGCCGTAGTCGGCCTCCACGATGGCCGAGGTCAGGTCGTCGACCACACCGTTCGCGGTGAACAGCTGCTGGATGGAGGTGAGCAGCGTGAACTGCGCTTTCGCCTCGTCGGCGCGGCCCAGCGAGGTCAGCAGTTGGGCGTACTCCAGCACGTACTCCGGCAGTGGCAGGCGGGCGACGACCTCGGCGTAGTCGGTCACTGCGGCGTCGGTCCGACCCAGCGCAGCTTCGGCCTTCGCCCGGCCGGCCAGCAGCGGGTCGGAGTTCGGAGCGGCCAGCAGGCCGAGCCGGTACTGCTCCATCGCGGCCTTCGGATCGCCGGAGTTGAAGTCGAGCTCGCCTAGGTAATACCGGCAGAACCCGACGTCCGCTGGATCGGTGGCCTCGGCGAGCGCACGCTTCATCGAGTCGCGGGCCTGGCTGGTCTGGCCACGCTCTTCGAAGGCGTACGACGCGCGGCTGAAGGAGGCCAGCCCAGGCTGAAGGTCAAGCATCTTCTGGATCGCGGCATCGGCACCGGAGTAGTCACCGAGCTGGGTCAACGCATCGGCCAGGACGCCGTAGCCGCCCGCCTGATACGGATTCGCCGCAGTCGCCTTCCGGCCCCAGTCCCGGGCCTGGCTGAATTCGTGTCGGGCGTTCGCCAGGGAACCCTGGCCGATCATCGCGGCGACGTTGTCGGCCGGCTTCAGCTGCAGGGACTGTTCCAACGCACCCTGAGCCTTGGGGTAGTACGACGGGTCACCAGTCACCCGGGCCTGCTGGACGTACGCCGAGCCGAGCTGCGCCCAGGTCTGGTAGTCCTTCGGCAACGTGCGCAACCGCACTTGGGCGGCCGCGATCGCCGAGGTCAGGCTGTCTCGGCCGGAGGTTCCAACGGTGGCGGTCTCGACGGCGGGTCGCTTGGCGGTGGATTGCCCAGCCGTTGATTGCCCAGCCTGAGCAGAGTCGTCGTCCTTGCCGACCGTGAGCAGAGCGGCAGCCAGCAGCGTGACGACAGCGGTGCTGATCAGAACGACAGGAAGCAGTCGGCTGCGCATCTGGCTCGAACTCCTTCGATCGGTAGGCGGCGCGGTATCGGTAAGCGCGGTATCGCTGGGCGCGCTGTTGAGAGCGGGGCTAGAGAGCGGTGCTGAATTAGAAAGCGGTGCTGAATTAGAGAGCGGTGCTGGATCGGCGGGCGGGGACGAGGCGCTGTCCCCGCCCGCCGATGAACTCCGAGCGTGGTCAGGCAGGGAGGCTCACCGGCCCGTTGCTACCCCGATTGTGGCTACCCAGAATGTGCCGACGACGACGCAGGGCGACGAACAGCCCGCTACCGAGGAACGCTGCCGACAGACCGACGACACCGAGGAACGGCATCGACATGCTGCCGACCCCGACCCGAGCCGAGATCAGCTGTGTCCCGAGGAGCTGGCTGCCGCTCGTGCCGTCACCGGTGCCCAGTGCCGCACCGGACTTGGTCGCGGAAGCAGCCGCCTGCCCGCCGGTCGCCTGGTTGACGGCTGCGGTGTTCGGTAGGGCTACGTAGGGGAACGAAGTGCCGAACGCGTTGTCGTTCTGGTCCACCTTGTCGCCGGCCGCCAGGGCCGGCACGATCCCGCTGACCGCCGCACCCTCGACCGCCTGGATGGAGATATCGACGACGTCGTCCGCCAGGCGCCGTCCGTTCGGGAAGCCCTGGAGGTCACCGCCCAGGACGCCGAGCCGGTTCGGGTTCTCGCTCGGCGGCACCGCGGTGTTCAGCCGGAGCATCTCCGAGGGTCGGAAGTTGCTCGGGTTCACGTCCTGGTTCAGCACCTGCGAGTTGAGATCCGCCTGGATCGGCGGCTGGCTGCCGTCCAGCGTCGGAGCCTGCTTGGCGATGCCGGTCAGGTAGATCTCCACCAGGTCGTTGCGTGGTGTCGCCGGCGCCGGAATTCCGTAGATGCTCTCGATCAGCTTGGGCAGTTCCGGATCGGTGACTCGCTTCACCACGGCCGGGATCGTGGCGTCCTTGTCCGGTGTCAGGCTGTTGAACGCATCCTTCAGCCCGGCCGGCAGCACGACCTCGTTGACCAGCGGGTTGCCCAGCCGAGAGACCTGCGAGAAGTGGCCGAACGGCTTGGCCGTGCCCCCACCGAGCTGGACCGACTGCTTGGAGGTGCTGCTCCAGATCCCGACCACCGGGTTCTTCACCGGCTTGTGGTTGAGCGTGAGGTCGGCCTTCGGGATTTGCAGGGCCACGCTGTTGACGTTGTATCCCTTCAACGTGTCCTGCCCGGTCTCGGACAGGTTCCCGCCGTAGAGCAGGTCGAATACGCGTAGGTCGAGGAAGAACGGGTCGTCGGCCTGGCCGGCGAAGGCCTGGCCGCCACCCTTCACCTTACTGATCGCCTGGGTGCGCAACGTGGCGTAGTTCGGCATTGAGGCCTTGCCGACGTTGGACGGCGCGACCGTACCCTTCGCGATCACCTTGTGCTGGCCGTCCGCGATCCGGGTCACCGTGTACTTCTGCTTGAACAGCAGGTTCTTGTCCTTCAGCGAGGTGACTGGGCCGTTGTTGTAAAGGAACGTGTCGGTCCCGCGCTTGTCGACGCTCGTGAACGTCCAGCGGTAGATGATGTCCGGCAGGGCGTTGCCGTTGTTGTCGATGTTGATGTCGTAGTGCGAACCGTCTTCGAACGGGTAGAAGTTCGGGCCGCCGTTCGGCTCCTCGAACGGGATCCAGTTCGCGATCAGGTTGACCGAGTCCGGGGCGTCGGGGCTGACGAACGCATAGACATCGGTGTTGTCGACCCTGGGGTCACCCGCGATCAAGGGAGCCTCGCGGTGACTGGAGGCCTGGGCCGGCGTGGCGCCGGCGAAGGCTGCACCGATAACGGCACCAACCGCCGTCGTCGCGGCTGCGGTGATCCGCCACCGGCGGGCCCGCGGGCTGCGGGCAAGAAATGTGGTCATGACTGGCTGCTCCTTGGGTGTCTGGGCGTTTGCTTCGCTCAGCACCCATTCGGAGCGTCCGGCGGTCCGGATTTGCCGAGTGGGGGACGTCGATGGAAATGGCCCGAGGCAGGCGACGAGCAAGGGCGCCTAGGTGGCACGCCCTGCTCATCGCCTGCCTCGGGTAACTCATCGCTCAGAAGGAGTGATCAGGCGAGATTGGTCAGGCCCTGGACCGGCCGGCGACTGCGGCTTGGCGGCGGCGGACCGTGATCACCCCACCGGCACCGATCAGGCTCAGCAGGCCGACAGCGACCAGGGTGGTCGTGGTTCCGCTGCCACCCGTCTCCGCAGAGACCGTGGCGATCTTCAGCACGTTCTTGTCCTTGCCGGACTTGTCGTACTTGTCGGAGGCGTTGTCGGCATTCTCCTTGCCCCCGCCGGCCTGGGAGGTGTTCACCGAGACCGTGTTCGGCAGGGCGACGTACGGGAACTTGTCCTCGAAGTTCTGGTCGTTCGCGTCCACCTTGTCGCCGTCCTTGAGCGCGTCGACGAGCTTCCCGTCCTGCGCTGCACCTTCAACGGCCTGGATCGAGATGTCGATCACGTCGTCCGCGAGGCGCCGTCCGTTCGGGAATCCCTGGAGGTCCCCGGCCAGCACACCAAGTCGGTTCGGCTCGGCGGCCGGCTCGACCGCCGTGTTCAGCCGCAACATCTCAGACGGTACGAACTTCTTCGCCTTGACGTCCTTGTTCAGGATCTGCGAGTTCAGGTCGGCCTGGATCGGCGCCTTGCTGCCGTCCAGCGTCGGGGCCTTCTTCGCGATACCGGTCAGGAAGATCTCGACCAGGTCGTTGCGCGGGGCCTTCGGCGCCGGGATCTTGTAGATCGCTTCGATCAGCTTGGGCAGTTCCGGGTCCACGACCCGATCGACGACCTCGGGAATCGTGGCGTCCTTGTCCGGCGACAGGGAGTTGAAGGCATCCTTCAGGCCGGCCGGCAGGACTACCTCGTTGACCAGCGGGTTTCCGAGGCGGGAGACCTGAGCGAACTTGCCGAACTTCTTGGCCTTGCCCCCACCGAGCTTGACGGACTGCTTCGAGGTGGTGCTCCAGATCCCGATCACCGGGTTGCGCTTGGCGTTCCGGTGCAGCGTGACGTCGGACTTCGGCACCTGCAGCGCGATGCTGTTGACGTTGAAGCCCTGCAGGGTGTCGGTCCCGGTCTCGGACAGGTCGCCGCCGTAGAGCAGGTCGAACACGCGCAGGTCAGCGAAGAACGGGTCATCCGCCTGCCCGGCGAAGGTCTTGCCGTTGCCCTTGACCTTCACCTTGGTGATGGCTTCGTCGCGCAACTTGGCGTAGTCCGGCATCGAGGCCTTGCCGACGTTGGACGGCGCCACGGTGCCGTGCGCCACCACCTTGTACTTGCGGCCTTCGAGCCGGGTCAGCGTGTAGGTCTGCTTGAAGAGCAGGTTCTTGTCCTTGAGGGAGTCGACGACACCGTCGTTGTAGAGGAAGGTGTTGATCCCCCGCTTGTCCTTGCTCTTGAACTGCCAGCGGTAGACGATGTCCGCTTTGGCGTCGCCGTCGTTGTCGATGTTGACGTCGTAGTGCGAACCGTCTTCGAACGGGTAGAAGTTCGGTCCGCCATTCGGCTCTTCAAAGGGGATGAAGTTCGCAATTACGGTGACGCTGTCCTTCTTGGACGGCGCGACGAAGGCGTAAACGTCGGTGTTGTCCACCCGGGGGTCGCCGGCGATCAGCGGCGCCTCCCGGTGGCTCGAGGCCTGGGCGGGTCCGGCGCCGACAAAAGCCGCGCCGAAGGCGGCACCGACCGCGGTCGTCGCGACTGCCATCCTCCAGCGCCGTGAAGGTCTGGGTGCAATGGGATCGGTGCTCATGCGGTGCTCCTCCTGAGACGTGGGCGAGGTTGTCGCTCATCGGCCTTACGGAGCAGCGGCCCATTTGGATTGAAATAATTCGGAAAAGAGTTGGATTTAAGCGAAACTTAGCGGAGCCGGCGATCGCCGGGCCGGGTGATCCGAAGCCAGCGGTAGCCGTATCCGTCCAGCTCCACCTCGGTTTCTCCGTGCTTTCCGGGGGTCGTCGTGCCGGTTTGCAGCAGATCCGTGAGTTCACACTCTGGGTCGGTGTCGGGCAGCGTGAACGGCACGGTGACCGCATCCGGGGCGAGGTTGTGCAGCGCGATCAGGCTCGCGTCGTCCCAAATCATCCGATGAACCAACACCTGAGCGTGCGGTTGGTCGATGAGCTCCAACCGGCCCCAGCCGAGTTCGGGGCAAGCCCGGTACCGAGCGATCAGCAGCCGAATGAAGTTCAGCAACGAGTCCGGGTCGTTGCGCTGGTCGGCGACGTTCACATGGTCGGGGGAGAAGCCACCGGTCACCACCGGCGCCGGCAGATCGTCGGGATCGGCCGTGGAGAACCCGCCGTTCGCTCCACTGGTCCACTGCATCGGGGTCCGGACGGCGCTGCGGGTGCCGTCCACCAGGTTCTCGCCCATTCCGATCTCCTCGCCGTAGAACAGCACCGGCGTGCCCGGCAGCGAGAACAGCAGGCTGTACGCCATCCGAATCCGTCGCGGGTCACCGTCCAGCATCGGCGGCAACCGGCGGACCAGGCCGCGGCCGTATACCTGCATCTTCGGATCCGGGCCGAACGCGGCGAACACTTCCTCGCGCTCGTCGTCGGTCAGCTTGTCCAGGGTCAGCTCGTCGTGGTTGCGGACGAAGGTTGCCCACTGGGCGTCCGGCGGGATCGGAGGACG
>DATINJ010000236.1:0-5495 GCA_035474375.1 Kineosporiaceae bacterium | reverse complement strand
CGGCACCGTCATGGCCGAAGCGTAGCGGCCATGACACGGCGCGGTGCATGGGTGGGACGGACGCACGGCAGCGAGCGCTGGAGGACCAGTTGCGCAGCTACCTCATCGAGCGGATCGCCGCACTCGCTCGCCCGTGACCCCGGCCACGACCCGATCCCGGCCACCGCGCTTGGCTTGGTAGAGCATCCGGTCGGCTTCGGACAGGAGGGCGCTCATCGCTACGGCCTCCGCCGGGGCGCTCACGACGCCGATGCTCGCGGTCACGGGTAGATCACCCACCAGGGGTTTCCATGCGTACTGACGCACGACCGACAGGAAGGTCTCACAGGCCACCTGAGCCTGGGAAGCGGTGTGACCGGGCAGGACGAGCAGAAACTCCTCACCTCCCAGCCTGGCCACGAAACCAGCCGGAGGGCAGGCTGTTTCCAGCAATGCGGCGAATTGTCGGAGCACTGAGTCGCCGACCCCGTGCGAGTACAGATCATTGATCCGCTTGAAATGGTCGAGGTCGGCGATCGCGATCGAGAGCGCCGAGGAGAAGGCGCTGGCCTGGAGCAGCAACCGGGGCAGGGACTCGTCGACGTAGCGGCGGTTGTACAGGCCGGTGAGCGGATCCCGCAACGACATCTCGCGATAGTGTTTGCTGCTGCTCACCGCTTGATCGGTCTCCAGGACGGCCGCGAGAATGCGTGCCCGGGATTCCCGTTCCGCCGACAGCTGCAGGCCCTCCAGGCGGTGGAATTCCCGATACAGCTGATAGGCCTGCTGGTAGTCACCCCTCGCCGCAGCCAGGGCCGACTGTTCTTCGATGACTTGCGGGCGAACGCCTTCCAGCTCTCGCTCGTCGCACTGCTCGAGAGCTAGCCGCAGGCTCGCTTCGGCAAGGTCGAAATGGCCTTGAATCCGGTGGCATTCGGCCGACGTCAGGTGTACCGCGGCGATGTCGTCGGATTCGGTGATCCGATCGGTGCTCCCGAGCGCGAGAGTCAGGGTCGCAACGGCCTCGACGTAAGCGCCCATGCTCATCTGCGCCCGGGCCACGGTCTCCAGCGCCGCGACGTTCAGTTGGATGCCGGTCCGCTCGGCCAGGGTCGCGAGCTGCTCGGACAGGCGCAGTGACTGCTCCGGGAACCCGGCGAGGTACTCCAGGAACGCGAGGTTGTTCAACGCCCGGATATGGAGTTCGTGATCGCGAAGATCCACAGCTGTGGCGATCACATCGATGAACCGTTCACGCCCGGCGTCGTACGCCTGCACGCCGCAGTAGGCCAAGGCGAGGCACATGAGATGGTCGGCAATCAGGCGCCTGGGCACATCGGGCTTCAGCCGGTCCACCGCGATGACGGCACACTCCAGCGCGGCGGCCGGATCGCCGATCCGGGCGTAGAACGTCGCCTGAAGTCGCTGCGCTCGGGCAAGGACATAGTCGTTGCCCTGATCCGTGGCCCACGCGAGGACGTCGCGCTCGATGGCGGCGGCCAGGGCCGTCTCGCCGCGCCGTCCGAGAACATCGGCCAGCACCAGGCGCGCGCGTTGGGCGAGATCCGTCAATCCCAGGGTGCCCGCTCGCTCCTGCAGCGCCTGGCCCTGAACCTCGGCCGCGTCGATGTCGTCCAAGACCAGCATCTCGAGTGCATCCAGGGCTGTCATCAGCTGGGCGCGCTCGGCCTCGGGGCGGGTTTGCTGGTCGGACGAAGGTACGTCGGAGCCAGACTCCGACGGCAACATGTCGCTTCTTCCGATCAGACCAAGGTACTCCGACAACCACCATTATCGGTCAATCCACCGATGGACTTGAGCCGATACGTCATTATGCGGAGTTCGTGCCGAAAGTCGGCAACTCGTGGCTGAGCGAGTCGAGCACTACGCTGACCTCCGTGGCTGACGATCTTGTACCCATCCAGCTTTCGTTGACGGCGGGCGAACTGGTCACGCTCTGGGCACCGGCGTGGCACAAGGACGGCGAGTCGTGGCAGGCCTTCCTCGGCAGCGGGGATGCCATCTTCGCCTTCCCGGAGGTGGTCCAGCTTGCCGACTTCGTCCGCACGGTGAAGGTCCATGACCTCGCCGATCACCCGCGCTGGCCGAGGGCGGCCAGTTCGACGCTGGAGGATCTGACGCCCCGGCATACCCACTACTACAACATCCTGGGCATGCCTCGCCTGGTGAACCGCAGCATCGACTCGGCGCCGATCCCGGTGCTGGCCAGGATCGTCGAGATGATGAAGTCGCTCGCGGATGTCTGCGAGCTCGGTTCCATCCGCGAGATCCTCGACACAGCACCAGGTTTCGATCTTCTGGAGCGCGGAGGCGGGGCGTTTGCCGGCCGCTCGGGGCGGCGGGCGTGGATCCAGATGGGAGAGGTGGTCGCCGAGGAGTGGGCCGGCATGGTGGCCACCCTCGACGGCGTGATCGAAACCCCACCCGAGCCCGAGGGTGCGCCAGGTCCGGCTTCGGACCGCGGGAGTGACTCCGAGCCGGAGTAACTGAGCCAGAACCGCACGCCTGCGAGCACATTGGGGACGCCGCGACGCACGTTGCGGTTGGATCCAGCCAGCGGCGAGTGGGCGGCTCTGCCAGGATGGGCCGGTGGACCTGATCGCGGCGCCGTTCAACTCCTCAGGCCGATCGGGGGGCGTTGCCCGGATGCCCGCGGCCCTGCTCGACGCGGGCCTGGCCGCGGCGCTTCCGGGTGCCCGCGTGGTCCCGATCGAGGTGCCGGCCGGTGATCCGCGCCGCGGGCCGAGCGGGCTGGCCGCCGAGGAGGCGCTGACCGCGATGGTGGCCGCGGTGGCCGAGCGGGTACTGCAGGCCTGGGCTGCGGACCGGGTACCGGTGGTTCTGGGCGGCGATTGCCCGGTGCTGCTCGGTGGACTGGTGGCGGCGACCCGGCGGAACTACGACGCCGCCCTGGTTTTCGTGGACGGGCACGAGGATGCCTGGGATCCGCCGCATTCCACGACCGGTGAGGCAGCGGACAGCGAGATCGCCCTTGCCCTGGGCTGGGCCACGCCACCACCGGGGCTGGCGCCGATGCTGCCGTGCCTGAGCCCTTCCGGCCTGCTCCAGCTGGGCCCGAGGGACGCGGCGGAGCTGGCCGAGGCCGGTCGGCCCAGCCTCGCCGACCGGGTGGAGTTGCTGTCCGGCGACCGGCTCGCGGCGCCGGACGGGCTCGAGGCCGCCCTCGACCTGGCGACCGGCCTGCTGACCCGGCATCGGCACTGGTGGCTGCACATCGATCTGGATGTGCTGAGCTCGACCGCGCTGGCTGCGGTGGACTACCCGCAATCCGGTGGCCTGTCCTGGGAACAGCTCGAGGCGCTGACCGGGCGGTTGCTCGGCCTGGGGGGCTGCGGCGGGCTCAGCGTCTGCATCTACAACCCGGAATTGGACGACGGCGCGGCAGCCGAGCGGATCGCCGAGTACGTGGCTGGGGCCGCGAAGTTGCTGGCCCGACACGCCGCCTAGATCGTTCGCCGTCACGGTTTGCCGTCGAGAGAATCGAGCCGGATGGCGAAACGGTGTCCGAATTTGGTTGTTCTTCAGCGATGAGTTCGGAAGACTTTCAGGGTCTGCCGTCCAGGGGGAAATATTCGGCCGAATGTCATCCCCATTCTGTGAGGGGGAGTGCTGTCATGCATCGCCAGATCGCCGGCAAGCTCACCGGCCGCGTCACGAAGTGGATCGTGCTCGTCGCCTGGATCGTGATCATTGCCGGGTCCAGCGGGTTCGCCCAGAAACTCGCCGACGTCCAGAACAACGAGGCGGCATCCTGGTTGCCGGCGAGCGCCGAGTCGACCAAGGCGCTCAACAAGCTCGCGCCGTTCCAGGACCAGAACGACATCCCGACGACACTGGTCTATTACCGCGACGGCGGTCTGACCCAGGCCGACCTGGCCGCCATCCAGAGCCAGGTGCCCAAGATCCAGGCCATGGACGGCGTGGTCGGCAAGGTCCTCGGGCCGAACCCGTCGATCCCGGCGAGCATCTCCGGGGACCGTGAGGTCGCGCAGACGTCCGTTACCTACAACTTCGGCAAGAACGGCTGGAACCAGCTGCCCGACGTCGCCGACCAACTGCGCAGCATCATCGCCATCGACGGCGTGACCACCCACATCGCCGGTGCCGGTGGCCAGGCGGCCGACTCCGCCGAGGCGTTCGCGGGCATCGATGGCACGCTGCTGTTCGCCAGCCTCGGCGTCGTCATCCTGATCCTGCTGTTTACCTACCGCAGTCCCATCCTGTGGCTGCTACCGATCGTCTCGGCGATGTTCGCCCTGTTCACCAGCCAGGGCGTGATCTACTTCCTGGCCAAGTACGCCGACCTCACGGTGAACGGTCAGAGCCAGGGCATCCTGACGGTGCTCGTGGTGGGTGCCGGCACCGACTACGCCCTGCTGCTGATCGCCCGCTACCGCGAAGAGCTGCGCCGCCATGAGGACCGTCACGAGGCGATGGCGTTTGCTCTGCACCGGGCCGCCCCGGCGATCTTCGCCAGTGCCGGCACCGTAGTGGTCGGCATGCTCTGCCTGGGTTTGGCCGAGATGAACTCCACGGCCGGTCTCGGCCCGGTCAACGCCATCGGGGTGGCGATCACCCTGGTGGTCATGGTCACCCTGCTGCCGGCGCTGCTGGTCATCTGCGGCCGGTGGATCTTCTGGCCGAAGCGGCCGACCTTCGGCTCCCCGGAACCGACGTCGACGGGTCTGTGGGCCCGGGTCGGGCAGCGCATCGCCCCCCGCCCGCGGATGGTGTGGGTGACCACGGCGATCATCCTCGGCGTGGCCTGCCTGGGCCTGTTCAAGCTCGACACCGGCGGGCTCTCGACCGATGAGCAGTACACCAAGGCCTTCGACTCGATCATCGGTCAGAAGGTGCTGATGGAGCATGGCCTGGTCGACACGTCCAACCCGATCCAGGTCGTCTCCGACGCCGGCCAGCGGTCGGCCGTCGCCGAGGCGATGCGGTCGGTCCAAGGCATCGGCGAGGTCAACACGGCGATCCCCGCGGTCGGTGGGGTCGCGCTGACCACGGCGACCGTGCCGGGGGACGTCGCGTCGCAGACCGCGTTTGATGCCGTGCGGGACGTGCGCGCGGCGGTGCACCAGGTCAACGGCGCCGAAGCGCTGGTCGGCGGCACCTCGGCGATCTATCTCGACATCCAGCACGCGTCGAGCCGGGACAACAAGGTGATCATTCCCGTCGTGCTCGCCGTGGTGATGCTGATCCTAATGCTCCTGCTCCGAGCCCTGATTTCGCCGATCATCCTGATCCTGACGGTGATCCTGTCCTTCGGGACGGCGCTGGGCCTGTCCACGATCCTGTTCCACACGGTGTTCACCTCGCCGATGCCCTCGACCTTCGCCATCGCGTCGGCGACGGCCTGCCGCTGCCCCTCGTTCGAGACGACCTGGATCGGGTTCGACGTGTCGACCAGCCCGTGCTCGATCAGCACCTTCTGGCCGGCGATCGAGTCGAACTCCTTGGTGTACTGC
>DATINJ010000235.1:0-18332 GCA_035474375.1 Kineosporiaceae bacterium | reverse complement strand
GGTGTCCGCGCCCGTCTGCCGTTCCGGCTCTTCAGGATCGGCGGGCCAGACCAGCAGCCGCGGATGGTTCTCGACGTGGCACACCGCTGGTGATCCGCGTGACGCCCATGCCGTGAGAGCAACGCAGGCCGAGACGGAGGGGTGCCGTCTCCGATCCGAGCGACACCCTGCTTCTCGTCCTCGCCGTCCTCGTTTTCCTGCTTGTGGCTGCGCTGGTCGCCGCGATCGTCTTCCTCGTGTGCCTGATCCGACTGTCGGCGGCGGTGAGCGACCCGGGCCTGCCGGTGGAGGGCAAGGTGGCGTTGTGGGCGGCGGCGATCTACGCCGTGTTCCCGACCGATGCGCTGCCTGCCGTTTTGTCGCGCCAGGGCCGAGAAGCGTTACCACTGTGAGGAACTGGACCTAACGCACTTCATTGACGATCGCCCCGAGGTGCACAGCGCCATTCACGGCGTGGTCGACCACCAATACTTGTTCGGCCCGCAGTCGCGGGCGGTGCCCGACTACGCGATCACCGCGCCGAACTGGCCCCTGGTTGAGGCCCTGATACGCCAAACTTTCACCAGTGATTCGCAACCAATCCGGAAACGGATGTTGGACGAGCCTGATTCGGACTGATCGGAGCCACGCCCGACTTCGCCGTCTTTGCGGCGAGACGTGCTTCTCGGATTAGAAGGCCGAAAAGCATTGTGACTCATGGTGATCCGCTGGTCGGGCGCACCGAGATCGCGTTTGAAAGGGTAGCAGTGTGCCCGGGTTCGTCGCTGCCAAATCTGGGTGGGCCGCCGAACGCACTCAACTGCCGAGTTGTCCGAGTGGGAACTGGGGCAGCGTCGTGGCGGAGCGTTATCCGTGCCCGTGCTGTGGTCATCTGGTTTTCGAGGACCCGCCGGGTTCATACGAGATCTGCCCGGTGTGCTTTTGGGAGGACGAACCCCTCGACGGCGGAGGGCGACTGATCGACCTCAGCCTGGATCACTTCGAATCGTGGGAGTCGGAGACTCGGATTCCGTGGCCGAGCGACAAGACCTCCTTGTACTGGTGGCGACCCACCTTCTGGAGCACCCAGAGGCCCTTTCCCAAGCAGGTGGGCGGCCAGGTCGGGGGAGGTGATTCCGGAGGACCGGACTAGTCTTGTGCTCGTGTCCGAGAAGTCTCAGCGCCGAGCGGCGCGCTCGGTGGTCGCGGACTACCACCAGGCACAGCTGGAAGAACTCGTCGCCCGCGTCGGGGAGGCCGTCGACCGCCATCGTGCTGGCGAGATTGATGCGTTCGACGTCGATCATGTTCTCTTCCAGTACTCGCGGGCCGCGAAAGAGCTGTGGAAGTTCTGCAATCTCCTTCAGCCGGAAGCTGTGGCGGCCATGATCCAGGAACAGCCACCACACGACTGGTGGGAACGCGGAGCGGCAGATAAGCGGTGAAGACGGTCTTCCACGCCCGACTCGGCTGGCCCGCGGCAGCGTGCCAGCGGCAGCGTGACCCGGTGGCGCGGAGCGGCCTGCCCTCCTAGGGTCGACGAATGTCGGGTATGCCGCAGGTCCAAGGCTCAGTGTTAGTCATGCAGGGTGACATTCCGATCGTGGATGTCACGGCTGTGGACTGCACGCCGTGGACCCGATTCCAGATCGCCTCGGTCAGTAAGCAGTTCACTGCCGCGGCCGTTCTGCGTCTGGCGGAGCGCGGCGTGCTGCGCGTGGACGACCGGATCGGGCGCTGGATCGACGCCTGTCCGCCGTCATGGCGTGATATCACGCTGCACCATCTGCTTACCCACACGTCCGGGCTGGGCCACTGGCGTGACTACCCGATGATCGATCCGACCCGGCGACTGGAGCCTGCCGAGTTACGGCAGACGTTTCAGTGGGTGCCACCGTTCTTCGCTCCCGGTACCGGTTGGCGCTACAGCAGTCCCGGGTACGTACTGCTGGCGCATGTGGTCCAGCGGGCCACCGACGAGCCGTACCGCGACTGGCTGTCGCGCGAGATATTCGCGCCGTTGGGGATGCAGCAGACATTCGTGGGTTCCCCCGGAGAGCGGGAGCAGGTTGCGCGCGGGTCTGGCCGCGACGGCAGTCCGGTGCCATCGTTTGAGCTGGATGTCCTGGGCATGGGCGCTGGTGACGTGTGGTCCACGACGGGTGATCTGATCGCCTGGATCGATAGTCTGCGAGCCGGGCGACTGCTCAGTGAGCCATACCGAACGCTGATGTTGAGCGAACAGGCACCGACCGGTGGCGACAGTGACGCAAGCGGATACGGGTACGGCTGGTTCATCGGCTCCTTCTCCGGTCAGCCGTGGTTCCACCACTCCGGCGATAACCCCGGATTCTGTGCGTTCGATGCCTGCTTGCCCGAGTCGGACCTGCGGATCGTGGTTCTGAGCAACTCAGAGGCGTTGGACCCGGCCATGATCAGCCAACTGCTGGTCGCTGTGCTCCAGTGACACGGGCATCCACGTGCTCGGCGGCAGCGCACACCACGATCCGGTCAGACCTGGAAAGGGAAACCAGGATGGGGCCGGTTCAAAAGGAGACCAATCCGGGAGTGCCGCTGTTCGGGCGGCGGTGAGCAGCTAGCGGTACTGCTCGGGAATCTGCAGCCCGAACCGTTCACACAACGCCTGGACGTCGGTGCGGTCGTCGGCATCACCGGGATAGGCGTCGTGGAACTGGACTGCCCACTCGGCGGTGATGCAGTCGACCGTTCTGTCTCCGATCTTTCCCCGACCGGTCAGCGATGCCGCCGGGTAGGCGTTGCCTTCGTCCGGGGGACCCAGGACGCCGTTGCCGTTGGCATCGAACACGACGATGTGCAGGTCGACAACGGCGCCTGCGGGGTGCGCCAGGAGGAAGTTCCACGGTGTCGCGCTTGCCTCGCCGACCTTCACGAACCCGTTGTCGAGCAGGACCTCCAGGAAAGCTTCGAGGTGGCGAGCCTCGATCGCGACGTCAAGGTCGGCGTGCTCACGGCTCTGTCTGCCGAGCAATGCGTCGACGCCCCATCCGCCGTCGAGCCAGAGTCGTGCTCCGGCTGAGTCGGCCAGATCGAGAATGTCGAGGACGTTGGTGAGGGTGGTGCGGGCCCCGGGTGGGGTGCTGGTAGCCACGGTCAGCAGTATTCCCACCCGGGCCCTTCAAGTCGAAGGAGTTACCCCAGGGCCGGCTAAGGATGCCACGAGGTCTGGCCCTCCTCTTGGTCATTCACATATTCGATGACGGCGTTGTACCGGCTGCGGAACCTGGCTTTGAGCCGGCCGATGGGCAGGTCGCGACAGCCAAACTCGTTGGCCACGCGGCGAAGGTCATCCGCCTGGGCTGCCGCCCGGTGCAGCTCGATTACTGCGCCGACGAGCGGAAGGCCCGTCGGGCTGAAGAGAACGCCGCCGACATCGACACCGGTACGTTCCCACTGCGTGTACTCCGGCAAGTCTGAACGCGGGAAATGCCTCCAACCCGGAGGTGCGTCTGGCCCCATCTCGAGCAAAGCCCGTTTCAAGTTGGTATTTTGGGCAATTCGAGCAGTGATTGAACTCCCCTCAGCACGCGATGCTGGCTCGGGTTCGTTCTGAAAGCTCCCAAGCACTTCGTCCCAGAATGATAAGTCGATCACCTGGCGCAAGCGCACCGGCCACGACGGCCTATGGTTAATGGCGGACTGCACTCGGGCGGCCTCATCTCGCATATACGAGACGATGTCGGCATGGGCCGTGGCGGCCCACGACCTGGCATCCCCGGGTCGACCCAACATCGCCTCAAGGGTCGCGGTGTCTCCGGCGATGAGCGCGCGGACAACGGATGGCCGCGAATGCGCGCTGTAGGCCCGGAGCAGGGCGTCTTTCGCCTTGGCGAGTTCCGCATCCCGGCGGACTGGGTCACTGGACCCGGCCGACTCGGCCGCTTTCAAGTGAAGCTTCGATTCCCGCCACGGCGCGTTCATCAGAGCACGAACATCGTCCTCCAGACGCGCCAGCGACTGACTTTGCGTTTCCTGAATGTCAAGCAGTTGACGGATGAACGGCTCCAACGCTGTCGTAACAGCCTTCGAGGCCACCGCCGTAGCCAGAGAAACCATGGGTTCGGCCATATCCGCCCGCTTCGCTCGACGAACCAAATATACCAGTTCGACGATTTGCAGATAGGCCAACCTACCTACGTCCAGGGACGCTGGGCTTTACCGATGAGAGGGAAAGGCTGTCTCCCAGCACGTACTCATCTGCCGTTGAGTGCGTGATCGACCAAGACAATCTTGTCGGATGGCGCCTGCGGCACGCTCGGTCGTGCCGGGTTGAGCGCATCCGATCAACGACTCGAGATGATCGTGCGAATGATGGACGTCGGACTCGTGATCCTTCGAGGGATCGGCTGAGTCAGACCACGTGACGATGATCGTGCCGGTGATGAAGTAGCCGTCCTCTCCAATCCTTGTTGCCACGTCGAGTTCGACCGAAGCCGGGTTGACTCTCAGCAGGTGAGCTTCCCAGTACGAGTAGCGAAGATCCCGCAGCCACGCTTCCTTGATTTCGGCTGCCACTCGGTGCGGTGAAGCGGCCCGTTCGGCGAGGCAGCGCGCCGTCAGCTGTCGGGCCGGATCCGAACTGCTGGTCACTGTCACGTCTTTGATCGACGGGCACCGCCACAGATAATGGTCGAAGTCGATTGCCATGCCGGAGAGGTTGTCCGGATCCGCCGGCGGCGCTATAGCGGCGACAGCACGCACCGCATCGATGAACGCTGCGGCTGGCACATTGTCCTGCTCGTCAAATTGTGGGACGACGGATCCGCCGTCCTCCCACCAGGCTGTCCCAATCCGGCGCTGCCACGTCGTCCTCCACCCGCACAAGGGGCAGATTTCATGAGATCCCGGTGGCTGCGACAGCGTGAGATATCCGCAGCACACACAGGCATAGGCGACGTCCACGGCGTCTAGCCTGCACGAGGCGATGCCGCCATGTCCCGCACATTACGGGTCGGCTAAAGCTGCTGATCAAGCCAGGTGGCTCTGGCGCGCCGCTGGGACAGCCCGTGCCCAGCGGGGTGCTGAAATATTTTCAGCACCCGGACCGGTCCAGCGGATCGTCTGGCGAGGGCGGCAGTCACACCGCCACCGCTGATCTACGCCCATCGACCTTCCGCCGTTGAAATGCCGCTGACCTGCGCAGGTCTGAGCCGTGATAGCCGTCGCCGGGCCCCTTTCCCGATCTGGCAGGCGAGATCCAAAAGGTCAACGGTGCCGTCCGTGGCGGCATCCCGCCGGGACGACGTCACCCGAGTCGTTGCCCTCCGAATCGGCTGACTGGTAAATCCTTTGTTGCCTCATCGGGGAGAGGGAATGACGTTGAGGCGGGCGCCGTAACGGATGGCTGGGCGCCCATGACCGACATGAATCGGTTGAGCGTACGAGGGGGGCCTGCGGCGGTGTCACACCGCCGCTGCACGTGGGGATCTGCTGGCGCAGTCCTGCCCTCCCAGACCTGCCGCTCGCCGCACGCGAGCGGCCAAAAGGGGAGACATGCGAAAAAGAATGCTGGCTGCGGTCGCAGCAGCCACGACGGCGTCCGGGCTGCTGTTGGCCCCCGGCGTCGCACAGGCGGCGCCGAGCACACCACCACCGAATCCGGTCGTGACGACCAAGGCCGCCGACGCCGAGGGCGGGCCGTTCACCCAGGCCGAGTTGAGGCAGCGGTCCCGACAGCGCGCCCAGGAGCACGAGCAGTTCCTGGATACCCGGGCCGACGGCGAGCTGGAGGCGACGGTCGCGGCCGACACCAAGGCCGAGGCCAAGCGGCAGGCCAAGGCAGAGCCCGGTGAAAAGGCCGACAGCAAGACGCTGGCGGCGGCCTTGAGCACCCTGCCGGCCAGTCCGCTGGCGGGTGACGTCGACGGTTGCCTGGGCAGCGACGCTGCTAAGGCAGACCTGGGCCGGGTGTACAACCGGTTCGTTTACTGCCGCAGCGAGGCCGAGCTGCCGATGGACTTCATCGTCGAGTACGACGGGGCGCCGTTCTATCTGGGGCGCGCGACCCTCACGTATGACGTCGTCGGCTACGGCGACAAAGGGGCCCGCACCACCCGCATCTTCGTCCGGGTCACCGGGGAACACTTCGTGGTCGACCCGGCCGCCCAGCTCAACCCGGGGTTGGAGTCGGCGATCAACCGGGTCGACGACTCCACCGCCGACATCGGCGTCGGCTGCTACCTCGGCCAGGTGGTCGACATCACCTGCACGCCGTCGGAGCTGGGTGATACCAGTCGCACGCTCCGCCAGTGGAAAGATGCCGAGGACGACTGGCTCATGTTCGACCTGCGCTCGAACAAGCCCTCGGCGAGCGACCCGAGTGTGGGCCCCGAACTCGTCTGGCGGCACGAGTGGCGGGTGACGGCCGGCGGCTGGCCGGGCGACTTCTACCAGCAGATGTCCCCGACGTTCAGCCCGAGCCGGACGATCCGCTGCGACTCCGCGACCTACATCAAGGGCCAGGGCGACGCCTGCGTCTTCGACGACGTGATCCCGCGCCTGGTGTACTCGACGAAGTCGAAGCGGCACGCGGGGATCGCCGCCCATATCAAGCAGGCCCTGGACGACCCGGACTCCACTTACCCGCGCAAGCCCAACGAGCTGAAGAAGATCCCGGGCAAGTACACGGGGGACGACAGCGACAAAGGGCTGCACCGCCTCAAACCCGGTGATCCCCAGCTCAAGGCCAACACCGACCACAAGAACGCGGCCTGCTACGACCGTGGCCCGGTGCGGGACAAGTACATTGGCCTGGGCCTGCCGGTGGAGTTGCGTCCCCGGACGACCGGCACCGGCGCTGAGAAGGAGGACTGCGACGAGTACCCCTTCCGCGCCGTCAAAGAGGGGGCGGCCAGCCAAGTCTGGGACTTCTCCGTGAAGGCGGTCAACGCCAGCCAGAACCGTTCGGCGGGAGCCTCGCTGGGGGCCTACTTCAACTCGGACCGCATCCTGCGGGGTGACCTGGACGAGTTCTGGGTGAACATCACCGACGAGCCGTTCGAGAACGAACCGGACCCGAACGACTCCAACCTCGACGCCGGACCGGACAAGAGCGGGCAGGAGAACCAGCCGATCTTCCTGAACGGCCGGGCCGAGAGCGGTGACGACGAGGATGTCTACTGGACCTACGCGATCGTCGACGCCGACGAGGGCACCACGTGCACCTTCGAGAACCGCAACGACCCGCAGACGTTCTTCCAGTGCACCGACGACGGCACGTTCACCGTCACGCTGAACATCGACAACGGCATCGAGGAGGAGTTGCAGTCCGACTCGGCAACCATCACCTTCGTCAACCTGCCCCCGGTGATCACCTTGATCGAACCGCCGGAGTGGAGCCTCTACCGCGTCGGCACCCCGGTCGACTTCAAGGTCAACTTCACTGACAGTCCCAACGACACCCACCAGTGCACCATCGTGTGGGACGACGCGTCGGTTCCGTTGATGTTCCCCGCCCAGGACCACGTGTGTGGGCGTCCGCACGCGTTCGCGCAGGCCGGCATGTACACGATCAGCGGGACGGTCGTCGACGACGACGGGGGAGAGTCCTCGTTCAGTCGCATGATCGTCGTGTACGACCCGAAGGCCGGTTCGGCCAACGTTGACGGCGGGGCGACCGTTCCCAACGAGTCGTACCAGAACCCGGTGTCGGGTCCGAGCGGCGGGACCAACAAGTTCCACGGCACGGCCGAGTACTACGCGCCCGCCGACACCCGGCCCAAGGGCCGGGCGAGCACATCGCTGGAAGGCACCGGCCTGCAGTTCGAGTCGGTCGGTGACACCCAGGTCGACTGGCTGGTAGTGACGCCCGACAACAAGGTCGCGATGCGCGGCAAGGGCGTCCTGAAGGACGGTACGACCCGGGCCTTCCTGCTCTACGGGTGGGACGCCGCCCGAGACCGGTCCCGGGTGGTCCTGTGGGATCCGGACATCACCGCCAACCCGCCGACGGGCACGCAACCGACGGCCATGCTTGACACCGCCCGTGAGTCGAGCAGCTACGACATCGACCGGTCGGGCTCGAACGACCTCACGTCCGGTTCGGTGCAGATCCACCGACCGTAGGCCGGATGTCAGGATGGGGGCGCGTCGTCGAGCCGGCGGCGCGCCCTCGCCGTCCATCATCGGATCCGACGCGGAAGCAGCCCATCGGAAAGGGGCCATGACGACGCGACCCGACCCCACCCTCCTCGTCGAGGAGACGATCACCCTGGCCGTCGAGTACGGCTACTTCGTGGTCGCCGACGAGCAGCTCGACGACCCCGCCGCCGAGCAGAAGGCGCTGCACGCGGCCCTGGACTCGCCGCTGCGCGCCGCCACCGCCCGGAACGTGCTCGTCGTGCTGTCACCGGCTGCCGACACGTACGAGACCCCCGTCGCGGTCGAGGTCTGGAGCGCCCGGGCCGCCGAGGCTGGCGAGTGGCACCACGAAGTCGAACTCGACCTGCTGATGCCTTCCGGGCGGCTCGGCGTCGGAACGGCCACCCAGCCCTCCGATCTGGTCGAGGAGGTGCCCATTGGTTCGTACCGGCTGCTTGTCTCGGCCTGGTTCGACGACGAACCGACCATGCCGGACTCGCAGCAGCACTACCGGTTGCGCCTGTGGCCCCGGACCGCTCCCACGCCGCCCCGACTCGTGCGGGCCTGGGCCGGCTGGAGTTCTTGCGCTAATGGCGGTGCTTGAGCCAGGCGATGAGTTTAGGATCAGTCACTGGCCAAGCGTTCAAGGTGACATGCACGTCAGGTCCGAGTTCTCGACGCAGGTGGTGTAGGAGTTCGGGGGCGGTCCGCGCGTAGCGAGCCTCGGCCTCCGGGGTGCGCCAGCCGTGGTCCCAATGGAACTCGTCCTCGAAAAGATCTTGCCAGGCGAGCAAGTCAGCGGTGAGCGAGGCGGACAACGCGAGGGCATCCGGCGCGAGCAGCCCTTCATCGGCGGACCACAGCGGCCAGCCGGCGCTGTAGTCGCTCATCAACTTCACGATCCGCTCGTCCGCCATCTCCGGACACTACGGCCCAAGAAGCGGCGGTGGGGCAGGTCTGCAGGGGAGGGTCTTGCCGGACGTCGCTACGGTGCTCGGTCTTGCCAATTCGCGCACCTCTAGCACCGGCCGGGTAGGGTTGGCGCATCGTCGCGTGCCGGTGACAGACCTTGTCAGGCATGGAGGCGCCGGATTTATGGAGCATGACGATGATGACGTCGTTCCCTTCGTCCTCCGGCTGTGGCTGAGGGCGAAAAGACCAGGCTGGTGGCCTGGAGTCGCGAGTTACGCGCCGTCCACGAACGGTTGCGCGAGGCCCTGAGCATCACCCGGGCAGCGGTCGACGAAGGGTCAGCAGCAGGCCCGAAAACCCGCGAGCTCCTGGTGTATTGCCGCGGGTTCTGCGCTGCCCTTGCCGGGCATCACGAAGGCGAAGATCGTGAGCTGTTCCCAGCGATCGCCAGACAGTACCCGCAACTTCGCGAGACCCTGCGCAACTTGGAGCAGGACCACTCGATGATCGCGTACCTACTCGCGGAGCTGCAGAACGCGGTTGGCCGCTCCGCGACACCGGCCGAGTTGGACCGACATCTCGAAGGCATCGCTGCGATCATGGAATCCCATTTCCGATACGAGGAACGTCAGCTGGCCTCAGTACTCGAGATCCTTACCCTCGATACCGACCCACAGGACGCGCTGGGGTTGTTGTGACGCGTGGCGGAACATCTAGCACTCCAGCGTCACTTCGTGATCTTCCGGCGTGTTCGTCCCAAAGCACACACCGTCCGGTCCGCACACCGTCGAGATGGCGGCCGAAGATCAAGTCCGGCTCAGTCGAGGTCGATGACGACTCGCAGGACGACGTCGAGACATGGTCAGCGATCTGCCCCGGCGTGTCGCAAGCGACGGAAACGGCGGTGATCACCGTGGGGCCAGAACACACCTTCCGGCAGAGACGTGCTCCAAGAGATGCGCAGGTCACCGCCCGGGATCAGCTTGCCGCCTCGCGGGATCGGACCGACCCGGCTGCTGGTCGGCCGGCGACGTCACCCTCTTGGCCCGTCCCGACGATTTTGGCTCCGCCCGGGGAACCGGCGACCAGCCCGGCCGCAGTGCGCCGCCGCGCTGTCGACGATTCCGATCTACTGGGCGGAGCCACGCTCTCCTCGGAGTTGGACAGCGTGCTGCGCCGGTCCCGGGGAACCGGCCGACCGCTGGCCGACCGGGATGCGGCATCGTTCGGCGCCGGGTTCGAGCGCGACCTGTCCGCCGTCCGAATTCATACCGGGCCGGAGGCCGATCACCTCTGCGCGCAGGTGGAGGCGACCGCGTTCACCGTCGGATCGGACCTCTACTTCGGTCAAGGCACGTATCAGCCCAACAGCCCGCAGGGCCGGCAGTTGCTCGCTCATGAACTCGCCCACGTGGTTCAGGGCGGAAGCGGATCGGCCACCGGTGCTCACACGGTCGGGCGCGCCGACGACCCGGCCGAACGGCACGCGGACCAACTGGCAGCGTCGGCGCTCGACCGCGCCAGTGTCCCAGCTCCGGCTGACACACCGAAGACCGCTCCTTCAGCCACAGCTGGATCGGTCATCCGCCGGGTGAAGGGCGGCGTCGAGTTCACCGAGGGCGCCTCGATGCTCTGGGCCTATCACGACCGACCGTTCGCCGCGAATGTTGCTGCCGACCGGACATTTTCGGTGGGAGCGCAACAGATGACCGGATTCCGGATCGGAGCCGGCCGGGGTTTCAACGTCGGCAATGCGACCCTGGGCGCCCCGACCAACGAAGACCTGGACGTCGCGACGGCCTCACCCAACGTCAAGCTGACCAATGACGTGGAAAGCCCCGAATGGATCATCGAACGCCACCACGTCGACGTCCCGGCCGACACCATGAAACGGAATCTCAAAGCCGACCTGGGGGTCATGTTCGACGCCCGCAAACAACTGGCCGATTCGGTGAATTCGCTGAAAACCGGGCATGCCGACGAAGTGGCGATCGCGCCTGGCAACGTGGTCGACACGAATGCCGCGCCGGAGGCGTTCATCTACGCCCCCGGCCCGAATCGCGGTAAGGCACAGATCACCTTGATGTACACGAGCGAGGACACGATCCGGCGGATCAACAAGCTGAATGTCTCGAAGTACCTCACCGGCACCAAGGTCGCCGTGGGTGAGGATCTGCCCCGGATCAGCGGCACCGCCAGCCAGGCCCTGATCAACGCCGACATCGCCGGAACCACGAGTTTCTCCACCGCGGAACGCCTGCTGACGGGCCTGCGCGGCGCCTCGCTGGCGATCCCGCTCACCGGCGGCGGCGGCGATCGGCTGTCGCAGGCCCAGGTCGGGATCATCAAACTGATGGTGCTGAACGATGCGCTCGCGACCACGATGGAACGCTACGCGGCTCTCGTCGGCCAGGGCGAGGCGAAGAACATCCAGCGCTTCTTCCCGAAGTCGCGGCGAGACGAGTACGTCAAGGCCATCGCCCAGGCCGATCTCGATGCCCCCGAGATGGCCGCGCTGGAAAACGAAATCGTCCGGACCAGCGCGGCCGACGCCCTCCTGCTCTTCAACAGCGCCGATCCGGCCGCTCTGCGAACCGACCAGGCGTTCACCGGGCTGCCCATCGATGCCGCGATGCTGGGCATGATGACCGCGAAACATCAGGCCGCCGATCCCTCTCTCGGGATCGTCCCGAATCCGGCGGCGCTGCTCCTGATCAAGACCACGGTCCTCGGTGCGAACGGGGCGTTGCTCGCCACCTGGATCACCCGGGCGGCCCACGCCTACACCGATCTGACCCCGGCCGCGACGCAGCACACCTTCGTTCTCGGTGGCCAGAATGTCGGTAGCGTGATCGAGACCTCGCGTGGGTTCACCCCACTGGCCCCGGGCGACCGCGGAGCGATTTACGAGATGCGTGAACGCGAGGTCGGGATCGACAAGTCCGGCTGGTTCAACGTCGGAAGCCTGGACGAGATCACCAAGGCGATCGACACCATCTTCGGCGCCGCCTAGACGCAGCCGCCGGCAGTGTTCGGTCGTGCCGAGGTGTGAAAATCCACACGGTGGCGACCGGTCTCCTCGGTTGGCCAGGGGGCTGAGAATGCCTACCGTGGCAGACACATGATCGATACGAGGGGAGCACGGTCCATGTCGTATGTACGACGTTTCGACCACGTCGGCATCACGGTCGCAGATCTCGATGTCGTGACCACCTTCTTCGTGGCGCTCGGCCTGGAGGTCGAGGGCAGGACGTTCGTCGAAGGCGAGTTCTTGGATACGGTCTGCGGCATTCCCGACTCCCGCACCGAGATCGTCATGCTGAAGTCGCCCGACGATGGCGCCCGTCTGGAGCTCGCCAGGTTCGTGCGGCCCGACTCCGTGCCGGGCTCGCCCGCAGCCATGGCCAACGAGTTGGGATTGCGCAACGTGTCCTTCGAGGTCAACGACGTGAAAGCCGTTGTCGATTGGGCAGCGAGCGAGGGCTACGGATTGGTCGGTGGCATCGGCGAGTACGAGGGTTTGTGGCGGATGGCCTACCTCCGGGGGCCGGAAGGGATCATCGTCTCGCTGACCGAGCGCATCGGCTGAGCGGCGTAAGACCTGGATCTGCCGCCCAACTTCTATCGCGGACCATCCGCTTCACGGTCGGAACGCGGTGGCCACCCGAGAGGCGATCGCCGGGGTAGGTGGCAGTGTCGATGCCCCGGCGAGCGTCAGTACCAGCCGACGGACTCGCTGTGTTCCCACGCGCCGCAGGGTGTCCCGTAGCGGTCGGCAATGTAGCTCAGACCCCACTTGATCTGGGTCACCGGATTGGTCCGCCAATCCGAGCCCGCTGAGATCATCTTCCCGCCGGGCAACGCCTGCGGGATCCCGTAGGCGCCGGAGGAGGGGTTGGACGCCCGATAGTTCCACTGACTCTCACGGTTCCAGAGCTGGTTCAGGCAGTTGAACTGGCTGGCGCCCCAGCCTCGTTCTGCAGCCATGGTCCGGCCCACCGAGCGGGGATCTTTCCGGGCGTTCCGTATCGTCTGGGCCCGGCGGTCGGCCGCAGTCTTGCTTCGCTTGGGTGCCTTGGCCTGCGGTGTTGTCTTCTTCGGCTCCGTTGCCTTTGTCTGGCGGAGCGCCTTCAATCGCTTGATTGCCTTCGCCCGCTTGATTGCCCTCGCCTGCTTGGCTGCCTTCGCCCGCTCCGCTGCGGCCTTCGCCTGTTCGCTCTTGACGCGATCCGCTGCGGCCTTCGCCTGCTGCAGCGCCGCGGTGACCTTGGCCTTGGATGACTCGTCGTGCGCAGCCGGGAGTGTCTCCTTCGTCGCATCGGTTGCCGAACGCTGCCCTTCGGCCGCTTCTTGCAGCGCCACTGCGGCTGGCACAGGGTTCGGGGACAACTCGGCCAGCTGGTCTGCGCCGGTGATACCGGCCGTCCTCGGGTCGACCGGGGCGGTCCGGGCTCGCCCGGCCATTGATGTGACCGCCACCCCTTCGGCCCCGACGACCAGGGCGAGGACCAGGAGCCGGGCGGCGCTGGCCTTGCCACGGCCGAACAGCCGGGCCGGCAGCGGAACGGTCGGCGCCGACGGTGGACGGCGGCTGTCCGGGGCGGTGTCGTCGGCGCCGCGACGACGTCCACTGGCCGGACCCGCCTCGATCTCCAGGCTCCACTCTGCCGGGTTTAACGAGGCCGTGACTGGGGCTGCCGGTTCGGCTGGGGCTATTGGCTGGCTGTGCGCGTCGTCGAACTCGAAGACCGGGACGGCCAGGGGGAGCGGTGCACCGGCCGGTGCCGCCGGATAGAACGCATCCGGCGAGGAAGGGGCCGGGACCGGCACGTCGATCCCGGCCGGGCGGGTCTGGGTCGAGGTCTGCCGGATCGGTAGGGCGGAAGCGGTGGGCGCGACCGCGATCGGCACCCACGGCGCAGCCCGGCACCGACGACCGGGCTCGGCCCCGTGACCGGACGCCGTGAGCTGCGGCGGGCTGTGCCTACCGGTTGCCTCACCGGGCGGTCGGCCGCCCGGTGGTCGACGATTCGCGCCGCGACGGTTTGCGGCCCGGGCCTCGGCCCGGCGCAGTTCCGAACGCTTCGGAAAGGGCTTGGCAGGATCATGGCTTTGTCTCTTGTGGAGCGCTGCGGTGGTCAGCCAGTCGTCCGCAAGGTCGTCCCTGGTGGAGCCAACGAGTGCGGTCACTGTCCTACCGTGTCTAACCGGACGGGTCCGACACAAGCCCTCAGAACAGACTTAGGAAGGTATTGAGGTACAGCGTTGTCCCGCACCGGAGGGCCAGAGGACGAATTCCAGGAGGCACGGCAGCCGAACGCTGGGAGCTGCTCGGCCCGGCTGATCTAGGTCTGTTCGTCTTCTTCCGGCTCGAAGGTGGATGCTTCGCCGGCGCCGATCCCCACGCCCGTCTTGGGGTTCGGCACGCCGGATGTCTCGTCATCCGGCCCGGGTGCGTCCGTCGTTGGCTCGCTCACTGTGCACCATCTCCCGATCGTAAAGCGTGGTGCTGCATCGGATGGGCTCCAGCATCCCTCGGACCGGCGCTCGGTGGTGGTCCGTCGCCCACCCAGTGGCAAGGCTTTCTGGAAGCCTGCCTGGCCGCCCGCACCAGCAGGACACCGAACGCAACGCCGGTCGTGACCTCGGCCACGAACAGCACGTGCAGCACGCCTAACTGGGTCAGCGCCATCACGACAAAGGCGCCGATCGCGATCGCCATCACGGTGTACCCGGACCGGTCCCGCAACAGCCAGGCAAGGGTGACGGCACCGACCAGCTCCCCGACCGCCAGCAGAATCGCGCACAGGTTGTGCAGCAGCCGCCAGGTCGGAGCAACCTGATAGGGATAGGTGGAGATCAGGTTGAGCAGGAAGAGCGCTGCCGTGATCCGGCACAGCATCGCCAGCGCCCGGTCCTCGCCGGTCAGCGTGAGCTGAACCGACACCTTCAGCAGTAGCCACGCGGAGATCACGATCCCGGCCGTGTACGGCGCCAATGTCCGCGCGTGAACGCCGAAGTTGCTGACTCCGCCCATCGTGCTGCTGAACAGGAAATGCGGCATCAGCGGGACGCAGACGGTCAGCCCGACCGCGAGCGCGAGCTGGCTGCAGAGCACCAGGGACGACGCGGACCAGCGGTTCACCATCGCCGTCTCGCGGTCGGTACTCACCTGCTCGCGGCTCCCCGGTGGATGTGGTCAACAGCTTCGTCAAAGCTATTCGCAGCGGCGCAACCAGGCTAGCTACGGAGCTGCCTACCGCTCTGGTCGACGCCGCCGTGATGCGCACAGATGGCGTTGGTCAGCAGACTAATCCCGTACTTCAGCGTCCCAGTGAGGCGCCGCCGTTGATCTGAATGATCTGGCCGGTGACATGGCGGGCCTGGGGGGAGGAGAGCCACTGGACGGTGCCGGAGACGTCTTCGGGGGTGCCGGCACGGCCGATCAGGGTCTGACTGATGAGGGTTTCGTGGCGTTGCGAGGACAACTGACCGTTGAAGAAGCCGGTTTCGGCGATGTATCCCGGCGCCACCACGTTCACCCGCACGCCTCGCGTCCCGAGGGCGTCGGCCAGATCGTAGGCGTAAGGGTGCAGCGCTGCCTTGCTTGCGCCGTAAGAGCCGCTGCCCGATCCGCGGTAGGCGGCGATCGAGCTCAGCAGGGTGATGCTGGCCTGGTCGGCGATCGCGTCGAGTTCGCGAAGGCCCTCCAGCAGGGTGACGGCCGTCATCACGTTGGCTCGGAAGTTTGCCTCCCAGTGCCAGGTGGCCCAGGCAAGTCCCTCAAGGCCGGCGGGGGCGGAGGGGGCCAGGGCTGCGTTGGCCCCGGCAGCGGCCACGACCACATCGAAGGGACCTGTTTCGGTCAGGGGTCGCAGCGTCGGCAGGACATCGTCGGGCGTGGCGAGGTCCAGGACGACGACGGTGGTCGATGCCGCGCCGGCCGCCAGGGCTTGGGCCGCCACTTCGTCGAGTTGGTCCTTTCGCCGGGCGATCAGGACGAGGTCGCCGCCGTCGGCGGCGAGGTCCACGGCGATCCGAGCACCGATCCCGCTGCTGGCCCCGGAAACGCAGATGCGCTTGGTCATTCGCCCACTCCATCCGTAGAAGCGATGTCTTCTGGGTACGTTCACCGCGATGCGATCCACGAGCCGGACCTGGACACGATCGGGGCGGTCATGGACCTCGCTGGCGAGCCGGTACATCCGGCCAAGAAGGTGAACGCGGACATTCTGCCCTGATCTTCTCCTTGCCGGCTCACCGGACCGACTCTTCTGCCCGCTGGATCGGCCGTCACTGACAGTGCGGGATGCTCACCGAAACATGCGCAAGATCACCGTTTCGAACAAATCATCATTTCGCCTGCATATATCTGCCCAGCAGCGGGTATCTTGACCGGCCGGGAACCAGCGTGGGGACGCGGGACCGGGCACGGACAGGCACGGCAGATCGCAGAAAGGGCACGTCCTCGTGGAGGTCGTGTGACATCCATCCGTGTCCAGGGCCCTGGGTGCCCCGGAACCCGCGAACGTCAGGAAAAGGCGCTCATGTATCGCACCACGCTGGCTACGTCCCTGTTAGCGGCCGCCCTCCTCGCCGGCAACGCCGTCCCGGCCCAGGCCGCCGGCTCAGCCCCCTCGGCGCCCGCCGCCAGCACTGGCTCCACCGCGAAAGCCGCCGACTACCCCGTCGCCGACGCCCTAGCCGAGGTCACCGGCTTTGTGAAGGCCTCGCAGACCGCGGCCCTGGCCGAGGGCTTCACCTCGGTCATGTCCATCACCCAGGACCCGGCCAATGCGTTCACGCTGACCACGACCGTCGACCGGGCCGGCAACCAGCACATGGTCGCTTCCGGCGACGGGATCGGCGGCCCGTTCGACTCCCTGACCATCGCGGGCGTCGGCAGCTGGTTCGGGCTCAAGGGCGACATGATCGGATCCATCTTCGGCAAGGCCGCGCTCAAGCGGGCGCTGAAGTACCTCGGCAAGTCCGACGCCACCTACGTGTTCATGGCCAGCCCCAAGACGCCGAAAGCCGACGCCGACTCCGCTGGTTTCACCTACGGCACCGACGGTCTCACGGTCAAGGCCATCGCCACGGCCGACAAGACCTCGTTCGGCGACAGCGGTGGCGTGCGCTACACACTGGTGACCAAGCCCAAACCGAAGGAACCGGCGTCCACGATCACGATCGACGTGCTCGACGGGCGCATCGTGGCTGAAGGCGCAGGTGAGGACGGCGGCGTCCTGACCAGCACGTGGGTTTATGGGGCCGAGACCATCGTGGCGCCGGGCGAGGCCGAGTCCGTCAGCATCGACCAGCTGATCCCGGCTATCGAAGCGGCCACCCTGCCGGCCACTCTGAAGGCACAGGCCGGCCGGATCGTCAAGAAAGCCAAGGCGAGCGCCCGCAAGCAGCATCGGAAGGTGAGCACGGCTCGGATCCGCCACTACGCCGCCGCCATCGTGAAGAAGGACAACACCGACGGCCGTGAGATCCGCACCCACACGAGCAAGGTCAAGAACGGCGCCCGGATCTACGCCCGCAACCCCTATACCCACAAAACTGTCGCCTACAAGATCGTCATCGTCCGGGGAAAGGTGCGGATCTCCCCGGCCTGACCCACGACCCTCGCGATCAGTCTCTGACGGGTCAGGGCAATGCCGGTGAGTTAAGCAACCACGGGACCCCTGACCAACAGCCGTGATCATGCACGCTTGCTCGTCAAGCCAGGGCACGCCGGCGCTGACGCGCCTCCCAAGTGCATGATCACGGGTCGAAAGGGGAAAGATCGCGACAGCAGACGACGGCCACACCAGTCACCCCAGCGCTTAACTCACCGGCATTGCGGGTCAGGGCGGCTGTGGTGACGGTCGGACGCCTCACCGGGGGAGGGCTGCCACCGGCTGCCCTGGCACGGTTTCGGCCTGCGATCACGCCCTGAGCGTGCTCACCCCACCGTCCACCGGTCTGTCGATATGCCCCTGACGGTGCCGAACCCGGGCACGCCCGAACGCGAAATGGGGGAAGCTGAACGTTCAAGGCATGACAGAGGAGTAGATCACGGTGGACGAGGTCCTGCGTGGTGTGGCATTCCTCGCCTGTGTCGGACTGTTCGTGTTCGGGGTGACGCGACTGGTGAAGCGTTTCCGGGCAGCAGAATCCTTCGCGCTGAGATTCGTTATCGTTGCCTCTTCGCTTCTCTGGCTGGTCTTTGTGGTTCCCGGTCTGGCTGTCACGTTCGTGAGCCCAACGAACCAGCTGCTTGCCGTGGTTACGACGATCGCGATCTGGCCATTCTTCGCCCTCGGAGCCGCTCGAAT
>DATINJ010000234.1:0-55425 GCA_035474375.1 Kineosporiaceae bacterium | reverse complement strand
ACGATGGCGACGCCGAGCCTGGCCCGTCGATGCGGAGCCAGACCGTCGATCCGCCGACCGTTGAACGTCACGGTTCCTGCGCCGGGCCGGAGATGACCACTGATCAGGTTGAACAGCGTGGACTTGCCCGCGCCGTTGGGGCCGATGATGCCGCGAAGCTCGCCACGCGGGACGTCGATGCTGACGTCCCGGTTGGCGAACACACCTCCGAACGCCCGAGAAAGGTGATCGAGTCGCAACAATGGGCCGTCGACCTGAGCCGAGCTACCGGTGCGTGCCGACCCTCTGACCTGGATGGAGCTGTCGTTCCGGGTTGAGGTCATCTCCGGCGCCGTTCTACTTGGGCAAGGTGGTGGCGAACTGCTTCAGCGAGAAATCGGTCGCCATGAGCTTTCCGTCCTTCACCGTGACGACCGCTACGGCGTCACCGGTGAGCCCGGAGTGGTTGGTCTTCGAGTAGGTGAACCGCCCGGTCGGGGTCAGCACGTCGAGGCCCTCGAGGGCATCGCGGATGGCCTGCCGATCGCTGGAACCGGCCTTCTCGATCGCCGCCTTGAGCAACTGGATTCCGGTGACGCCGTCGAAAGCGAACTGTGGTGGATAGACCCCCTGGTTGGCCGCCTGCCACGGCCCGGCGAATTCGTCGACCAGCGTCTTCAACGGACCAGCCGGCAACTCGGATCCCGGGACGGCGATGCTGCTGCTCATCACGACGCCCTCAGCGGCCTTGCCGGCCGGCTGGACATAGAGGTTTGAGGCGTTCGCTCCGGTGCCGTAGAGCTTGATTCCGGTGCCCTGCAACTGCTTTGTGATGATCACTGGGCCCGGGCCGGCGAGCCAGAGCAGGAACGCGTCCGCCTTCGCGGCCTTCACCTTGGTGATCATGGGGGTGAAGTCGGTGGCTCCCGGGTCTACCGGCTCATCGAGCACGATCTTGATCCCGGCCTCCTGGGCCGCAGCCTTCGTCGCCTCGTTGCCGGTCGCCCCGTAGACATCCTTGCCGCTGTAGGCGACCGCAAGCGTCTTCATCCCCTGCGCGGAGAAGTACTCGACCATCTTCTTCGCGTAGACCGCCGGGGTCGCCGGAATGGTGAAGGCGTAAGGGTTGCTGCCGTCCGCGAAGACCGACACCGGGCCGAGCGTCAGGGTGGGCGTCTTGGTACTGATCGCGCTCGGCCCGATCGCCGTGGACGCCGAGACGTTCGCCGAGGAGAGCACCG
This sequence comes from Kineosporiaceae bacterium, assembly GCA_035474375.1. Classification (GTDB taxonomy): domain Bacteria; phylum Actinomycetota; class Actinomycetes; order Actinomycetales; family Kineosporiaceae; genus JANNPJ01. Next base: position 54,205 of record DATINJ010000234.1, on the reverse strand, counting down.
CGTTATAGGTGCGGTCGGCAGCGAACTGGTTGTACAGGCTGACCGACTGCGGCACCTCGGACTTGTCGTCCTTCACGGTGAGCTCGATCTTCCGGCCGCCGATCCCTCCGGCGTCGTTGATCTTCTTGACCTCTTGCTCGGCGGCCGCCTTGTCGCCGGCACCAAGCGGTGAGAAGGGACCGGTCAGCGGCGCGACCATGCCGATCTTGATCGGTCCGGTGTCCGTAGACGCCTTGTCACCGCCGCTCGAACCGCCGCATCCGGCAAGGGCCAAGCCCCCGGCGAGCACCACGGCGATCATTGTCTTGCTACTCATGGTCAACTCCAGTGTTGATCTCTGAGACGGTCGGCCGCTGCTGCGGGTCCGGTCACTTCTGTCGCCGCCCGAAGGGGGGATCATCAGGAAACCTGATAATTATTGAGCTGTCCGGATCATGCCGTGGCGGCGCGACGGATGTCAATGCCCTGGAGTGACATATCGAAATGCCCTGAACTAGAACCATTAGCAGCAAGACCACCGAACGCAGAAGATCGCACATCGGTAGTGCTTTCTGAAAAAAAGACAGGTACCCTGACGAGTTTGGCGAGGCGCTATTGCGGGATTCTCATCCGCCGCAGATCGGCGCCATCGGCCCGCCGAACCAACTCGACCAGGCTCAGGTCGAGGGCTTCACACAGCTTGGGCAACTCGTCGACCGCAATCAGCCGACGATGGTTCTCGATGTCGCTGACCGTGGTGCCGGAGATCCCGACCAGCTTGCCCAGGTGAGCCTGCGTCCAATGCCGGGCGGAGCGCTCACCTCGCACACAGTCGGCGATGGCGGCACTGAGGTCGGTCACATCACGAACAATAGGAACATTCCGCCGCCGGGCGGGTCTATTCCATCCCTGTTCCGGAAATTATTGATCTATTCGTAAAATCCATGAATGGGTATGGATATCCGCGAATGGAACGATCGAGATTACTCAGGCGACGCGGCTGCCGGACGGCAGTAAGGTTGTCCGCCATGGCTGCCCCATCGCCGGCCAGTCCGGCGACTGATCCGGCAACCTCATCTGGGTGCTCACAGGGGTGAAAATGCTGCAAGGGCAACTGGTCTGCTTGCGAGCGAGACTGACCGCCGACGTCCCGGTATTGCACGCGCAGTTGCATGACGACGTCGCCAGCCACGTGCTCACCATGGCCGCTCCCTGGCGGCCAATCTCGCCCGATCTCGAGAACGGCCCGTTCTCGATCCAGCAGACCGACGCCGATCTGGCGCAATTCTCAGTGGTCGAGGTCGCTACCGGAGAGCTCGCCGGATCGGCCTCACTGTGGAGAATCGACACCCACAACCGAAACGCCCACATCGGGATCAGCCTGCTGCCAACCGCCCGGGGTCGAGGGCTCGGCACAGATGCAGTCAAAGTGCTCTGCGAATACGGCTTTTCCATCCTCGGCCTGCACCGGTTACAACTCGAAACCGCGAGCGACAACGTGGCCATGCGCAAGACCGCGCGCACCGTGGGGTTTACCGAGGAAGGCGTTCAGCGCCAAGCCTATTGGACGGCCGGCAGGTTCGCCGACGACGTCCTGTACGGCCTACTGACCGATGAGTGGAACCGGCCCGGATAGCCGAGCCGGGTCAATCGCGACCGTCGTCCTCTGCACGGGGCAGGATGGCGGCGTGCTCCTCGAGATAATGCTCGATTTCCTGGATGCCGCGCTTGGCTTCGACAGCGACGTCATCCCCGGCCGGGCTCTCGATGCCGCGGGCCTCGCGCCAGGCGCGCCGCGCCGCCTCTGCCTTGCTCCAAGCCGCCTGCGCCCCGTACCCGTAGCACCAACATGCGCCGGCGCCGGCGAAAGCGGCGGCCGATAACCAGGCAAGATAGACGACCAGTTGGCGTACTGCCAGAAACAGCACAAAGTTGCCAACGAACGTGGGACTGGAAGCAATGCCGTCCATCACGCACCTCCACATTGAGGCGACAATTCACGAGCGGGGCCCGTGTTGCACAAGGTTACGCTGAACAGCCGATTTGGAAAAGGTGCATATCGGACAGGTTTGCGTAGCGTGCAAGATCGACCTAGCGTGCTTGCGTGGCAGTGACCCCACCGACCGAGCGCCCGGCGAACGCCGACAGCCTGCGCGAGCGCAAGAAGCGGGTAACCCGGACGGCTCTGATCGACGCGGCGCTCCGGCTGGTGGCCGAGCGCGGCCTCACTCAGGTCACGGTCGAGGAGATCAGCGCCGCAGCCAACGTCTCGGTCCGCACCTTCTTCAACTACTTCCGGAACAAGGAGGACGCCGTCACCGGCGGTGGATTCATCACCGGAGAACGGGTGACCACGATGCTGCGCGACGCACCACCCGAACTGTCCGCGATGGCCGCTGTCCGGCGCGCGATGCTGGCCGAGGCTCAGGCCGTCGAGGAAAATCCCGCAGAACTCGTCCGGTTGCTCAGCATTGCCGATCAGACGCCGTCCCTGAAGCCGCAACTGATCGCCGCCGGCGAGGCCGTCCAACGCGATCTGGCCGCTGCCGTCGGCGAACGGACCGGCCTGGACTCATCGACCGACGGATACCCCGGCCTGGTTGCCGCCGTCAGCGTTGCCGCCTTCCGCCATGCGGTCTTTCGCTGGCACGAGGGTGGTCAGGCCCACTCCCTCACGGAACTGATGGACGAGGACTTCGGACACCTTGCCGTCGGCCTTCCGGACCCCGCCTGATCAACCAGCGGGGTTGGCACTCGGCTGCGCGGTGCGTTCCGCAACGTTCGCCAGAGACCGCTCGAGGAGATCCATCACATCGGCGACCCCGATCTTCTGCAGATTGGCGTCCACCTGGTCCGCATGCGGATCACCGCGCTGGGCACCATCTCCGTGCCAGATCACCGGGTGCAGATGCCGGTCGATGGCCGGCCCCCACAGCTGCGGCGGGGTGGGCCCGAAGAGCAGGACGGACGGCGTGCTGAAGGCAGTCGCCAGGTGCGCCACCCCGGTGTCTCCGCACACCACGAGATCCGCCTCGGCCACCACCTCGGCCAACTGCTGCAGCGACAGGGCGCCCCCCAGGTTCACCGCGCCGGGCGACCCGCGAGCCACCCGGGCGCAGAGTTCCCGCTCCGCAGGGCCGCCGGTGACCAGTACCGACCACCCGCTACCGGCCACCTCGGCCACCACGTCCGCCCAGCGCTGAGCCGGCCACCGCCGCGCGGTGGAGGCCGCTCCGGGGTGGACGACCACGAGCCCAGACCTGCCGGCCCGGCCCGGAAGCAGCCGCAGATCCTCCCGCCCGCAAGCACCGCCGGCCCAACGCACCAACCGGCACCACCGGTCCACCTCATGTTCCTCGACCGACCAGACCGGGCCGGCGCGATGCCCGGCCGCATCGCTGGCGAAGGCGATCAGCTCGGCCGGATCGGTCGCCTGCAGCAGGCGGTGGCTCTGCGGCCCCGAACCGTGCAGGTTCACCGCGATCTGCCCGGCCCGCATCATCGAACTCGGCGGCAACGGTTGGAGCCCATGACTGACCACGACATCGTCGACCACGCCGAAACGCTGTAGCAGTGCGCCCACTTCGGCCGGGGAGACGATGACCAGCCGGTGCCCGGGGTAGGCGCGCCGCAGTCCTCGCAACGCGGGGACGGCGGTCAGCCCGTCACCGAGGCCCAACGATCGAAGCACCAGCACGCTGCGGGCGGCGGCGCCGCGCGGCTGCGGGCCGTCGGCTCGACTCACGGCCAGGACGGTTCGGTGGACGCCGCCACCACCAGTTCACGGATCTCCGAGCCGATCGGCTGGGTGAGCACGGTAAGCACGGCCTCAGCGGTGTCCGCCGGATCGTTGAGGATCGCATCCGGTCCGGGTCGGTACTGCTCGCTGCGCCCGTCGAAGAACGCGGTCTGCATCCCGCCCGGGATCAGCAGCGTGACCGCGACCTGTCCGGCCAGTTCGGCGGCCAGCGACCGGGTGAAGCCGACCACCGCGAACTTCGAGGCGCAGTACGCGGTGGCATCGCTCACTGCCTTGATTCCCAGCGTGGAAGCCACCGTCACGACGCTGCCGTGAACCTCCTGCAGATACGGCAGGCAGGCCCGGACCAGCGCTACCGTGCCGAACAGGTTCACCTGGACGACTCTTTCCCAGACCTTGGCATCGACCTGCGCCAGGGGCCCGCAGGCATCGGTTCCGGCGGCGGTGACCAAAGCGCTCGGCGGACCTACCCGGTGCACCAGGTCGCGGACGGCCTCGGCCGCCTCGGCCGTGTTCGCCAGGTCGGCCAGGGCGAACTCCACGTCGTCCTTGGGCGCGACCCGGTCGATCACGACCGGGACACCGCCGCGCCGGCGCACCGCCTCGACGACGGCGGCACCGAGTCCGCTGGACCCTCCGCTGACATAGACGATTCCGACCGATCGCGGGGGTCTCGGCCCACCGGAACCGGTGGACGTCGCGGCATTGATCGTCATGGCCTCTCCTGAAGGTTGCTGGGCTGGGTTCGAGAATCACAGCGAGCGCGGGGTGGGAATGCGAGAGCGTTCGAGAATCGAGGTGCTGGAACGGCCATCGACGTAGGGCAACAGCAGAACCCGCCCACCCCAACTGCGGACCAGGTCGGCCTCGGGCAGCTTGGTCCCCCCGTAATCGCCGCCCTTGGCCCAGACATCCGGTCGCAAGCGGGCGAGCATCGCGCGCGGATCATCCTCATCGAAGATCACGACGGCATCGACGCTCTGCAGGGCGCGCAATACCCTCGCCCGTTCGGCGGCCGGAACCACAGGTCGCCCAGCACCTTTCAATCGGCTGACCGACTCATCGGAGTTCAGCAACACGATCAGGGCATCACCGGCCCGGCGCGCCGCCTCCAGGCAGGCGATGTGCCCGACATGCAGGATGTCGAAGCAGCCACCGGTCGCGACCACCTGTCCGCCGCGCGCTCGGACCCCCGCCATGAACCTCTCCAGCGCCCCGCTCTCGCCGTCCTTCGGTGACGCTCGGTCGGGCCCAGGACCAGCAGAGACGACCGGTCCCCGATCCGATTTACGGTCGCGGTAAGCACCGGCACCGCCGTTCGCCACCCAGGTCGACGCCTGCGCTACCGCAGTGACCACGGCTTCTGACAACACCGACCCACGGACCAAGGCCTGCGCCACGGAGGCCACGAACCGATCCCCCGCACCGCATGGATCACCCGTGCTGATCAGCGGAGCCGGAACGTACAGGGCTTCGCTACCGGACATCGCCAGGTAGGCGCCCGCCGATCCAGCGGTGACGCACACCGCGCGACTGCCCCACAACTCCTGCAGATCCAGCGCGAGGACATCGGGCGGCCGGGCCCGCGCGCCACTGCGGCCAGTCCGGGCTCGGGCTTCGGCGAGATTCGGCGTCACCAGCGTGGTTCCGGCGACCGGCGCGGCGCCCCTGGGGTGCGGGTCCCAGATCACCGGGATCGCCGCTGCGGATTCGGTCAGCAAGGCCCGCAATCCCGGGTCGGACGTCGTCCCGGCACCGTAATCAGAGACCAGGACGACGTCGGCGGCGGCCAGCGCCTGACGCACCTGCTCCAGTGGCGGCTCGATCGGCGTCCCGGGACCACCTTCATCCAATCGCAGCAGTGATTGGCCGCTGCTGCGGATCCGGGTCTTCGAGCGGGTGGCACCGTCGTGCGGAAGCGGCAGCACGTCGATTCGGGTCTGCAATTGCGCCTTCAGCCGGGCTCCCGCCGGATCCGTGCCGATCGGGGCGACCAGCACCACGTCGACGTCGGCCGCGGCACACAACAGGGCGGTCAGCCCAGCGCCGCCCGGGCTCTCTCGCAACTGCTCGACATCGAGCACCGGTACCGGCGCGTCCGGGGCGATCCGCTCGGTCCGGCCCAGCAGGTCCCGGTCCAGCACCACATCGCCGATCACGACGATCCGCCGGGTCACGACGGCACCCCGGCCACCAGCGGATCCGACTCGCGGGACAGGTGCGCATCTACCGTGGCGCAGAGCGCATGTACCGCGATCAGGTGCACCTCCTGCACGGTCGAGGTCGAGGGGGCCTGCACACAGAACGCCTGGTCCGCCAGGTCTGCCAGCGGATTCGGCCTCGGACCAGTCATCGCCCAGACCTGTAGCCCGTGCTCCCGTCCACGCCGGGCCGCGGCCAGCAGGTTCCGACTGCGCCCACTGGTCGACAGCAACATCAGCACGTCGCCAGGCCGACCGTGCGCCTGAACCTGCCGAGCGAACACCTCATCCATTCCGTAGTCATTGAGAATGGCTGTCAGGCTGGATGTTTCAGAACTGAGGCAAATCGCCGAGAGCGGTCGGCGCTCGGTCTCGAAGCGCCCGACCAGTTCGGCGGTGAGGTGCTGGGCCTCGGCCGCGCTGCCGCCGTTACCCGCCACCAGGAGTCGGCCACCGGCCATCAGGTCGGCCGCCAGCACCTGCCCCCAGGACTGCAGCAGACCGGTGCCGTAACGCAACGAGTCCAGCCCGCCCGCGAGTTCGTTCAGGTGCGTCTCCAGATACGTCTCCAGCCATCCGGCGCTCACATCGCCTCCGCAGACATCAGCAGCTCCGCCGCGCCGGCCCCGGTCCCGACCACCGACGAGTACGCCGCCACGACCTGTTCGGCGATCCGGTCCCAGCCGTACCCGGACAGCATGATCTGCCGGGCCGCCCGGCCCATCGCCTCCAGCTTCGGTGGATCCGCCAACATCGCCCGCAAGCCGTCCGCCAGTTCCTGCGGATCGCGGGGAGCCACCAGCTGGCCGTTCACCCCGGGCACGACCGTGTCGAGCAGTCCACCGACCGCACTGCCGATGAAGGGCCGCCCGCAAGCCATCGCCTCCAACGGCACGATGCCGAAGGGTTCGTACCACGGGGTGGCCACCACGATGTCCGCCCAGCGCAGCAGGCTCGGCAGTTCGGTGTGCCCGACCCGGCCGATCAGCTGGACCCGGTCGCCGACCCCGAGATCGTCGGCCAGCGCCCGCAATCGGATCGCCTCGGCGTCCGTATTGAGGTCCTCGAACGCTGGACCACCGGCCACCACCAGCTGGCATTGCGGTAGCTGCGCGAGAGCCTGGACGACGGTGTCGACGCCCTTGCGCTCGACCAGCCGACCGACGCACAGCAGCCGGGTTCCGGTCCCGGACTCGATCCGCCCGGCCGGAAGCGAGCGCGGCCCGGTCGGAGTGAACCGATGCAGATCGACACCGCACGGCACGATCCGAACATCCTTGGGAACCGCCTGCATCCGGTCGATTTCCTGAACTTCGTCGCTGCAGGTGGCGATCACCTGGTCGACGAACTCCGCGAGCATCCGCTCGGTCGCGATCCGCTCCGGTGGGCTCGTGTCGTCCAGGCCCTGAAATCGCCGCTTGACGGACCCGAGGGCGTGGAAGGTCTGCACCACCGGAATCGCTCCAGCCGGCCCAGCCGTCGCCTCGAGGCGTTGCACCGCCCGGACGGCGGCCACCCCGGACATCCAGAAATGCGCGTGCACCACATCCGGACGGCGCAGCCCGCGTCGTCCCGTCGGGCCTGACCAGGCCCCGGCCAGCCAGTCACCGAAAGTGGGCATCCATTCCAGGAGAGCATCTTTCGGAATCGACTGCGCCGGTCCGGCCGGGACGTGCACGACCTGGACCCGGGGCGCGAGCCGAACTCGTTCGGGCAGGTCGAGGTTGTCTCGGCGGGTGTAGATGTCCACCTCGTGACCGCGAGCGGCCAAGGCCCGCGCCAGGCAGGCGACATGGACGTTCTGCCCGCCGGCGTCCACCCCGCCGAGGGTGGCCAGCGGGCTGGCATGCTCCGAAACCATTGCGATTCTCATCGGGCTACCTCCTTGAGCAGCGCGTCCCAGTCGTCCAGGTATCGGTGCAACCCGTACCGCTGAATCGCGTAGCTACGTGCGAACTGGCCCGCTTCTAAGGCCTCCTCGGGATCGACCATCCATCGCCGGGCCACCTCGACCAGGCGCGACAGATCATTGCTCAGCACCCCGGCTCCCGGCGGGACTGCCTCCGGGGCCTCGGTGGTGGACAGCGCAAGCACCGGCAACCCGGCAGTCATCGCCTCGATCAGAGCCAGGCCGAGGCTGGTCCAGCGGTACGGGTGGAAGTACGCCCGGTGGCGGCCCAGCTGCGCGTGCAACTGCGCCTGGGGTAGGTCCTCGTGCAACCGGCCACTCAGCTGCGGAGCTCGCTCGGCCAGCGCGCTCATGCCCATCCCGTAAATGTCGACGTCGACGTGTCGAGCCATCCGCAGCACCAGGTCCGTCCCGGCCACCCGCCAGCGCCGAACCGGCTCGTTGACCACGACCGCCAGCGAGGCCAGCTCACCGGTGTACCGGTATCCGGGGTCCAGCACACCGTGCTCGATCACCGTCGTCGGTGCCCGGCCGCTGTCCCACATCAGCTCGTTGAACCGGGTGACGTGTACCACCGGGATGGCATCCTGATCGGCCATCGGATGCCGGCTGGCCGGGGCCGGACCGGTCGGAGTGTTGTGTTCCAGGTAGACCGCCGGGACGTCGAGCCCTGGTTGCCGCCCGGTCCAGCGCCGGACCAGGTCCAGCTCAGCTGGCCGCTGCAGGACGACGACATCGATCTCGGCGCCGGCCAGCTCGGCCGGCTCGATCTCCTGCACCGAGGCCGGCCAGTCCCAGGTACGCGCTCGACCACGACCGTCCGGGCCGCGGTCCGGTAACACCGGGACGAGGTAGTCGTGCCCGCCGTGGACGAAGGACGTCGTCCAGGACCCATGCACGTGCCAGAGCAGGATTCTCATCCGACCGCCTCCGTCAGCAGGTCGGCCCGCCGGCCGGTCAACTCGGCGACGGCAGCGACGACGTCGATCGGGTCGACCCCGCTCAGGCACGGATGCCCCGGCAGCGGGCAGTCCCGAGCCCTGGTTCCCCGGCACCCGGCGTCCTGGTCGCCGAGCAGCACGCTGGCCACCCCGTGCGGCGCCCACCGCTGGATCGGCACCACCGGCGAGAACAGCGACACCACCGGAGTACCGACCGCCGCCGCCAGATGCGCCGGACCGGTGTTGCCCACCACCACGCAGGCGGCGCGTTTCAGTACCGATGCCAACTGCCCGAACGTGGTCTGCCCGGACAGATCCAGCGCGCCGGCGGCCGCCGCTCGGGCAGCCAGGTCCCGCTCGTTCGGCCCTCCGGTGACCGCTACCTCCCAGCCGGCGTTCACCAGGGCAGCCACCATCCGAGCCGCGTGATCGGCGGCAAGCGCCCGGGACGGCACGGAAGCACCCGGGTGGACGACGACGAAGGACCCGGTCGGCAACTCGACTCCCGGATCAGGCAGCGGCTCGATCAGGGCGAGCCGGCCGTCGTCCCCGGCTGGCAGCGGACAACCGGCGGCCTCGGCCAGGTCCAGTCCGGCCTGTACCTCGTGCACCTCGCGGCGCTGGTGCCGGACATCGAGCAGCGCGCCGGGGTAGTCGCAGGAGTCCGCCACGATCCGGCCGATGCCGGCCAATCGGGCCAGCAGCGCCATCGGCAACGGGCTCTGGTGGTACGAGGTGAGGACGACGGCCAGGTCGTAGCCGCGGCTCGCGAGCAGGCCGACCAGCGAGTGGACGGCGACCGGATCGACCGGCGGCGGCTGGTAGCCGCTCCACGGGGCATCGAATTCCAGCACCTCGTCGACCCCGGGCAAGAGCTCAGCGGCCGCCGCGCCGGTCCTGGAGACCAGCAGGTCCAGTCGCCGCGACCCGGCCGACAGCGCACGGACCGCCGGGCCGGCAAGCAACACGTCGCCGTCCGAGTCGAGCCGCACCACCAGGGTCGCCGAGCGCACCGGCGGCGGGCCGCTGCTCATCGCACCGCCGCCAGCCCGACAGCGGTGCTGCCGTCGCCGCCCAGCACAAGTTCGACCGCCTGCTCCAGCGTGTCCGCGACGATGGGTGCAGCCGCGATCTCTGCTGCTCGGGTTCGGTCGGTAGGAACCAGGACGGCGCGAGCACCGGCCGCGCGGGCCGCCTCCACATCGGCCCCGATGTCGCCGATGACCACGCATTCGCGTGGCTGGACGCCGAGCGCCCGGGCCGCCGCCTGGATCATGCCGGGCCGCGGTTTGCGGCAGGCACAGCCCTCGTCGGTGCCGTGCGGGCAGATCTGCCAGCTGTCGAAGCCGCCCAGTTGCCGATCCACCTCCGCGTTGACCGCCTCGACCTGAGCTCGGGTGAGCAGCCCGCGAGCGATCCCCGACTGGTTGGTCACCACGGCGATCCGCAGGCCGGCCGCCCGGACGGCGGCCACCGCCCGAGCGGCCCCGGGCATCGGGCGCACCAGGTCGGGATCGCCGTTGTACGGGACGTCGTGAACCAGCGTGCCGTCGCGATCGAAGAGCACCGCCCGGATCGGCAGCGGCCAACCGGGAACCGGGCCGCGCAGGCTCAGCTGGCCGCGCAACCGGTGCCAGACCGCGGCCGGTGGGATCGCGACGCTGGTCAACAGCATTCGGCGGACCTCCGCCGACCAGCCCGGGGTACCCGGTCCGGGGCCAGGCTGGAGTCGGCGCCGGGCGAAGTCCGTGGTCAGTGCCGCCCAGGTCAGGCCCGCTGCAGCGGCCGTCCAGCGGAAGCCGCCCGCGCCCGCGACCGCAGCGGTCAGCGCCGCCGCCGTGGTCACCCCGTGCCAGCGCAGCCGGCCTCTCGGTACCTGCGCCTCCTGCCGCCAGCGCGGCCCGTGCAGTCGCCGCATCAATGCGTCATCGGCGTTCCCGCGCTGCACTCGCAGACTGACCCAGTCGTCCACCGGTCGGACCGGGTGCAGCGTCCGGCGTTCACCGCGAACCAGTTGCCAACCGGCCTGCCGCACCCGCAAGGCCAGGTCGGCGTCCTCCCGGTAGGCCCGAGGAAAGCGTTCGTCGAAGCCGGCGACCGCTTCCAGGGCCGATCGCCGGTAAGCCATGTCCGCAGTGGCCCAGGCGGCATCCTGCAGCCCGGCCGTGCCGCGTTCCCAGTCCGTCGGCCGGCGATCGACCGGCAGCGGAACCTCTAGCCGAGCCTGGCTACCGCCGACCTGCGGACCGCAGGCCGCGAGGTCCACCGCAAGCAAGTGCCCCCAGTCCGGGGGCAGTTCGACGTCGTCGTCCAGGAACACCACCCATTCGGACCGCGTCGCCTGCCAGCCGGCGTTGCGCGCCGCCGCCGGGCCACGACCGAAGCCGCGGATCACCCGGGGCTGCCACGGTTGCCCGAGTTGCCCGGGTTGCCCACCCGACACCGAGTCACCCGTGCCGAGGGACGGCAGCTCGCCCGGCCCGGTGCCGGTTCGGTCGTCCGGGCGATCGTCCACGATCACCACCTCGGCCGGCCTGGGAGGACCCGGGGGCCAGGTCAGGGTGGCGAGCAGTCGCTGCAGGCTGGGACGGCCGAGCGAAGGGATGACCACGGCGTACTGGCCGATCGCGACCTCGGAGCGAGTCATCTCGTCGGCCCACCGAACAGCGCGGGACGCCGGACCAGGTGCGGACCGAGCACCAGCAGGTCGACCGGCGCCGACCCGAACAACTCGAGGGCATCCCGAGGATCGTCGACCATCGGGCGGCCGGCGGTGTTCAGGCTGGTGTTGACCAGCACCGGCACACCGGTACGCGACTCAAAGGCCCGCAACAGCGCAGTGATCGATGGATTCGTCTGCACGTCCACGGTCTGGATCCGGGCCGTGCCGTCGACATGCACCACCGCCGGAATCCGATCCCGCCACTGCGGTCGGACCTCGTGGACGAACAGCATGTAAGGGCTGGGAATCGGGCCGGCGGTGAAGATCTCGGCGGCCCGCTCGGTCAGGACCATCGGAGCCACCGGCCGGAACTGCTCGCGCCCTTTGACGTCGTTCAGTCGCTCCAAGTTCTCCGCGATCATGGGGTTGGCCAGCAACGATCGATTCCCGAGCGCGCGCGGGCCATATTCGCTACGGCCGCAGAACCAGGCGATGACGCCGTTGTCGGCGAGTACCCCGGCGACCTCGTCGGCCAGCTCCGGCAGGCCGGCCGGGGTGGTGAACGGCACCGCCGCCCGGCGTAACCAGGCTGCCAGCTCATCGTCACTCCAGGAGCGCCCGAGCGCGGCCGAGGGCATCGGCGCGGGGATCTCCCCGGCCTCGGCACCGACCTGCAACGCAGCCCCCAGCGCGGTGCCGGCATCCCCGGCGGCCGGCTGCACCCAGACCTCCTCGAACGGGGATTCGCGCCAGATCCGGGTGTTGGCCACGCAGTTCAGCGCGGTGCCCCCGGCCATCGTCAGGACCCGGTCGCCGGTTTGCGCATGCAGCCAGGTCGCCAGGTCGACGAGCACCTCCTCGAGCCGGGCCTGCACCGAGGCGGCGAGATCGGCGTGGTCGCCGCCCCAGCTGCCGTCGTCGATCCGCCGCGGCGCCCAGCGGGACCAGTCCAGCTCCGGGGCGACGAAGCCGCCGTCCCCGGTCGGGTAGATCAGTTCGCGCATTTCGTCGAGGAACCGGGGGCGGCCGTAGGAGGCCAGCGCCATCACCTTGAACTCGTCGCTGGAGCGCAGGAACCCGAGATGATCGGTCAGGGTCTCGTAGAGCAGGCCGAGCGATTGCGGCAGTTGCTGCGCGGCCAGCACTTCCAAGATCCCATTGCGGTATCGACCGGCCAGGTGTGAAGCACTCTCGCCGCGCCCGTCCAGCACCAGCACGCTGCTGTCACCGTGCGGTGCGGCGAGAGCGGCTGAGGCGGCATGGGCCACGTGGTGGGGCACGAACCGGACTTGCTCGGGGTCCAGCCCGGGCAGCGCTGCCGCCAGGAACTGCGGCGCGCGCTGAGCGTAGGTGATCCGCAAGTGGTCCCAGGGGTCGCCGTCCACCGGTTTGGCCAGCGCCGGGTCGAAGGAGTAGGCGACGGCGTCCAGGTCCTGCGGGCGAAGGCCGGCCTCGGCCAGACACCACCGCAGGCTGAGCTCGGGTAGCTCCCAGGCGGAAAACGGCACCGGGCGCTTGCCGTGCTTGCGTCGGCTGAACCGTTCTTCTTCGGCCGCAGCCACCACCTGACCATCGATGACGAGCGCGGCAGCAGGGTCGTGGAAGATGGCGTTGATCCCGAGAGTCCGCATGATCGGCAACTTCTCACACCAGAGCCGGGTCCGCATTCTCTGGCGACCCTTTGCGGTCGGCGGTAATGTGCCCAGCCGTGACCATACCTAGGGAAAACCACCGGTCGACGCCGTCACCAGCACTTTCGTCGACAGCGCCAGTGTCGTCACCACAGCAACGTGCGTCACTTTCGTCACAGTCAGCAGCGGACCAAGATCCAAACCTTTTGCCGAGGAACAACTCTCATTTGATCTTCGGTCGGGTGCTGTCCGGCAGCGGAACGCGCACGGTGCCCACCACGCAGCCGACCACGGCCGCGCCGGGGCCGATTCTGGTGCCCGCCACCGCAGCGGAGATCGACAGTGCGATCCAGGCCGCCGTTCAGGCTCGGCGAAATTGGCGCCACACCAAACCCAGTGAGCGCGCGGCAGCCCTGCGCGCGGCCGCGAACGTCATCCGCGCGGACGCCGAGGAACTCGGAAACTTCTTGTCCGCCAGCACAGGTCGCCTCCTTGCTCAGGCTCGTGATTCGGCCGTGGTAGCCGCCGAGCTGTTGGACGAGGCGGCCGTCAGCGGCCTGCTGGACTCCGGTCGATCGCTGGCCGGTGACTCGCTCGCGATGGACACGGTCCGGCGCGAACCGCGCGGTGTGATCGCCGTTCTGACGCCCTGGAACGACCCCTATCCGGCAGCGGCCGGGCTGATCGCCGCCGCGCTGATCACCGGCAACACCATCGTCCACAAGCCTTCAGAACGCAGTGCGACACCAGGTTTCGAGCTTGCCTCCAGAATCGCCGGCTGCCTTCCGGACGGCGTGCTGAACATCCTGACCGGAGACGGTGAAGTCGGAGCGGCGCTCGCGCAGGACGCTCGCGTCGACGTCGTAGCGCACATCGGCAGCAGCGAGACCGGACGCCGGATCGCCGCCGCCGTCGGAGCCCGAGGCGGCCGAGTCTTGCTGGAGAACGGCGGCAAGGACCCGATTCTGGTCGATGCCGGGGTGGACCCCCGATGGGCGGCCGAGCAGATCGCGATCGGTGCCTTCACCAACACCGGCCAACTGTGTACCTCGGTGGAGCGGATCTACCTGCACGCCGAGGTGGCCGAGGAGGTGCTGGCCGAACTCGTGACGGTGGCCGAGCGGCTCGTGGTCGGAGATCCCGGCGATCCGGCCACCGAACTCGGCCCGCTGGTGGACGAACGGCAACTCACCGTGGTCTGTGATCAGGTGGACGCCGCGATCCGTGCCGGGGCACGCTGCCTGACCGGTGGCCGGCAACTCGAACGGCCCGGGTATTACTACCCGCCGACCGTTCTGACCGGGTGTACCGAGCAAATGGCGGTGCTGACCCAGGAGACCTTCGGCCCGGTCGCCGCCGTCCAGGTGGTGCACGACTTCGACGAAGGGTTGCGACGTGCCGAAGCCGGCGACTACGGCTTGGCGGCGACGGTCCTCACCCTCGATCTGGAGCATGCCCTTCGAGCCGCCGACGAACTCGACGTCGGGACCGTCAAGATCAATGCCGTCTTCGGCGGCGCACCGGGGGGCTCTGCCGATCCGCGCCGCGCCAGCGGCTCCGGCCCGGGCTTCGGACCGGCTCTGATCGGGGAGTTCACCTGCCTGAAGGCAGTGCACCTGGAGGCTGCCCGGTTGGCGACCCGGCAGACACCGCCGGTCCGTCCCGAGGCACCGGAGTGAACCGCCGGGTCAGCGTTGTGATGATGACCCGGGATCGCCGCGAACAGGTCCTGGCGACCCTGCGGCACCTGCACGACCTACCCGAGCGACCGCCCGTCATCCTGGTGGACAACGGCTCCACCGACCACACTGTCGACGCCGTCCGTCGGCACTTCCCCGAGGTCACCGTGCTACCACAGGAACGGAACCTGGGGGCCACCGCCAGAACACTCGGGGTACAGGCCGCCCGGACGCCGTATGTCGCGTTCAGCGATGACGATTCGTGGTGGGCCCCGGGATCGTTGGACCGAGCGGCCGATCGATTCGACGCGGCGCCCCGATTGGGCTTGTTAGCGGCCCGGATCCTGATCGGCCCGGAAGAGCGCCTGGATCCGATCTGCCGGCAGATGACCGACAGTCCACTGGCTCTGGCTGATGATCTCCCCGGCCCACCGGTGCTCGGCTTCATCGCCTGTGGAGCGGTCGTGCGGCGGGCCGCCTATCTCCAGGTAGGCGGCTTCAATCCGGTGGTGTTCTTCTTCGGCGAAGAGGCGGTGCTGGCTCAGGACCTGGCCGCCGCCGGCTGGGGATTGGCCTACGTGGACGACGTCGTGGCTCATCACCATCCACAGCCAGGGCCCACCCGAGTCGGTCGGCGACGGCTGGAGATGCGCAACCGACTGCTGTCGACGTGGCTGCGCCGGCCCTGGCGGACGGTACTCCGACAGACCTGGGACCTGACCCGTCAGGCCAGGGACTCGCAGGTGCGGGGTGCGCTCTGGGACGCCGTCCAGCGCCTGCCCGCGGTCTGGCTGAATCGGCGCACCCTCCCGGCCGGGGTCGAGGCCGACGTTCGCGCTCTGGAGCGAACCAACGCCGGGCAGAGCCAGCCAGGCAGCGTCTCCCGGCCGGGTCCCGTCAGCTCGTCCTGATCGGCGTGGTCTCGGTCGCCAGCTCGGCTTGGGAGGCGGCCCAGGAGGCCAGCAGCTTGAGGGCATCGGCAGTCGGGGTGCCGGCCGCGGCGGTGTAGACGTTGAGCTGGTGGTCCGGCTCGGAGGACAGCCCCATCGACTCGAAGTCGAGGTCGAGCCGGCCCACCACCGGGTGTCGCAGCCGTTTGCGTCCGCTGCGGTGGAACTTCACATCCTGGCTTGCCCAGCGGCGCCGGAAGAGCTCCGATCGGGTGGAGAGCTCACCGACGAGCTCGACGAGCGCCTTGTCGTGCGGGTTGCGGCCGGCTTCCAGGCGAAGCATCGCGGCCGCGTCCTTGGTGATCCGGTCATAGTCGACGAAGAACTCTTCGGCCGCCTCGGCCTGCAGGTAAACCCACCGGGTGGTGTTGGCGGGACGTCGCGGATCGGCGAGGACCGGGGCGTACAAGGCGCGGGCGAGCTGGTTCATCGCCACGATGTCGTGCCGACCGTTGCGCACCCAGGCCGGAGCCTCGGTCATGGCGTCGAGGACCTGCTGGACGGCGGGCCGGACGCGGTGTGTGGCCGGGCGCGCGCGGCGGGTGCCCTGGCTGCCGCGAGCGCCGCTGGATCGGGCCAGATCGAAGAGGTGGGTACGTTCGGCCTCGTCGAGCTGCAGAGCGCCGGCGAGGGCGTCCAGCACGCTCTCCGAGGCACCGGCCAGGCTGCCTCGCTCCATCCGGATGTAGTAATCGACCGACACGCCCGCGAGCATCGCCACTTCCTCGCGCCGCAGGCCCTTCACCCGCCGGTTACCGCCATAGGCGGGCAGGCCGGCTTGTTCGGGGGTGATCCGGGCCCGGCGGGTGCTGAGGAAGTCGCGGATCTCGGTGCGCAGGTCGATGGAACTCATGCTGCCACGGTAAGCACCGGCCGGCCTCGCAGGGAGGCACTGGCAGTACCGGTCACGACCGGGACTTTCTACCGTGGCGGCCCGGAGCCCGAGCAGATCACCCGGGAAAGCTTCGGACTCGAGATCCCCGAGACCTGAGGCGATGGCCTCGCTCTGATCGGATTGCGCGAATCCGGCGGTCGGGTAGAACAGGTTGCGGGTGCAGCCCGGACGCCCGTCGCGGTGACACACGTATGCCGATCGTGGATAACGGGAGAAATCTGGCGTGCAAGCGTATGCGATGCATCCTGGGCACTTACCCGTGCGGATGCAGTTACTTGGCGAATTCGGCGTTTACCACAGTCGCACCCCGGTCCGGGTGCGGCACTGCGGGCAACGATTGCTCGCGTTTCTCGGCCTCAGCCGCCACCCGGTGACCCGGTCGCGGATCGCCGGCACGCTGTGGCCGGAAAGCCCGACGGCACAGGCGTCTGCCAGCCTTCGAGCCACGTTGACCCGACTTCCCCGACCTGGCGGGCTGAGCCTGACCACGAACCACGATGCGCAGTTGACCCTCAGCGATCATGTGGAAGTGGATGTTTGGGTCTGCGATGAGCAGATTCGTCGGCTGCGAGCAAGCTCGGTGCAGGACGCCGCTGAGCCGGAGCCCGACGACCCGGTCAGTGCCCTGCTGAACAGCGATGTCCTGCCGTTGTGGGAACAAGATTGGGTTTTGGTGGAACGCGAGCGGCATCGGCAGGCTCGCTTGCATGCCCTGGAGCGCTTGAGTATCTGTCTGCGCCAGGCCGGACGGCACGAGGAGGCTCTGGATATGGCCTTGACCGCAGTCGCCGGCGAACCGTTGCGAGAGAGCGCCCACCGGAGGGTGATCGAAGTGCATCTGGCGGAAGGGAATCAGGCGGAAGCACTGCGCCAGTACGCCATCTACCGCCGCGTTCTCCGGGACGAGCTGGGCCTGAGCCCGTCCGAAAAGATCCGGCAGTTGCTCCGATCGGCACTGGGCCGATCGGAGCAACTGCCATCCACCTGAGCGATCAGAAGCCCTGGGCCAGCCGGTAATAGGCCTGGTTCCAGCGCAGCTCCTGGGTGAACCGGCGGACCGTGGTGTCCCCGTCGATCAGCGCCAGTTCGGTCCGGGTCAGGTCGGCGAAGTCCCACAGGTGCTCGGCGTTCAGCGCGGAGGACATCACCGTGTGGTGCGGTCCGCCGGCCGTGAGCCAGGCCTCGGTGGAGGTACGCAGGCTCGGCGCCGGCTTCCAGACTGCCCGAGCGACCGGCAGTTTCGGCAGCGGCTCATCCGGAGCCACGACCTCGACCTCGTTCCCGATCAGCCGGAACCGCTCGCCGATGTCGGCGATACCGAGGATCACGGCCGGGCCGGGCGCGGCGTCGAAGACCAGCCGGACCGGGTCTTCGCGACCACCGATTCCGAGCGGGTGGATCTCCAGCGTGGGGCGATCGGCCGCGATCGACGGGCAGACCTCGAGCATGTGCGCGCCCAGGATCTTCTCCTCGCCGGGCACCAGGTGATAGGTGTAGTCCTCCATGAAAGACGTTCCACCGGGAAGACCCTCGGCCATCACCTTGAGGGTGCGGACCATCACGGAGGTCTTCCAGTCGCCCTCGCCGCCGAAGCCGTATCCGTCGGCCATCAACCGCTGCACCGCCAGCCCGGGGAGCTGACGCAGACCGCCGAGATCCTCGAAGTTGCTGGTGAACGCGGTGAAACCGCCCTCGGTGAGGAAGGTCCGCAGCCCGAGCTCGATCCGGGCGCCGTAGCGCAACGACTCGTGCCGGTCGCCGCCGGTTCGCAGCTCGGCCGAGACGGAGTACGCGTCCTGGTACTCGCGAACCAGGTCGTCGATCTCCGCGTCCGAGGTGGCGTCGACCGCCTCGACCAGGTCATTGACGCCGTAGGTGTTCACCGAGACGCCGAACCGCAGCTCTGCTTCTACCTTGTCGCCTTCGGTGACGGCGACATCGCGCATGTTGTCGCCGAATCGGGCCAGCTTCATCGTCCGCAGCGCCGACGCGGCCGCCGCCGCCCGGGCCCAGGTCCCCACCCGGCGGCTCACCGACGGGTCACTGACGTGCCCGGTCACCGTCTTGCGGGCGACCCCGATCCGGGTCTGGATGTAGCCGAATTCCCGGTCACCGTGCGCGGCCTGGTTCAGGTTCATGAAGTCCATGTCGATCTCGGCCCAAGGCAGCGCCACGTTCGACTGGGTGTGCAGGTGCAGCAACGGCTTGCGGAGCGCGTCCAGCCCGGAGATCCACATCTTGGCCGGCGAGAAGGTGTGCATCCAGGCAATGATCCCGATCACCGCGTCGTCCGCGTTGGCCTCCAGAGCCATCCGACGGATAGCCGAGGAATCGGTCAGCACCGGCTTCCAGATCACCTCGTACGGGATGTCCTTGGCGCCGGCCAGCTGGTCGGAGATCTCCCGCGACTGGGCGATCACCTGCTCGACGACCTCCGGGCCGTACAGTCCCTGGCTCCCGGTGAGAAACCAGATCTCACGGCGATTCGATGCAGTCGTCATTGGTCCGCTCCCGCTCTCCGTCATTTGCCGTACACGTTTTGGTATCGGTTGTACAAGCTGTCGATGTCGCTCTGCGCAAGCCGGCGCAGTTCGCCCATCTGTCGAGCGTGGTACACGGTTCGGGCAACGTCCTCGAGCATGACCGCGGCCTTCACCGCGTCCTTGGCATCGCTGCCGATGGTGAACGGGCCATGCCCGGCCATCAGTACCGCCCGGGACCGGCTACCGGTGAGCGTCTCGACGATGCCGATGCCGATCGAGTCGTCACCGATCAACGCGAACGGGCCCACCGGGATGTCACCGCCGAACTCGTCGGCGATCATGGTCAGCACGCACGGGATCGGCTCGGACTGCGCAGCCCAGGCCGTCGCAAAGGTGGAGTGGGTGTGCACGACCCCACCCACCTGCGGCATGTTCCGGTAGACGTAGGCGTGCGCGGCGGTGTCCGAGGACGGGTTGCGCTCCCCCTCCACCAGGGTGCCGAACAGGTCGGTGACCACCATCGCGTCGGCGTCCAGGTCGTCGTAGGACACCCCGGACGGCTTGATCACCATCAGGTCGTGGCCGGGAACCCGGGCGGACACGTTGCCGGCCGTCCAGATCACCAGCTCGTTGCGGGTCAGCTCGGCGTGCAGCTGCGCCACGGTGCGCCGGAGCCCACGTACGGTGTCGCGGACGTCATCCGTGATGGTCATCGAAGTGCCTCTCGCCTCAGGTCGCGGAGCCGGTGCATCACGTCGTTGCCGCCCCGGCCGAAATAGTCGTGCAATTGGGAGTATTCGGCGAACAAGGCGTCGTAGACCTGAGCCCTGCTCTCGTCCGGCTGATACGCACCGCGCTGCACCCGGCCCATCGCCGTCGACGCCGCGCGGACGTCCGGGTAAGCCCCGGCCGCGACCGCGGCGTGGATCGCCGAACCAAGCGCCGGCCCCTGCTCGCTACCGATCACGCTCAACGGCAGCCGGGTGACATCCGAATAGATCTGCATCAGCAGCTCGTTCTTCAGCAGCCCACCGGCCACGATCAGTTCGGTGACCGGAACCCCGCTGCTCTCGAAGGCTTCTACGATCGTTCTGGTCCCGAAGGCGGTTGCCTCCAGCAGCGCGCGGTAGACGTCCTCCGGGCGGGTAGCCAGGGTCTGACCGACGATCACCGCCGAGAGCGTGTGGTCCACCAGCACCGACCGGTTGCCGTTGTGCCAGTCCAGCGCCACCAGGCCGGTCTGACCGATGGCCTGGGTAGCGGCCAGCTCGGTCAGGTACTCGTGCATCCCCAACCCGCGACGCTCGGCCTCCAACCGGTACGACTGCGGGACGCCGCTGTCGATGAACCAACCGAAGATGTCACCGACACCGCTCTGACCGGCCTCGTATCCCCACAGCCCCTTGATGATGCCGCCGTCCACCACCCCGCACATCCCCGGCACCTCGCCGAGCTGGTCGGAGTTCATCACGTGGCAGGTCGACGTGCCCATGATCGCGACCATTTGGCCCGGTTCCAGGGCTTGGGCAGCGGCCGACGTGACGTGCGCGTCGACGTTGCCGACCGACACCGCGATGCCCTCCGGCAGGCCGGTCCAGCCGGCCGCCTCGGCGTTCAGCCGTCCGGCCAAATCGCCCAGGTCCTTCACCGGGTGCTCGATCTTGTCCCGGATGAATCCGCCGAAACCAGGGCTGATCGACTCCAGGAACTCGGCGCTCGGATACTGCCCGTCCTGCCGCGCCGCCTTGTACCCGGCAGTGCAGGTATTGCGGACATACTCGCCGGTCAGCTGCCAAACGATCCAGTCTGCGGCCTCGACCAGGTGCTCGGCGCGGGCATAGACCTCGGGTGCGTCCTCGAAGAGTTCCAGCCCCTTGGCGAGCGCCCATTCGGAGGACAGCTTGCCGCCGTACCGAGCGATCCACGGCACCTTCTGCTCGTGCGCGGCAGCATTGATCCGGTCCGCATGCGACTGGGCAGCATGGTGCTTCCAGAGCTTGACGTACGCGTGCGGCTGATCGACAAACTCGGGCAACTCGCACAACGGCGTTCCGTCCGGCAGGACCGGAAGCAGCGTGCAGGCGGTGAAATCGGTACCGAGGCCGATTACCTGCTCAGCGGCGACCCCGCTGGCGGCCAGCGCAGCCGGAACCGCGATCCGCAGCACGTCAACGTAATCGCTCGGAACCTGCAAGGCCCAGTCCGGCGGAAGTGTCCGCCCGGAGGTTGGCAAGGTCCGTTCGATGACCGCATGCGAGTACGCGTGCACGGCACTACCGAGTTCGGCGCCGTCGCTGACCCGGACCACGACAGCCCGGCCCGACAGCGTCCCGTAGTCGACCCCGATCACAACGGCCGAAGCAGCGGTCGGGTGCGACGATGCATCCATAGCAACTCCCTGAAATTAATCTTCCGGTTTCCCCTGCAGGGGATGTTAGCGTTCACATCGCATGCCGAACAGAGGGCATGAGCTCCATCGGTCGATCAGTACCCTGCCTGAAGGGTACGAACCAGGGGTACCCGACTCGTACCTGACGGTTATCTGACGGGCGGCAGGCCCACCCGGCACCCAGATGACTCACGCGACACAATGGCGGGCATGACCACCCATCCGCCGGCCACCGGAATCCCGTCGTCAACTAAGGACGCCGTGACCGAGATCGGCGGGCAGTTGCGCCGAACGGTCCGCGGTGCCGTCGATGACAGCGCGCGACGACGCGCGGAGTACGCCACCGACGCGTCCAACTACCGGGTGGTCCCCCAGGTGGTTGTCGAGCCGCTGGACCTCGACGACGTGCAGGCCATCCTCGAGGTGAGCCGGGCCACCGGCGTGCCGGTGACCAGCCGTGGTGGCGGCACCTCGGTGGCGGGAAATGCGATCGGGACCGGGATCGTGATCGATTTCGCCCGCCACCTGAACCGGATCCTGGAGATCGACCCGGCGAGCCGCTCGGCCCGGGTGGAGCCGGGAGTGATCATGGCCAGCTTGCAGAAGGCCGCCGCACCGCACGGCCTGCGCTTCGGCCCTGACCCGTCCACGCAGGCCAGGGCCACCCTCGGCGGCATGATCGGGAACAACGCCTGCGGCCCGCACGCGGTGGCCTACGGCCGGACGGCAGACAATGTGCGGGCCCTCAGCATGATCGACGGCCGGGGCCGGCGATTCACCGCCGGTCGAGGGCTGGCCGACTTTCCCGACCTCCAGGCCCTGATCGACTCGAACCTGGACGTCATCCGCACCGAACTGGGGACCTTTCCCCGCCAGGTCTCCGGGTACTCACTCGAGCACCTGCTGCCCGAGCACAACCGGAATCTGGCCCGGGCCATGGTCGGGACCGAGGGCACCCTGGGCGTGATCCTCGACGCCACGGTCGATCTCGTCCCGATCAGCCCGGCGCGACTGCTCGTCGTCCTCGGCTACCCGGACATGGCTGCCGCGGCGGACGCCGTCCCCGGATTGCTCGCCCACTCCCCGCTCGCCGTCGAAGGGATGGACGCTCGACTGGTCGACGTCGTCCGCCGACACCGTGGAGCCGCCGCCGTCCCGCAACTACCGCGTGGTGGTGGCTGGATGATGGTCGAGATCGGCGGCGAGCACGCCGACGTCGCCCAGGCCGCTGCCGAGGCCCTGGTCCGAGACGCCGCCGCGCTGGACGCTCGGATCATGCCGGCCGGCCCGGAAGCCACCGCGATGTGGCGAATCCGCGAAGACGGCGCCGGTCTCGCCGGGCGAACCCCGGATGGCCGGCAGGCCTGGCCAGGCTGGGAAGACGCCGCCGTCCCACCTGCGAACCTCGGCGCCTACCTGCGCGAATTCGAACTCCTGATGGCGTCCTACAACGTGACCGGGTTGCCGTACGGGCATTTCGGGGACGGCTGCATCCACGTCCGGATCGACCTTCCGCTGGAGGACGACGGCACGGTGTTCCGGAACTTCATTGAGGACGCCGCGCACCTCGTCGTCCGGCACGGTGGTTCCTGCTCGGGTGAGCACGGCGACGGCCGGGCCCGCAGCGACCTCCTGCCGATCATGTACTCGCGCCAAGTGCTGGACCTCTTCGCCGGCGTCAAGGATCATTTCGACCCGAACAACCTGCTCAACCCAGGCATTCTCGTCCGCCCCCAGCCGGTGGACGCCGATCTGCGGCGTCCACAGGCTCGCTCGTTGCTCGCCACCAGTGGATTCACCTTCGCCCACGACGACGGTGACTTCACCAAGGCGGTCCACCGCTGCGTCGGGGTCGGCAAATGCCGGGCCGACAACACCGCGGCCGGCGGCTTCATGTGTCCCTCGTACCTGGCGACCAAGGACGAGAAGGACTCCACCCGAGGCCGGGCCCGCGTCCTGCAGGAACTCACCAATGGGACGACGATCAACACTTGGTCGGCGACCGAGGTCCACGAATCCCTGGACCTGTGCCTGTCTTGCAAGGCCTGTGCCAGCGACTGCCCGGCCGGTGTCGACATGGCGCAGTACAAGGCCGAGGTCCTGCACCGCACCTATCGCGGCCGGCTACGGCCGGTCAGTCACTACAGCCTCGGCTGGCTGCCCCGCTGGATCGCGCTGCTGAACCGGGTGCCCCGGGCGGGCGCCGGGCTGGCGAACCTGCTCCTCGGCTTCGCACCGCTGGCCCGGTTGCTGCTGCGGGCGGGTGGGATCGATCCCCGGCGCAGCGCGCCCCGGTTCGCGCCGGAGACCTTCCACCGCTGGTGGCATCGCGGCGATCACAACGGTGCCGAAGCCCGGGTCGACACCCGCGACCCGGTGGTGCTCTGGGCCGACTCCTTCACCGACGGGATGGCTCCCGAGGTCGCCAAGGCGGCGGTCAAAGTGCTGTCCGACGCCGGCTTCCGAGTGATCGTCCCGGAGCAGTCCGCCTGCTGCGGGCTGACCTGGATCAGCACCGGCCAGCTCGACGGCGCCCGCACCCGGCTGCGGCGCCTGCTGGACGTTCTCGGGCCGTACGCCGAACAGGGCACGCCCATCGTTGGCCTGGAACCGTCCTGCACCGCCGTGTTGCGCTCGGACCTGCTCGATCTCCTCCCGAACGATCCTCGGACCGCCAAGGTCGCAGGCGCCGTCCGCACTCTGGCCGAGATCCTCACCGCCCGGGTGACTGGACCGAACGGGGCGGGCCAACCGGACGGGTGGCGCCCACCCGATCTCACCGGAACGGAGATCATCGTTCAGCCGCACTGCCATCACCACGCCGTGATGGGCTTCTCCCCCGACCAGAAGCTGCTGACCGACAGCGGTGCCACCCTGAAGACGCTGGCCGGCTGCTGTGGCCTGGCCGGCAACTTCGGGATGGAACAGGGCCATTACGAGGTTTCCGTCGCGGTGGCGGAGAACTCTCTGCTGCCCGCCCTGCGAGCTCGCTCGGCCGACACCGTGGTGCTGGCCGACGGCTTCTCCTGCCGCACCCAGGCCGCCCAACTCGCCGGGGCCCGGAGTATGCACCTGGCCGAGCTTCTCGCCCAGAGGTCAGACGTGACCAGGCTGGTTCCGGGCAACGCTGCGCGGCCGGCGGCGATGGCCGAAGAAGAACAGCACTGACATCAGCGCCGCGGCCGCGGCCACCGAACCGAGCCGGGCGATGGTGCCGAAGGAGGTGGCTTCGGCGCCCAGCCGGGTCGCGGCCAACGTGCTCTTCGGCACGCTGGTGGAGGATTTCGCGGCACCGGCCGCGCCCGTCGAGGTCGATCCGGTGAGGACGACGTCGTTGCCGTCACCGCCGTGGTAGCTGATCGTGCGCCCGGCGACGCTCGCCCCCTCCGGCAGCCCGCTGAACGTGCCGTTGATCGGACCGCTGCCGGTGTGGTCGATGACCGTCAACTCGGCCGACCCCGGCACGGGCGTGAGGCGCAGCTCTCCGGCCAGCGAGACATCGCCATTTACCGTGAGTTTCGTGGCTGCGAGGATGGAATCGGGCTGCTCGGTGTACGCCCCGGTGATCGACAATTCGCTCCCGGTCACGCTACCTCGGTTGTCCACGGAGCCGGTGACCACGCCCTGGGTACCACCGAGCTCGGCACCCGCGGCCACGGCGACCTCGGCTTCCACCGAGGCCGGCGCGGCGCCGGCCACTGAGCGCAGTGCCACCGCCCCTCCCCGGACCGTCCAGGTGGCGCCGGGAGTATGGGAGGCGCCGGTCAGCGTCAGCGTGCCAGACCCGATCTTGGTGACGTCCGCACTTGCGGCACCGCTGATGCTGCCCCCGAACGTGCTGGACCTGGTGTCGCCCAGGGTGAGCGCGCCGCCCAGCGCGACGGTCGAGCCGCTGACTCCGCTGAGTTTCTGCAGGGTTTGGCTGCCGACGCCGGTCAGGTCCAGTTTGGCCTTCGCCTTGGTGAGGCGAACTCCGCTGCTACTTGACAGGTTTCCGGCGGTCAGCCGAAGCGTCGACCGGGAGATCACGGTGGCGCCACGGTAGCTGGTCCCGCCGGCCAGGATGGTGCCGGCTCGACCAGCCTGGGTCAGCGATCCGGGCCCACTGATCTTGGCAAGCGTCGCCGATTTCGCGGTGTTCTGCACGATCAGGGCACCGTGGTTGACGATCTTGAACAGTTCGCTGCGGAGCAGGGCGCTGTCTCCGGCGGCGGTGCCGTCACCGAGCCGCAGCGATGCCCCCTTGCCGATAGTGGTGCTGCCGTTGTAGTTCTGCGGCGCGGAGAAGGTCACCGCGTTGCCGCGGGTCCCGGCGATCACCACATCGCCCTGCCCCGGCGCATCGAGCGTGGCGTGATAGATACCGCCGGAGATCGGGGCGTCCAAGCGGACCGGCCCGTTGTAGTTGAACGTGAGCTTGCTTCGCTCACGGCCGTCGAAGTGCATGTTCAAGTAGACGGTATTTTCATTGCCGGGCAAGAAGAATCGGTGCGTCGTGCCGTCCCCCCACTGCACGGTCGCGCCTTCGATGTTGATGCCGCGCTTGTTGTCCTGGTGCGGAACGACGGCGTAGTTCAGCGATGCCTTGCTGAGCCGAGGACGGGTCTTCGAGCCGTTGTCCGACCAGCTGTACACACCGGTGTTCCGCACCACTCCGCTACCCCAGGTGTGGTAGTTGATGTCATTTCCGTAGAACTGCGAGAAATAGTTGGCCCGAGAAACCGTGGTCACGCCGTTCGCCGCGCTGTGAATCGCGGATCCCTGGTTGACGATCCGCTTCACGTTGGGCATCGACGTCACGAATTCGTTTGCGCCGTAATCGGCTCCGGTGCCGATGTACAGCTCCCCGGAGAACGGGTGCGTCCCGGCGAGGGAAAGACCTGGCCAGGTTGACCGCCGCGCCGACACCAGGCCGGTGCCGCTGAGGATGCCGAGATGCACCTTGCTGTGCACGGCCAGGTCGAGGGTGCCGTCGATTCGGTGATTGAGCGTGTTCCACGACAATCCGGGCACCGCGACGGAGTGGGCGATCTGCCCGAGCCCACCGGAACCGGATCCGTACTGCAGGGTCGCCCCCTGCTTCACGATGACGGCCGGCGGATCCGCGTTGTCGATCCGGGTGAGCGGGTGGTTTCCGTTGTAGGTCACGAGCTTCTGCCGCCGCCGGGACCGAGGCAGGGTGAAGTCGCTGTCCTTGGTCAGCACCAGCCGTCCGGTGCCCTCGACGGTGAAGGTTCCCTTCCCGGAGAGCACGCCGGTGTAGGTGAGGCGTCCGCCGGTGAGCCGCACCACGGCATCCCCGGTCAGGGTGACGTTGTGGTTCGCCCGGAGATCGGAGCTGATGTCCCGCAGCCCGGCCGCACTCGCTTCAGTCGCCGGCCACGGACCACCGACCGCGAGCGCGAGGGCCGCCAGCCCGATCAGCATCCGCCATCGCGATCTCGACCGCCGACGTTCCCGCACCACTGAGCCTCCTTGAAAAGGGCCGCGCACAAAGCCGGGTCAGGCAACCGGCGAACACCGCGCCCACCCTGGGAGACGGTCGGAAAGGCTTGGGGATAACAGAAACTCCGGTCCCGTCAGCAAACGGTACCCACGGCCAAGACCCGAAGGCACCCGCGCCCTTGCCGTTAGGCCAATCGGATGCTCCAGCAAACCCAAGATCACCAGCTATGCCCGGATATGCGCCGAGCCAGGGCAGATATCTGGGCACGGTTGGTGATCAAGCCAACGGCTGGTCGATGATCACTCGACGGCGACGCGATCGACGCAGTCTCCGATTACGGCGTCGGCGACTGCAGTCCGCGGAGGGTGTGTCGTCGTCTCTGATCGAGCGGTGACGGCCGCCGGATCAGCCGGGAATCAAGGAGGTCACCGGCCCGAGCGGATCGACCGGCCTTCACCAGGGCGAAGATCAGGGTGTCCTGGAAGACCTCGCGCTGGGCGGCGGAACCGGCAATCTGGACCAGGCCGGGAAGCACGTCCTCCAGGAGTTGCACAGCGGCTTCCCAACGCTGCTCGCAGACCGCGATCAGCGCCTCGCAGACGGCGACGACCGTGACCCGCATGGATCCGTCCGGCGAGCTCTGGCAGTGTCGCCGAAGCACCTCCAGACCGGCTCGATCGTTGCTCGCGGCCAGCGCGATGGCGGCGTACAGGGCGATGAACGGGGTCTGTGGAGCACGCAGCAGCGCGGGCTCAATCGCCCCGATCACCGGGTGCACCGGGGGCGGGGTCGCCCCGCGCTCGGAGCTCCCGACGTCCATCTGCCAGCGCCACAACAGTGCCGCGGAGTCGATCAGGGCCCGGACGCCGGTGACGGCGGGTGGCGCGAGATGCGCTTGGTAGCGACGTCGCACGGCCTCCAGGTCGCCCAGCGCCAATTCATGCAGGGCCGCGTGCCAGGCGAAGTGTGCCCGATAGCCCGCGGAACGTCCGGTCTCGGTGATCCAGTGGTCCAGCCAGACCCGACCTTCCTCGTGCTGCCCGGTCTCGTACATCACATGGGTCTGCGCATGAACGGCATGGCCGGACGACGGTTCGCAGGCCAACGCACTCTCGGCAAGCAGCCCGGCCTCCTCGAACCGGGACTGCTCCTGCCGGGTGAAGGCGAGCAGCGAGATGTACCACCAGTGGTCGCCGTACGCCGGGGCGAGACCCTCGACCAGCTCCCAGGCCTCCTGCTGCAGGTCGGTGACCCCGGAGAAGGCGATCGTGGGCACCGCCGCCGATACCGCCAGCACGTCCCGGGGGTGGTCGCTGATGTGTGCCTTCAGAGCCTGGGCACCGATCCGGCGGGTATCGGTCACCCGGCGACCGATCACCTCGACCAGGCTGCGCTCCCGGTCGTCGCCCCGCTTGGCGACGGCCCGACGGGCTGCCGCCAGCGACGCCGCCACGTCGGCAGGCGCCCCGGCTTCGTGCCCGAGCATCGCCAGTGCGGCGTGCGCGAGGGCGAAGTCGGGATCGATTCCGGTGGCCTCGCGGAGCAACTCCTCGGCACCGCTCTGCAACCGCATCACCCGCTCCAGGCCGGCGTTGAACGAGGTCGCCGCCTCGGCCGTGGTGGACAGCGGCAGGCCGAGCGGATCCCGAGGCCGGGCGATCGGGTGATGCCCGCTGACGATTCGGCCATCGGCGAGCCGGCGAGACAGCGGGGCGATGGCGTCCAGGACTGCGGTTGCCACCACTAGCGCCTGGCTGCGGATCTCCGGGATGGCGGTGGATTCCCACAGCTCACCGCGGCGCAGGGCACCGATGGTCCACAGCGGTGCATCGCTGTTGCCGTAGGAGTTGATCAAGCGGCCGTTCGCGGTCTGCACCCCCATTCCGCCGGTCGCCACCCGAGCGAACGCAGCGCCGTTTCCCGGCCGCAGCAGGTCGTCGAGCAGCGGGTTGCCGAGCAGCCGGATGTCGGTCTGCGGGCCGGTGCAGTTGACCACCCAGCCGACATCGTGATGGGTGCCGTCGGACAACCCGACCCGCAGGCCACCGCGGGCCAGCGGCTGCGCGTCGGCCACCGATCCGCGGCTCAGTCGCAACTGGCCGGTGGAACGCAGCTGATTCAGGGTCATCGCGCTGGAGCGCGGCATCCGGTGGCGCAGTACATTCCAGCGACCGGCGTCCTGCGCCAGAAAGGTGATCCGGTCCGGCTCGCTCAGTCGGCTCCACAGCGTCGACACCTGCACTCGCAGACCGTCCATCGCCGGCCGCCAGTCGCCCGACGCCGCAGCGACGTCCCCGAAGTGTCGTCCGACTCGCTCCCGAAGCTCGGACAGTGTCGGTCCCCAGCTCGAAACATCCGGAATAGCAGCTAGTTTCGGGGCTCTGGCGTGCGATCGCGGCAACCGCCCGCTCCGCGAGATCGCGTGCAGCACCCGATCACCCCCGGTTGCGGGCGACCTGGCCGGCGGTATCGCCAGCGACAGGGCGACATCGACCATCGTCAGCCCGGTACCGACCAGCAGCACCGAGCCGGGGCCGCAACGGTCCCGCCGGATCACCTCGAGCGCGCCCGGCGCCCACGGGTCCGGCACGAAGAACGCCGAGGAACTGAGCCCTTCCGGCGCCCAGGCATGACCGGCGACCGGCAGGCCGGTGGCGATCACCAGGGCATCACCGGTGACCTCCCGGCCGTCATCAGTGACCACAACCGCACCCGCCCCGGCTCGCCGGACCGCCACCGCCTGGGCCCGGACCTGGCGCAGCGCGACCTGGCCGGCGGCCTTCGCCAGCGCGTCGGTCAAGGTCTCGTGCAGGTACCGGGCAAAGTGCCGGCGCGGTGCGAAGTCCCACGGCTCCGAAGGCCGGTCCGGGTCCTGCCGCCCGCGCCAGGCCACGAAATGCCCAGGATCCTCCGGCAAAGCGCTCATTCCGGACGCCGGGACATTCAGCAGATGCTGCTCGTCCGTCGTCCCGAACGCGACCCCTCGCCCGAGAAGATCCACTGGATCCAGCAGAACGATGTCGCACCCGGTGGAGCGCCGCCCGGCCGTCCGAATCAGATGCAGAGCCACCAGCGTCCCAGCCGCGCCCCCGCCCACGATCAGGATTCTGGGCCGCGCAACCCGTGCCCCGGCGTCACCACGCATGAGTCGCTCCCTGTTGTAACAAGATCAAACTGTCGCGAGCCCACGCTGGCCCCTGGGATATCCAAATCCGCGCCATCGCAGGCCGAAGCAGCCGCAGCGGACCGTCAGAACTCAGTTCGGGCCGGTAGCAATCGGACGATCCGGGAGAGCGGCCCATTGCGACCAGGAGCCCGGGTAGAGGACGACGTCGTCAATCCCGGCAATCGCCAACGCCGCCATCTCGTGCGCTGCCGTCACACCGGAACCGCAATACACGCCGACGGGTTCGCCCGGCTTTGCCCCGAGCGCCTGGAATCGCGCCGCGAGCTCGGTGGCACTGCGGAAAGTGCCTTCGGGTGTGAGGTTCTCGACGGTCGGCGCGCTCACCGCGGCGGGGATGTGGCCGGGCTGCGGATCGAGGGGCGACGCCGCTCCTCGATACCGTTCCGCCGGCCGGGCGTCCAGCACCAGGACACCGTCGGCGATCAAGGCAGCGACACCGTCCGGATCGACGGACGGCAGGTGCCCGGAGCTCAGCGTCACATCACCCGGTGACACCACCGGCTCGTCCCCGCTCGCCAGCGGCAACCCGGCCGAACGCCAGGCGCCGAGCCCGCCGTCCAGCAACCGGACGTCGCTCACCCCGGCCCAGCGCAGCACCCACCAGGCACGAGCGGCGGCCAGGTTTCCGTTGTCGTCGTAGGCGACCACCGACTCGCCGTCTCGCAGCCCCCAGGATCGGGCAGCCGCCTGCAGGTTCTCCGGGGTCGGCAGCGGGTGCCGACCGACCTCGGGCCCGCCCGGGGCGGCGAGTTCCTGGTCCAGATCCACGTACACCGCGCCCGGAATGTGCCCGGTTCGATACTCCTGTGGGCCAGGCGGGCCGCCCAGCCGCCAGCGCACGTCCAAAAGCCGAGGACCGTGCCCGTCGGCCATCGCCTCGGCCAATTCGGCGACCGTGATGAGAACGTTCACAGCGCAGTCCCTCCAAAGGTCAGAGCCGCAGCAGAGCGGACCCACCGATGGCCCAGCCTATTCTGCTGGGACGACTGAAACCTGCGATCAGGAGTCGACCTGAGCCTGCTTGTAGTAGCCGCCCTTCACCAAGAGCGTCTCGTAGTTGGACTTGTCCACGGCTACCGGGTACAGCAGGTAGCTCGGGACGTCCTTCACCTTGTTGTTGTACGAGGTGGTGTCGTTGACGATCGGCTTCGCTCCGGTCAGCAGGGCGTTGCCCATCTGCACGGTCACCTTGGCCAGTTCGCGGGTGTCCTTATACACGCTGCCGGCCTGCTCGCCCTTGATGATGAGCTTGACCGACGGCAGTTCCGCGTCCTGCCCGGAGATGATCGGCATCGTCTTGCGGGTGTACCCGTTCGCCTTCAGCGCAGTGATGATCCCTCGCGACATCCCGTCATAAGGCGACAACACGGCGTTCACCTTCGCGGTGCCGTACGACGCCTTCAGGATCTTGTTCATCCGCGTCTTCGCGACCTCTTCGTTCCACCGCTGCGTCGTCGTCTTCTTGTACTGGGTTTGGCCGCTCTTCACGACAAGCTTGCCGTCATCCAGATACGGCTGCAGGACGCTCATCGAGCCCCTGAAGAAGTAATTCGAGTTGTTGTCGTCCGCGGCGCCGGAGAAGAGCTCCACGTTGAACGGCCCGTTCTTGTCCGCGGTCAGGCCGAGGCGGTCGACCAACAACTGAGCCTGCAACACCCCGACCCGGAAGTTGTCGAAACTGGCGTAGTAGTTCACATTTGGGGTGTTGACGATGAGGCGGTCGTACGCGATCACCGGGATCTTGGCCTTGCCCGCGCTGGCCAGCACCTCTGTCATCGCAGAGCCGTCGATCGAGGCGATGACCAGGAGCTTGTCACCCTCGGCCACCATGGCCTTGACCTGGGCCACCTGATCTTCGACTTTGTCGTTGGCGTATTTCAGATTGACGTTGTAGCCCATGTTCTTGAACTGCTCGACCATGTTGTTGCCGTCGCCGATCCAGCGCGTCGACGTCTTGTTCGGCATCGCGATACCAATCGTGGCACCCATATTCGCCTTGACGCCGGCGCTCTCTTCACTGCCGCAAGCGGCGAGGGTGACCACCAGGCCGGTGACTGCCAAACCGGAAAGGAACTTACGCACGGGGACTTCCTCCAAGTGGGGTGCCCGCGTCGTCGACGAGGCCGGGTGAGTTGTCCTGTAGCTGTTTTACGCGGGAGAAGAGCTCACGGTTCAGTGGCCGCTGCGGGACTTCGCCCGAGCGAGGATTCGGTGCAGCAGGGTGAGGACGACGGTCTTGACCTCTTCGCGGCTGCGGGCGTCGATGGCCACGACCGGGACGTCGAAATCGACGTTCACCGCGTGCCGCACCTCCTCCAGGCTCATCGTGGGACGACCGGCGAACTGGTTCACCGCCACCACATACGGCAGTTGGATGCTCTCGAAATAGTCCAGTGCCACGAAACAGTCGTCCAGCCGGCTCGGATCGACCAGCACGATGCCGCCGAGCGCGCCGTCCGCCAGGTCGTTCCACATGAAGCCGAACCGGTCCTGGCCGGGGGTGCCGAACATGTACAGGATGATGCTTTCGTCGATCGTCACCCGACCGAAGTCCATCGCTACCGTGGTCGTCGTCTTCCGACTGCCGGAACCGGCATCGTCGACGCCGACGGACAGCGACGTCATCGGTGCCTCGGTGGTGAGCGGGCTGATTTCCGAAAGAGCGCCGACGGTGGTGGTTTTGCCGACCCCGAAGCCTCCCGAAATCAGGATCTTGACCGGGATCGGCGGCCTTCGCGTTTGCGCGGCGCCGGACATAGTCTCAGAGGGCAGCGACACCGTGGATCAACCTTTCGATGAAATGGACGTCGTCCGCAAGGGATCTCGACGACGCGGAGCGCAACAGCACTCCGGCCGAGACGAGGTCTCCGGCAAGAACCTGGACGACGCCGATCGGTAGACCGATGCGCGCCGCCACTTCGGCGACCGCGACCGGTGTCTCACACGTTGCAATGATCATGGACATTTCCGCGGGCCAGCCGCTGCGGGCGGCCATCCCGCGATCGCGGACCAAGACGGTCTCGATCCCGATCCCGGCAGCTCCGCCACCGGTCCGGCCGCCCGTGAGCAGGTAGGCGCGTTTGTGCTCGATAGACGCATCATCGATGGTCTCGTTCCGCAGGCCGTCGACGGTCTCAGCCTTGATCGCCTTCCCCAGGAAGGGACGCCCGAAGCTCTCTTCTTCGTACGCCTGCTCGTCGTCGAGCCCGTCGCGACCGTTCACAGCGCTAGGTTCGCCTTGAGCTCAGTGATCAACTCGGGAGTCAGGATGGCACCGACCCGCTCGACAAGCATCGCGGTCTCGTAGCCGACCAGGCCCAGGTCGCAGTAGCGGGAGGTAACCACGCCGAGGCAGGCCCGGCCACTGATCAGCGAGGCGATCAGGTACCCACCACCGAACTCGGTGATCACCTGGGTCAGGCCGCCCTTGTTCAGCAGTCGGCTGGCGCTCTGCGCGAGGGTGGTCATACCCGAAACGGTCGCGCCCAGCTTGTCCGCGTCGCCGCGGTCCATCTGCACCGACATCGCCATCAACAGGCCGTCCGAGGAGACCCCGATGACCTGCTCGACCTCGGCCGTCTCGTGGACGAAGTGGTCCAGCATCCAGCTCACGTTCTGCGCCGCCGGACTCAGTGAAACCATGCCGGTCCCGTAAGCGTTGCTGCTCATGCGTTGCTCCCGTGGGTTTCGTCATCTTTGGCGGGGTAACGGCCGTTTTCCCGCGAAGCCCGCGTGGTGGCCGCCTGAAGGCCGGCCAGCTGACGGCCGATGGCACTGGGGTCTCGAACTGGGACTCCGACCTCCGAGGCGGCATCCGCCCCGAGCTCGGCGAGCTGCGCGCCACGGACTCTTCTCGTCGGGACCGGGGGAAGCTGTTCGAGCGAACCCGTCGGCGGCTGCGGGATCGGTGCCGAGATCGGCCCGGCATATTGATCCCGACGAGCGGCGCTGACTCCGGACTGGAGGGCCGACATCTGTGACCTGACCAGGTTGGGATCGACCGGGGCCGGCGCGTGCTCGCGGTCCTGCGCACCCAAGTCACCCAGCTGTGCACCGCGCACTCGGCGACCCGGAACGGGACGGTCGGCGGCGACGGGTGCCAGGTCGGACGACGCTACTCGGGCGGGGATCCGGATCGGGGGCTGCGATGCCCGAAGCGGAACGGCGGGTGCCGGTGCGGAGCTGGGCGCCCAGGCCGAGGCCGCGGCGGGGGCCGGCGCCCGACTGGGAGCCGGTGCCGGGGCCCGGGTGGGGGCCGGCGCCAACGTGAGTGCACGAACAGGTGCCGGGGGCGGAACAGGAATCGGGTTGATCATTGGCACCTCGGTAATGTCTTGAAGAGTGGCCGGAATGGAAGCGTCGCTGAGCAGTGCGACGGGTACGAGAACCATTGCCGTCAGACCAACTTGGTCCGAAGGCAACAGCTGGACGAAGATGCCACGGCGACTTGCGATCCGACCGACCACGTGGTGGCCGAGCACCTTGGTGTCTGGTCGGCGCTGACCAGCTTGCGAGATCCGCAGGTTGGCCTCGTCGAGTTCTTCGGCTTCCATGCCGAGACCCGCGTCAATGAGGTCGAACTGATACCCGCTCGGGGTAAGCCGTCCGACAACGAGTACCTGCTGCTCGCGCGGCGAGAAGCGGGTGCCGTTCTCCAGCAATTCCGCGATCATGTGCGTGAGGTCCGCCGCGACCGATCCATGGACCTTCGCGTGGTCCATGTGGTGAACGGTAACCCGGGTGTACTCCTCGATCTCGGACAGGGCCGCCTGCAGCACGTCGTCGATCGCGATCGGGTGTGACCAGGTTCTGGTCTGCTTGGCACCGGCGAGCACCAGGAGACTCTCGGCGTTTCGGCGGATCCGGGTGGTGAGGTGGTCGAGCCGGAACAGCTTGTCCAGCGCCTCGGAGTCGCGCTCGTTGCGCTCCAGCTCCGTGACGTAG
Organism: Kineosporiaceae bacterium; assembly: GCA_035474375.1. Classification (GTDB taxonomy): domain Bacteria; phylum Actinomycetota; class Actinomycetes; order Actinomycetales; family Kineosporiaceae; genus JANNPJ01. Next base: position 19,149 of record DATINJ010000234.1, on the reverse strand, counting down.
GAGAGCATTCTGGTCAGCAGGCTCTGGTTTCGGCGGCCGAGGTTGACCAGCGTCTCGGCGTTCGCTTCTTCGTTCCGACGCTGCTCCAGAGCCAGCCCGACGGCGCTGTCCTGCAGGGTGCTCAGGGCGCTGGCCAACTCGGCCAACTCGTCCTTGGTGGTTACCTCGAACCGCGGCAGGCTCGGCGTCGGCGCATCGGCCGGGAGGGTGGCGATCTCGGCGACCACCTTGGGCAGCCGCTGGTTGGCCGCGTCCAGAGCCGCGACGGTCAGGGCCCGGATCGGCCGGACGATGCCGCGCACCATCGCCGTCACGGCGAGCGTGGCAATCAGCAGCAGTAGGGCACTGACGCCGTAGATGATCCTGAGGCGCTCGGCCGCCGCGGCGCTCTGATCCTTGATCAGCTTGTCCACGGTCTTCTGCCGGTAATCCACGATGTTGGCGACCAGGTCGTTCGGGAAGTTCTCAACGTTCTGCACTGCAGCGCTGGCGATGGCGATCTGCTTGAGGCCGCCGTCGTGGAAACTGTCTAGTGACGCTTCGTACTGGGCGTCGAGCGCAGCGTGAGTGGTCTTGAACTGCTGGAGACTGGTTCGCAGCCGCGGGTCTTCGGGACCGACGTTGGAGAGCAACTGGTCGGTGAGCTTGTCCACGACCTCGATCTGAGCGTCGTACACCTTCTTCAGGGCGACGTATTCGTCTTCAGTATCCGCTTGCAGCAGGATCTGCTGGTAGTCCGAAACCTGCTTGTTGAAGTTCACCAGCATCGTGACCGAGTCCGCCCGCTGTTGGATCTCGTTGTCGATGAGGCTGTTGTACTCCTTGGACGTCGCCGCGACCTGGGCAGACAACACCAGGATCGTGAGCAACAGCGCCGCCAGGAGAGCCCCGACCAGCAGGCCGAGCTTCTGTGCGATCTTCATCGAGTCACTCCTGTGCGTGGTATCGCACTGTCGTCGGGGCTGTTCCGGGTGGACGCGCGGTTACACAAGTCGGTCATGATGGCATATCGTCCAGGCCCTGCCAGAGCAGCTCCGCGAGATCGGAGGCCACCTGCACCATCGCCGCCGGCTCTCGGGCCGAGATGGAAGCCACCGATCCCAAGGACTCTGCGTGCTGACCCGAGGACTCTGCGTACGACCCGGGGGCATCCGAGTAGCTCACGGATGAGTCCGAATACCGGCCCGAGGAGTCCGAATACGAGCCCAAGGAGTCGGCGTAGGCCCCCGGGGACAGCCGTGCGGCATCAGCGTAGCCGCCGGAAGCTTCCGAGTAGGCCGGGGTTTCGGGCAAGGTCGCAGAGTACCCAGGCGATGACGCAGAGTTGTTCAGCGTCGGCACGTTTGGCACCGATTCGAAGGGCCCGTCGCGCTGGATGAGCACTTCAGCACTCACCGCATTGTTGACGTGCTGAATACGCATAGCGAACGGGGCATCCGGAAGAGTGACGATGACGTCGAAGTGGGTTCTCCGTGAAGCCACTGCCGCCAAGGCCGTCAGCGCGGCCCGGAACGACCCATCGAAATCGAGTTGCTCGATGGACATTCCAGTGGATTCCGCCAGGATCTCAGTCTTCTCCTTCAGCACGAGCTCGAGGGACCGGGCGCGGTCGAGACGCTGCTCACTGGCTCGACGCCTTCCGATCAGGTCGCTGCTCATGCCGGCCTCTCTCACCTGCTCACCTGCGAACTGAGAACGACCGAGGACGCGTAGCGCAGGTGCCGCCTGAGCGCACGAACCTGGGTCAACCCCACGGATGGCCCAACTCCGGACACCGAGGAGTGTTCTAGTCGGAACACTAGCGGGATACCGCCAAAAGCATGAATCTTCGATCTAAAAATTCTGAGACAATTCACATGTTCGGACGAACCGTGAGCGGTCACATCTGAGCTTTGCCCGATTTTGGCTTCCTGGGAGCGCGCCCATGACGCGCGGCCAGTTGGCATGAAAGTGACACCAAGACGTTACTTCCGGTATTGGGGGCAGTCGCGGAGCACTCGGACGAACGAGACCCGGTACTCAGCGATGGGGTCGATCGTGTCTTGCCCACTCGACCCCGGCCTATCCGCCGATCGGGTAGACGAACCGCCCAAACGCATGGTCTGGGTGCGAAAGCGGTCGGCGCTACTGAGTGCTACCAGTCGTCACCAAACCTCGTGCACCGCCCGGCAACCCAGGTTCTGACATCGACAATCCGAGCGGATCCCGAGCTGGTCGAGCAGGACCCCGGGGGCGGACGGCGACAGATCCCCTGGGCCGGCGACGACGCGAACCCGAGCTGAGCGACGGGTGCCGCAGAGCCGGAACACCGCGCGCTCATCGCATTCTCGATAAAAATGGTTGACAATCCTGTATTTGCCGAATACATTTCGTCGAGAAATGATCAACCGCGTCCAGTATCCATGAAATGGCTTTCATTTCCTTGAACTGATAGCTCAAGGCAGCTGAAATTCCGGTTGCCCGGCGCAACCTGCCCGCTTGATCCGCCTGCACTCGCCCGCAGACAAGTGAGGAGTCGATCCGATGCATGACGATTTTTCCAAGACCGACCCGGACTGGATTCTGGGAAGGCTGGAATATGAGGAGTCCCGAAACGACGGCGGCCGGAGCAAACGCCTCCCCAACAAGGCACCCATGACCTCGGCGACGCCGATCAAACGACCGGCATCACTCCTGCATCTTGGCCAAATTGCCCGTGGCATAACTCATTTGGGGAGGTCGAGGCGAGCAGTTCGGTCTTGCCGAGCCACCATGATCGTTAAATAGATGACTGAAACATCCTGCGCGCGATAGCGCCACACCGTATTTCGGCCACCCATTCAGGGCTCCGCCGCTCGATAGCCAGGATGCACGGAGGTTTGCTCGCGTATTTGCAGTCGGCTCCCTGGCGGCACCCGGAGCTATGCGACTCGAGGACGACTCGGGAAGATACGGGAACCTGTCGATCGATTCCTGCGTCCAACTAGCATGAAATCGAGAGGCCCGCACCCTGGCACCCTGATCGCCGTCGCCATTGTGGTACTGGTCACGGCCTGTGCCACAACCACGTCGACCGGCCCGACGTCGACTGCCACTGATCCGACTGCCCCGAATATGACTGTCCCGCATTCGAGCGCTCCCCCTGCGACCGTCCCGAGCCCGACGCCGACCACCGAGGACCCTCCTAGCCAGCCGACCGGACCGGCCAAGGACGGGTCGGTGATCGTCAGCGGACCGTTGGAAGCGGGCGTCGAGGCGAACTGTGTCCTGCTCGGCGAGTACCTGTTGCTGGGTGGACCCCGGGAGCTCCTGCGTCCGGGGCAATCGGTGACGGTGACCGGACACCTCGCCACCGACCTCGTGACCACGTGCCAGCAAGGGACACCGCTACAGGTAGATCAGGTCGTGCCGACAAAGTGACGCCGCCAGGCCGCCCCGGGAAAGGGGTGGCCTGGCGGCGCCGATCAAGCGGTTCTTGCCATCCAGTTCAGTCTTGCCATCCAGCTCAGCCGGTGACCGCCGTGATCTGGACCGTCCCCCGTCCGATGACGGTGTTCTGATCGGTGACGACACTCATCTCACCGAACAGCTGCCGGCCTGCGGCAACCCCTGCGGCGGCGACGACCGATCCAGCGGTCGTCCCGGTGCCACCGCCGGTCAGGTTCGTCACCGTTGCGGGCGCCTGAAGGTTGCCCAGGCTGCTGGAGTAGAACACGTCACGGTAGTCGTACGCGGTGCTACCGGACGGCACGGCGTACCCGTCGATCACCACCGTGTACGTTCCAGCCGCGGGGTTGGCTACCGAGACCGCCTCCTCCGAGTCACCGTCTGCCGACTGGGCGACGGTCGCGCCGTCCTTCGTCAGGTACAGATCGAGGTCGGCTGCGGTATCACTCGGGTTGCCGATGCCGACGTCCAGCCGGGACGCCCCGGCCGGGACGACGACCTGATAGCTCGCCGTCGCGCCCTCGGCGATGGTCGGACGCTGGGACAACGCGCTACCCAAGGGCCCGCCCACCGCGTGCACAGCCACCGGACCGAAGTCGTTGTGCAGCGACCAGGTGACCGGGGTCGGCGCGCCGACCGTCACCGACGGCAGGGTGACCGTCTCCGGCGTCACGGTGACACCCTGAAGGCTGGCCTTCAGGGTGTACGGGTTCTTCAAGATCGGCGACGTCCGCCGAGCTTCGACCTCCAGCTCCCACACTCCGGGCATCGGGTTCTTGTAGGCCCGCGAAAGCGGGTTGCAGGTCGCCGGATCCGAGAAGTTCGGGTAGCAGACCAGCGTGGAACCGGGTTCGACGTGCAACCCGTACGGGTTGATCGCGATCCAGCGCACCTGCGAACCGGCGTCGATCCCGGACAGGTTGACCTGCAGCGCCTTGGCACCCGTCGGGACCGTCACGAAGTACGACGTCGACACGTTGCGGAGCTGCTCGTCGGAAGCCTCGAACGCATAGTTCGGAGCCTTCAGTTCCTGCGCGGCGATGACCACGTTCTGCGTCTCGTAATCGACGACGTTCGTGGTCGGGTCATCCACCTGCATGATCGCGCTGTGCACACCGAGCGTCGGCGTCGCCTCAACGGTGAACGACACCGGCTGGTTCAGCGGCAGCGAGACACTGGCCGGGGCCGAGAACGTCCCGTCGTTGCCGACCAACCGAATGTCGTGAACGATCGAGCCGGCGGCACCGCTGGTTCGGGTCAGGGTCACCGGGTAGGACTTGGTCTGACCGGGCTTGTGACCACCCTGGTCGGCCGCGCACTTGTTGTAGATGCCGACGCCCTGCCCGGGTGTGGCCAGGAACTGGGCCAGCACCGTGCAGACCGGCGCGGTCGACTTGTAGGTACGCGCCACCACTGGGGCATTGCGCAGCAGCCGCCAGGCGTCCGGCACGTCGAAGAAGCCGTTGCCCTGAGCGTAGGAGGCGATGTCCTTCTCGAAATGCGCGGACGAGTAGATGCTTCGACGCAACTGCGCCGGGTTGACCGTCTTGTTCTCCGCCTTGGCCGCCGAGAGCAGCAGGGCCGCCGCCCCGGTCGCCTGCGGCGAGGACATCGACGTTCCCTGGAGCATGGCGTAGCCCGGGGGCAACGCGTAGCCCGCCTCCGCCACCGGCAGACCCGGCAGCCAGGAGTCGATCGTGGAGATCGCCGCACCCGGCGCGGTGATGTTGGGCTTGAACCCGCCATCCTCACGCGGACCCCGGGAGGAGAAGGGGAACATCAATCGCTTCCCTCTGGTCACCGAACCGTAGTTCGACAGCCAGGTCTCCTTGCTGACCGCCGCCGCCACACTGACGACATTGGTGACCACGCCGGGGTCGCCGACGGTGTTCACGCCGGGCCCGTCGTTACCGGCCGAGATGAACAGCTGGACGCCGTAGTCATCGATCAGCTTGTCGTACAGCGCGGCCCGAGCGTTGTTGGCGTCGTTCAGTGCGGGCAGTCCGCCGATCGAGATGTTGACGACGTTGACGTGCCGGTTGACCACCAGGTCGACCAACCCGTCGGTGAGCGCCGCTGCGGTGCAGCTGCCGCCCCAGGAACAGGCCCGCGAAGACACCAATTTGGCGCCCGGAGCCTGGCCGTCATAGTTGGCGTTCCCGAACATGTCGTTGCCGGCGGTGATTCCGGCGACGTGCGAACCGTGCTCGTCCTGGGTGATCCCGATGTTGACGTAATCGGACTTCTGCCCGGGCAATCCGAGCGGCGTCAGGTCGACGTCCTTACGGAACTCGACCACGAACGGGACCTGGTCCCGTTCCGGGGTGGCCGCCCGGTCGGTACCGAAGTGGCCGACGTCGAACTTCTCCTTGTACGGCCGCATTACGGCGTCGTCGGTGAAGTTGTTGTTCTGGTTCACGTCGACCCGGATGTCGTTCGTGACCGGGTTGTAGAGGACGCCGAAGAAGTCGGTCTTGTCGCCGTCCCGGTTGACGTCGCCGGCCAACTGGTCCGCGGCGGTGATCGCCTCGGAGAACCGGTTGAAGCGGTAGCTGCCCGCCGGAGCGGTCCACGTGCTGCCGGCGGCGGTGAACGTCGGCCCGCTCACGGCGGACCGCATCAGCAGCCAGGTGGCGTCCTTGTCGGCGATCGGGTCCGTGCCGGTCACCCAGTCCACGATCTTGCGCTCGCCGGTGGACGTCGTCTGCAGGGCCGGGTTGTCCAGGCTGACGCCGGAGTCGACGATCCCGATCGTCACCCCGCGCCCGTCCCAGGTGGGGTTGCGCCGCTTGAAATCGACCGAGCCGGTCTCGTCCGTCGGCATGTAAGGGTTCGATGCCGGGGTGTTCGGGCCCGGCGGGGTTCCCACCGGGACCGCCGGACCTTGTGCCGCGCCGGTCTCCGGCTGCGGCAGCTGAACGGTCTCGTTCAGGTCGATCGCCGCGAGCGAGGAGAGTTTCGCCACCCGCTCCACGGCCCCGGTCGGGACCATCGCGCGGACGTAGCCGAGTTCCTCGGCAGACTTGGTGACGGTGCCGCCCAGCGCCTCGACCTGCGATTCGAGGCTGTTGGTCTTGCCCTCTTCCGCCATCATGATGACCGTGACGGTCTTCTGCTTGGTGGACCGAGCTTCGGTGAGCAACGACTGGTCGTGACCACTGAGGCCGCCGGATGCGGCCTTCGCCACGACCGGCACGTCGGTCGGATCGTCAGCGGCGGAAGCCGGGATGACGCCAAGGGCCGCAAGGCCGATGGTCATGCTGGACACGAGAACCATCTCGAGTGTCCGCCGCCCCCGAAGGGAGGATGCTCTCACCGTGGAACCTCTCTGCTGTTAACCGGATCAAAGTTGATACACCTTGATCGAAGTACGGGTGAATTGTGAGCCAAACAGGTGGTTGAGCGGAAGACCTCTCGTCAAATCGATATATAGGCGGACGTCATGCGTACGGACCGGCCAGTAATCCTGCTTCGTCCGGCCCCCCAGGCTCGGGACCGGATTTTCGACGCCACCACGCTGGCCCGGCTGCATGACCGCTTCGACGTCCAGGATCTGGAGGAGGCTCCGGACGAACGGCGGTTCGACGAGCTCCTGCCGCGAGCCTTCGCGATCGTTGGGCAACCCGATCTACCCGCCGAACGGCTGCGCCGGGCGCGGGCGCTGCGAGCGCTGATCAACGTCGAAGGCAACTTCTTTGCGAACGTCGACTACCCGACCGCGTTCGCCCAGGGCATTCGGGTGTTGGGCTGCGGCCCCGCCTACGCCGATGCGGTGGCCGAGATGTCCCTCGGTCTCGCCCTCGACCTCGCTCGGGGCATCAGCCGGGAGGACCGGGCCTTTCGGGCCGGCCGCGAGCAGTACGTCGCCGCCAACACCGGTGACTCGATCCTGCTGCGCGGTTCCACCGTCGGGTTGATCGGCTTCGGCAACCTGGGCCGCAGCCTGCACCGACTGCTGACGGCATTCCACCCGGTGATCCGCGCCTACGATCCCTGGATACCTGACGCCGTGCTTCGCGACCTCGCAATCATCCCGGCCGGTCTCACCGAAACCCTCGCCAGCAGCCGCTTCATCTTCGTCCTGGCCGCCGTCACGGACACCAACGAGCACCTTCTCGGCCGCACCGAACTGCTGCAGGTACAGCCCGGGGCGCGGCTGATTCTGGTCAGCCGGGCGGCAGTGGTGGATTTCGACGCCCTGATCGAACGAGTCAGGTCGGGCGCGTTCCTGGCCGCCGTGGACGTCTGGCCGCAGGAGCCGTTGCCCGCAGCCCATCCCGCCCGCTCGCTCGAGGGCATGCTGCTGTCACCGCATCGAGCCGGCGGCATCCCGCAGGCGTTCCACTCCATTGGCGAAATGGTCTGCGACGACCTCGAACTCATGGCCCGAGGGCTGCCACCGGCCAGGCTGCAGATCGCCGCCCCGGAACTCGTGGGCCGCTACCGCAACAAGCCGGTCGAGTGACCCTGCTCTCCCCGATGACGTATGAACATGATCGCTGAACTGTGGAGCCAAGCGACCGCCCACCCGCCCGAAGTGTGTACGCCGGATGACCCACCGCCTGGGTCAGACCCCATACATACTTCGGGCGATCACACCCCTGACCCCCAAGGGATGAAAATGCGGGCGAGAGGCCTAAACGCCTGCTGTGATCATGCACGGTTACCCGCTTGGGGTGGGCAACCGTGCATGATCACGGCCGAGAGGTGGGCGACCGTGCCGGGCCCACTGCCCGAAGGGTTGGGGAATCGCGGAATGGGGTGGGGCTACTTTCGACTGATCACGAGTTCTGGGGTCACCAGCCGGTGTCGAGCACCTCGTCCAGAGCCCGGACGAAGAAGTCGGCGCTCTCGCGGGTAAGACACATCGGCGGCTTGATTTTCAGCACGCACTGCCGGTCTGAGGTCGGCTGCATGATCACGCCGAGCTCGCGCAGCCGCTCACAGATCGCCAGAGTCTCCTCCGCAGCAGGTTCCAGGGTCTCCCGGTCGCGGACGAACTCGACACCGAGATAGAAGCCGTTCCCGTGTACCGCACCGATCAGTGGGTGCCGATCGGCGAGCTGGATCAGCCGGGCCTTCAGATAGCCACCGATCAGGCTGGCGTTCTGCTGCAATCGTTCGTCGCGGATCACGTCGAGCACGGTGCGCCCTACCACCGAGCTCACCGGGCTGCCACCGGCCGAGGAGAAGAAATAGCCCTGGGACCGGTACTGTTCGGCGATCTCAGCCGTCGTGATCACCGCGCCGAGCGGATACCCGTTACCCATCGCCTTCGCCACGGCCACGATGTCCGGGGTGACGCCCTGCTGTTCGAAGCCCCAGAACCATTCGCCCAGCCGACCGTACCCAACCTGCACCTCGTCGGCCACGTACAGGCCACCTGCTGCCCGGACGGCGGCCACGACAGTACCGAGATAGCCTTCCGGAAGAGCCATTCCACCGGCATTTCCGTAGTATGCCTCGGCGATGAAAGTACCGACCGGAGTTCCGGTCTCGGTCAGCGCACGGACTACGGCCAGGGCATCCTCGGCATAACGGGCCGCCTCGACTCCGCGGTAGCGGCCGCGATAGCTGTTCGGCGCGTCCACCGTATGCACCCAGCTCGGCCGGGTGGTCAGCGCACCCGGATTGTCGGCGATCGAGGTCGAGACCGAGTCGGTCAGATCAGACCAGCCGTGATAGGCCTCGCGGACCGCCAGCACCTCGCGACGCCCGCTCCAGGCCCGGGAGATGCGCAGCGCCAGGTCGACCGCCTCGGTGCCACTGTTGACCAGGAAAACCGAGTCGAGTCCGGCCGGCAGCAGATCGGTCAGGCGCTCGGCGAGGTCGACGACGGCTGGGTAATTGAACCGTGAGTTCGTGTTGAGCAGGCTCAGCTGCTCGGTGACGGCCTGCACCAACCGGGGATGGGCATGACCGATCGAGGTCACGTTGTTGAGCATGTCCAGGTAGATGCGACCGTCCGCATCCACGAGATGCTCTTTCCACCCGCGCACCATCACCGGTGGCTCCGCGTAGTAGTACTCCTGAGCGTTCGCGAAACTCCGGTGCCGCCGTTCCAGCAGGTCGCGCGCGCCCGCACCGGGGTTCGGCTCCGGGTACGCCGATACCTGCGAACCGAACAGCAGCGCCGTGGGGTCGAGGCTGATCGCCGTCCAGGCTCGTGCCAACGCCGCCGTGGTGAATTCCGGAACCACGTCCTCGCCATCTCGCCCGGCCCGCACCTCCAGCCTGGAGACGGCGCGAGCAAGCACGTCACCGGCCTGAACCGAGCGCTCGCCGGCATCGCTCGGCGACGCGGCCGATCCGAACCGACCGCGGAGTTGAAGGCGGACGCCCTCGCCGATCAACGTCATTCCAACGGTGCCGGGCTCGCTATCAGTACCCGGCTCAACTCGGAGGATTCCCGACCAGGGTGCCAAAACATCCTGCGATACAGCGAAGGTGGCCATCACCCCGAGCGCGGAGTTGGCCGGCTCCGCCGAGCTGTGGGTGGCCGATCGGGTCAACCGAGGTTCCGCGTAGCGGGTGATCGTCGCGGCGGCCCCGGACCGGACAGCCTCGGCCGCCAGCTCGAGCTCGATCTCCGGCCGGGCCCAGCGCCCCTCGTGCAGCGCCGGGCTGGTCGCGGACAGGTCAAGGACGGTGACCCCCTCGGTCAGCGCCGGGACCAGCGGCCGGAACGACGGCAGGCCGGGACGCGCGCGCGGCATCTCGAGAGCGTCCAACACCGCTGCCGTGGCGACCGCGGCCGGGAGCTCCACAGCGCGTTCGAAAATCGCCTTCTCATGAACGAGATTTGCTGCGGCGTAGTCATTTTCCGGATTTGCGGCCAGTACCTGATGGGCACTCGCGACCAGCACCGCAGCGCGCAGCACCACCAGCGGCCAGAGCGCCTCCGCCTCGGACCGGGAAACCGGACGGACGGCGTGATATTCGACGAGAGCCGGCAGCACCGTGGGCACCGAGCCGCCCGCATGATGCAGCAGCGAAGAGAGCGTGACAGCGATCTCGGAGATCGCCCAACTACGGTTCAGATCGCCGAAGTCGATCACCCCATCCGGCACCCGAACGGTCCCGGGCGGGGCCGGTGGCGCGACCACGTTGTCGTCGGTGAGGTCGCCGTGCACGACCTGGACCGGGAGCGTGTCGGCGAGGGGGGCCAGCAGCGACCAGGCTGCGGCGGCGGCCCGCTCCAGCTCGGCTCGCAGTGCGCCGTCCGCCACCTCCGGCGCAAGTGCGGCCAGGACGTCGGGTGCCCGGCGCAGATCCCACTGGTGCGGCCGCTCCACTCCCCCGATCTCGAAGTCGGCGAAGGCGCGGGCGACCCGGCCGGCCATCGTCCCGATCCCCCGCACGGCCGCCGGAGTGAGGTAGCCGCTACCGGACAGCGGATCACCGTCAATGAAGTCGAGCACCCTGGCGTGCAGGGTCTGGCCTTGGAGGGTGAAGGCGGAGACCAGCGCGCCGTTGAGGCCCGGTCTGGTTCGCGGGACACGAAGCGTGGGCTCGCGTTCTGCCAGGTGCCCCGCGGCCAGGGACTGGGCGACGAGCTCGGCTTCGCTGGTGCTCGGGTTGGCGATCTTGAGAAGGACCCTGGGCTGTCCGGGCAAGCCGTGCAGCAGAAAGTTTCGATCTTGATGGCTTCCCAGGGCACGGGCCCGGACCTCAAGTCCGAAAAGTTCGCGCGCGAGATCAGCGGCCTCAGGTTCGCCGATGTCCGGCGGTGTCGGCTGAACGAGGGAGGTACTCGAGTTCGGGACGCTGAGGTCGGTCACCGTTGAATCCTGTCGACGCTGGAATATCTGGTCCGCCTGACCAGGCACGTTACTCGATCGACCGGGTGGCTACGCTCTGCCGGATGGGCGGTCATCACTCGCACGCACACGTCGCAGCCGGCACAGCCGAATCCGAGCCTTTCGTCGCCGACCGCCGGGTCATCGTCGTCCTCCTGGCGATCCTCGTCCCGATCCTGATCGCAACCGCCGTCGCAGCTGCCATCCTCGCCCCACGCGGCACCCCACCGAGTGCCCAATCCACGGTCACCGCGGCCGTCGCCGGTGACCGGGTTTCCGGTGTAGTCCGTTCCACCTCGGCCAAGGCCTGTGACGGCGAGTCCAGTGACCGGTTGCCGGACGGCAGCATCCCCGCCAAGGCGACCTGTGCGTCCGTGGTGGCGCACCTCAATAGCGGTCCGGACCAGGGTAAAGACGTCACCGTGAGCATCCCGCCGCAGGTGTACCGGGCGGGGATCTCGCCCGGCGACCGGGTCGACCTGACTCGCTTCACCTCACAGGAGGCCGACGCGGCGGCCAGTATCGACCAGACCAAACCCGACGCCCTGCCCAGCGGGAACGTCTACGCCTGGATCGATTTCTCTCGTGGCCTGCCGCTGACCGCGCTGGCCGTCCTGTTCGCCGTGCTGGTGATCGGGGTGGCCCGACTACGCGGCCTGGCCGCCATCGCCGGCCTGGCGATCGCCTACCTGACCATCATCAAATTCATGCTCCCGGCCCTCCGGCTCGGCGAGAACCCGGTCGCGGTCGCCGTCGTCGGCTCGATCGCCGTCATGACCGTGGTGCTCTACCTGGCCCACGGGGTCTCGGCGAAGACCACCACGGCCTTGCTCGGCACCATCTTCGGCCTCGCCCTGACCGGGGCGATCACCGCCTGGGCCGCCTCCGCCGCGCACCTGAACGGGCTCAGCACCGACGACAACTACGTGCTCAGCCAGCTCACCGGCGGCCTCGACCTCTCCGGGATCATCGTCTGCGGAATCATCGTGGCCGGCCTCGGCGTCCTGAACGACGTCACCATCACTCAGGCCTCAGCGATCTGGGAAATTCACGGTCATGCCCCACATCTCGGCGTCGGCGAACTGTTCGCCAGCGGCATGCGGGTGGGCCGGGATCACCTCGCCTCCACCATCTACACCATCGCCTTCGCCTACGCCGGTGCCGCGCTGCCCACGCTCCTCTTGATCGACCTCTACCAGCAACCCTGGGCGCAGGTGCTGACCAGCGGCCAGATCGCCGAGGAGATCGTCCGTACCCTGGTCGGCTCGATCGGCCTGATCCTGGCCATCCCGGTCACCACCGCGGTCGCGGCACTGATCGTCAGCTCCGGACGGCGCCCCACCACTACAGACAGCCCGAACCGCGACAGTCCGAACCGCGATCGGCCGGTCCGGGACAGCCCGAACCGGGATCGGCCGAACCGGCCGGATCGAGCCAGGCCGGATCGAGGAAGCTGGGATCCAGATGGCTGGGATCAGGGCCGGTCGGATCCGGGCACCCCCCAACTCCTGCCGTGATCATTCGAAAATAGCCCCAACCCCATTCCGCGATCATGCACAAATACCCGGGATTGGGTGACAAAAGTGCGTCCCAGGCGCACGGAAGCCACCCGATCCGCCGGACGGGGCATCTTTAGATGACGGCGGCGCGGCCGGCTTCGAGCCGAGCGATCGGCACCCGGAACGGTGAGCAGGAGACGTAGTCCAGCCCGACCTGGTGGAAGAAGTGAATCGACTCCGGGTCGCCACCGTGTTCCCCGCAGATCCCGAGCTTGAGATCCGGGCGCGTGCGGCGACCGTCGGCGACCGCGATCTGAATCAGCCTGCCGACCCCGTCGATGTCCAGGCTCTCGAACGGCGACACCATGAACACGCCGCGGTCGAGGTAGGTGGCGAAGAACGCCGCCTCGACGTCGTCCCGGGAGAAGCCCCAGGTGGTCTGGGTCAGGTCGTTGGTGCCGAAGGAGAAGAATTCGGCAGCCTCGGCGATCCGGGTGGAGGTCAGCGCCGCCCTGGGTAGCTCGATCATGGTGCCAATCGGAATCGCTTGCCTGACTTGAGTCTGTTCGGCGACCGAGCGCAGGATCGCATCGGCCTCGTCCCGGATCAGGAACAGCTCCATCACCGAGCCGACCAACGGGATCATGATCTCCACCCGCGGGTCCTTGCCGGCCGCCCGCAACTCGGCGGCAGCCTCCGCAATCGCCGTGATCTGCAACGCGAACAACCCAGGGACGACGAGCCCCAGCCGCACGCCACGCAGCCCGAGCATCGGGTTGGATTCATGCAGCCGCTCCACGGCAGCGAGCAGTCGCTCATCCGCCGGATCGACCTTCCCGGCCGCCGCCGCCAGCGCGACCTTCACAGTCAGGTCGGTACGGTCCGGCAGGAACTCGTGCAGTGGCGGGTCGAGCAGCCGGATCGTGACCGGCAGGCCATCCATCGAGGTCAGCAGCTCGACGAAGTCCTGCCGCTGCAGCGGTCGCAGTCGCTCGAAGGCGATCTCCCGCTCGTCCGGCGTCCGGGCCAGGATGACCTGCTCGATCAACTCCCGCCGATCGCCGAGGAACATGTGCTCGGTGCGGCAGAGCCCGATGCCCTCGGCCCCCAACTGCCGGGCCCGGTCGGCGTCCTCGGCGGTGTCGGCGTTCGCCCGCACTCCCAGCCGCCGCTTGGCGTCGGCGTGCCGAAGCAACCGGTCGACCGAGTGCAGCAAGTCGCCGGTCTGCTCGTTCACCCCGTCCAGCGCGACCTCCAGGCCGCTCTCCAGGTAGGTGGCCACCGGTGAGGCCACCACGGCTACGTCACCGGCGAACACCTCACCGGTGGTGCCGTCGATACTGATCAGGTCGCCCTCACCGAGGACGACGTCCCCGACCCGGGCAGTCTTGGCTCGCTCGTCGACGTCCAGTTCGGCCAGCCCGCACACGCAGGTCTTGCCCATCCCCCGGGCCACCACGGCGGCGTGCGAGGTCTTGCCACCGCGCGCGGTCAGCACCCCGCTGGCCGCGATCATGCCTTCCAAGTCGTCGGGGTTCGTCTCCTTGCGGACCAGGATCACCGGGCGGCCGGCTGCGGCCGCCGCTATTGCGGCCTCGGAGTCGAACACCACCGCACCCACCGCGGCCCCCGGTGAAGCCGCCATCCCAGTGCCGAGCAGCGTCCGGCTGGACCCATTGCCGTCGGCGTCGACCGCTTGGTCACGGTCGAACTGCGGGAACATCAGCTGCGCGAGCTGTGCGCCGTCCACCCTGGTCAGCGCCTCGTCCAGGGTGATCAGATCCTCGTCGACCAGCTGCGTGGCGATCCGGAACGCCGCCGCCGCCGTCCGCTTGCCGACCCGGGTCTGAAGCATCCAGAGCTTGGATCGCTCGATCGTGAACTCGATGTCGCACAAGTCCCGATAATGCGTCTCCAGCCGCCGCATCACCCTCATCAACTGCAGGTGCGACGCCGGGTCCAGCTCCGCCAGATCGGCCAGGCTCAGGGTGTTCCGGATGCCGGCAACGACGTCCTCGCCCTGCGCATTGACCAGGTAGTCACCGTAGGCCCCGGCGGTGCCGGACGCCGGGTCGCGGGTGAACGCCACCCCGGTTCCGCTGGTCTCACCCATGTTGCCGAACACCATCGTGCAGATGTTCACCGCTGTGCCCGCATCGTTCGGGATCCGCTCGCGACGGCGATAGATCCGCGCCCGGTCGGTGTTCCAGGAGTTGAATACCGCACGAATCGCCAGATCCAGCTGCTCGCGCGGATGCTGCGGGAACTCGCCCCCGCTGTGCTTCAGGATCGACGCCTTGAAGTCGACCACCAGTGCCTTCAGATCGTCGACGTCGAGCTCGACATCGGTCTGAACGCCACGCTCCACCTTGGCGGCGTCCAGCGCGTCGGAGAACACTCGACCGTCGATGTCCAGAACCGTCTTGCCGAACATCTGCAGCAATCGCCGGTAAGAGTCCCAGGCGAACCGCTCATCGCCGCTGGCCTCGGCCAACCCCTTCACCGAGGCGTCGTTCAGCCCGACATTGAGGACGGTTTCCATCATCCCGGGCATCGACTGCATCGCCCCGGACCGGACGCTGACCAGCAACGGGTCGTGCCGGTCGCCGAGGCGACGACCCAGATCATCCTCCAGCCGGCGCAGCGCCATCGTCAGCTGCACCCGCAGCTCGCCGGGCTCCTGACCGGCCGCCAGATAGGACCGGCAGGCCTCGGTGGTGATCGTGAACCCGGGCGGCACCGGCAGACCGAGATTGGTCATTTCCGCCAGGTTCGCACCCTTACCGCCTAGCAGTTCGCCAAGGTCCTTGTTGCCCTCGGCGAAACCATAAATGTACTGGGTCATAACCGTCCCAACCCTTGCCCTAGGCCACTCGGACAGTGCGACGTGCGCTCAGAGGAGCATGCAACAGGGGTACACCCGTCAGACGCTCCCGGATAGTGGCGCCCATCACTAGGACGAATAAAACCCGGTCGACACGGTCGCGCGACCTCACCTCATTCGGACGGGTACTTCACCCCGAGCGTGGCTCGAGAGCGATCCAGCAGTTCCAGGACGGCGATCGTGTCAGCGTGGGTGACCAGCGGGCTTTCTGCCAACCCGGCGCGGAGGCAACGCTCCACCTCTTCGACCTCGGGGCCGTAGCCGGCGCCCTGCCCGGCGATCGGATCCTCGACCCGGTACTCGTTCTCACCGCTGTGCACGGTGAGGCTGGTCGGGCGGAACATCGGCGAACCGAACGAGAGCCAGCCCTTGGTACCGAAGACCACTCCCGCGTTCGGGGCGGGAATCGATGCCGAGCACCACAATTGGGCCTTGGGCACACCGTCGTAGAGCCACTGCAGGTGCACGGTGTCGTCGGCCCCGGCCGGCGACAGCGTGCCGAACGTGAGCGCCTCGTCGGGTCGACCGAGAAAGAGGTAGGCGAACGTGGCCGGATAAATGCCGACATCGAGCAGCGCACCGCCGCCGTTGTCCAGGTCGTAGAGGCGGTGACCGGGGTCGAACGGTAGGCCGAGACCGAACTCGGCCCGTACCCCGGCGACCTCACCGATCACGCCGTCCGCAATCAGTTCCTGCGCCTTGCGGATCAGTGGATTGGTCCGCATCCACATCGCTTCCATGGTGAACACGTCGGCAGTGGCCGCCGCCGCGAAGACCTCCCGAGCGTCGCGAGCGTTGAGGCAGAGCGGTTTTTCGATCAGCACGGCCTTGCCGGCCTCGATCGCCAGTAGCGACAAGGCCCGGTGGCTCGGGTGCGTGGTGGCGACGTAGACGACGTCCACCTCGGGGTCGTTCACCAGTGCCTGATAGCTGCCGTAACTGCCGGCGACGTCGAACCGGTCAGCGAAGTCGGCCGCCCGGACGGCGTCCCGGGCAGCGACTGCCGCGATCACGTTGCCGCTGCTGAGGTTGATGTTCTCGGCAACCTGTTCGGCAATCCATCCGGCCCCGAGCAGGCCCCAGCGGATCGGTCGGTCATCGGCAATAGCGTTGGGCATCGTCAGTTCTCCTGTACCGGGTCGGGCATGGTCAGTGCCAGACAGCTGTCAGTGCGATTCGCGAGAGACCTGGTCGCCACTGGCACCGATCAGGAAATCCAGGTCGGCTCCGGTGTTGGCTTGCTGCACAGTCTGCACGTACAACTTCTCCCAGCCGCGCTTCGGGTTGGCATACCCGGCGACGGTGGCCGGATCCGAGGTGCGCAGGGCCAGCTCCTCGGCCGGAACCTCGAGTTCCAGCTTGCGCCCGGCAACGTCGAGCAGAATGAAATCGCCGGTGCGGACCAGCCCCAGCGGCCCACCGGCGGCAGCCTCTGGCGAAACGTGCAGAACGACGGTTCCGTAAGCGGTACCGCTCATCCGGCCGTCGCAGATCCGGACCATGTCGCGGACCCCTTGCTGCAGGAGCTTGGTGGGCAGCGGCAGATTGGCCACCTCGGGCATGCCCGGATACCCCTTCGGGCCGCAACCGCGCAGGACCAGGACGGAGTCGGCGTCCACATCGAGGTCCGGGTCGTCGATCCGGGCATGCAGATCCTCGATCGAGTCGAAGACCAGCGCCCGGCCGCGATGCTGCAGCAGGTGCTCGGAGGCAGCGGCCGGCTTCACCACCGCGCCATCCGGAGCGAGATTGCCGTAGAGAACGGCGATTCCCGCGGCCGGAAGCAGTGGCTCGGCCCGGCTCCGGATCACCTCTCGATCCCAGACCTCGGCGCCGTCGAGGTACTCCACCAGCGGCTTTCCGGTCACGGTCAGCGCGGTCGGGTCGAGCAGGTCTTTGACTTCGCGCAGCACCGCCAGCAGGCCACCGGCCCGGTGCAGGTCTTCCATCAGGAACCGGCCTGCCGGTTGCAGGTCTACCAGCAGGGGGACGTCGGAGCCGGTCCGGTCGAAGTCGTCCTGGGTGAGCTGCACCCCCAGCCGACCGGCGATCGCCAGCAGGTGAACCACCGCGTTGGTCGACCCACCGATCGCCGCCAGCGCGACGATCGCGTTCAGGAAGGAGCCTCGGGTGAGCAGCTCACTCGGTCGCCGCCGGTCAGCAACCATTTGCACGGCCAGTCGGCCGGTTTCGTGCGACTGTTCCAGCAACCGGCTGTCCGGAGCCGGCGTCCCGGCCAAACCGGGAATCACCATCCCGAGCGCCTCGGCGACCAACCCCATGGTGGACGCCGTCCCCATGGTGTTGCAGTGCCCTCGACTGCGAATCATCGATGACTCGGATTTGGTGAACTGTTCCTCGGTCAAGGTTCCGGCCCGAACCTCCTCGGACAGCCGCCAGACGTCGGTACCGCACCCGAGGGCCACGCCGCGGAACGTGCCGGTAAGCATCGGACCGCCTGGAATCACCACCGCCGGAAGGTCGACGGACGCGGCGGCCATCAACAGGGCGGGGATCGTCTTGTCGCAGCCGCCCAGCAGGACGACGCCGTCGATCGGGTTGGCCCGCAGCATCTCTTCGGTCGCCATCGCGGCCAGGTTGCGCCACAGCATCGCCGTCGGGCGCACCAGGGTCTCGCCGAGCGACACCACGGGAAGGTTCAGCGGGATGCCGCCGGCCTCGTAGACCCCCTGCTTCACGCTCTCGGCCACCTCGTTGAGGTGGGCGTTGCAGGGCGTCAGGTCGGAGGCGGTGTTGGCGATGGCGATGTGCGGCCGGCCGTCGAAGGCGTGGGCGGGCAGGCCCCGGCGCATCCAGGCCCGGTGGATGTAGGCATTCCGGTCGGTCCCCGCGTACCACTGCGAACTGCGCTGTTCCACCATGGATTCGCCTTCCACCTACCGGAACTATGGTCTACAGTTCGGAACGTGAGTGAGCCTACTGGCAAAGCCTCTCCGAGGGAACCGGCTGCCTCGCTGGTCGGATCCGATCGGGTGCTGGCCGTGCTGACCGAACTGGCACTGCACCCGGCCGGTGCTGGGCTGGACGAGTTGGCCCGCGCTCTGGACTCTCCGAAACCCACCATTCACCGGGCTCTGGCCGCCCTGCGCCGGGCCGGGTTCGCCACCCAGAACGGGCGCGGCCACTACCTGCTGGGTGATGAGTTCCTGCGCCTGGCCTTCAACAACCACGAGGCCCGGCCGGATCATTTGCGAGTTCAGCCGATCCTCGAAGAACTCGCCGAAAAGTACCGAGAAACCACCCATTATGCAGTTCTGGAGGACCGCTTCGTGGTGTACCGGTCCAAGACCGACCCGATCCCGTGCGCGGTGAAGCTCAGCTCCACCGTTGGCGGCCGCAACCCGGCGCACAGTACGGCCGTGGGAAAACTGTTGCTGTCCTATCAATTGCAGAACGACGCGGCGGTCGCCGAATGGGTGCGCACCGGGGAGCCGGCCGCCCGGACCGAGCGAACCCGGACCACGGCCGCAGAACTGGCTGCGGAATTCAGCCTGATCCGGCAACGCGGCTTCAGCACCGA
>DATINJ010000233.1:0-22339 GCA_035474375.1 Kineosporiaceae bacterium | reverse complement strand
GGAAGATGATGTTCAGCGACTGCGCTGCCAGGAACGTCTGCACGCCGTACCAGGCGATCGCGATGACGCCACGGATGATCGCGGGGATGTTGGCGCCCTTGACGCCGAAGATCGCACGGTTGATGACCGGATACGGCACCCCGGTCTTCTGGCTCGGCTTGGCGACCAGGTTGGCGAAGATCTGCACGATCACGATGCCCACCACCAGCGCGACCAGCACCTGCCAGGCGGCGATGCCGAGGGCGAACAGCGAGCCGGCGGTGACGTACCCGCCGACCGAATGCACGTCCGACATCCAGAAGGCGAAGATGTTGTACGACGTCCAGCTCTGGTGGGCCAGCGGGGCCAAATCCTCGTTCGTCAGCCGTGGGTCGTACGTGTCTTTAATGACGGCGACACCGGCGGGATGATCTTCGACGTCCGCGAACTCAGGTCGGGACACGACGCTATCTGTCATCTTCACTCCTGGCGATGAGCGGAAGGGCAGCGAAAAGTAGGCCCGGCAGGTAAGGGCGGACCGATCAGAAAGAACTCAGTTGGGCGAAGTGGAGTTCTGCGATGAACCCAGGACGGCTGAACTCAGGTCGACCAGGCAAACGCTAAACGCTGAATATTGCCGACCGATGTCACGGTTCATATATCTTGCGGCGACACCGGCAGGTCGGCGATCACTGATTCCAGGCGCTGGTGATGTCGGCTGGCCGAGGCCAGCAAGGCGGCGGCGTCCCGGCCGACGAACGCATCAAGCATCTCCTGGTGGTCGGCGTGCAGCTGGCCCCGCTCCGGGCCCGGCAGGTACCGCATCGGCTGGAAGGGTTCGGTCACGTTCCACGCCGATTCGAACATGTTCAACAGCCGGTGCATCCGGCACGGCGCGATCAGCGCGAGGTGGAAGCGCCGGCTCTCCCGGTGGTAGGCGCGCGGATCCCAGTCCAGCAGAACCCTTTCCAGTGCGAGGTGAGCCTCGGTGGCGCGCTCGAAATCTTGCTCCCCGGCCACCTCGACCGCGGCACGCAAAGCGGCCGACTCCAGCACCCCGCGGACCAGGTAGATCTCCGCCAGTTCCTGCCTGGTGAGCTGAGCGACCCGATACCCGGCGTTCGGCCGATGCGTGACCAGGTTCTCCCCGATCAGCGTCTTCAGCGACTCTCGGACCGGGATCGCGCTGACGCCGAACAGATTCGCGATCTCGCCGACCGGGATCGGCGTCCCTGGAGGCGCCCCACCGGCGAGGATCACCCGGCGCAACTCGTCCAAGATCGCCTGCTGCGAGTTCCCCCGGCGATCCGGCTGGGCGCCGTCCACCCCCCGATCCGCGATCAGCTGAGCGAGCAGGACAGACCTCGGTCGACCGGTCCTGGGCGGCTCGTTCACTGACCAGCGCTCCGATGTGATCTAGCTTGGTTCGGCTGGAACTAGAAGGGTTCGGCTGGCACTAAAAAAGGCTGAGTTGGCCGGCCTCCGCGAGGGCGGCTGCCTTCTTGGCGGACCTGGACATCGGGCTCGGCAGGGTCTTTGGCAGCGTGATCAGCCGCCGCTCGCCGGCTCCCTCGGGGCGTGGGCCCTCGCCGTAGGCCCGCTCCGAGTACCAGGACGGCGGGTCGGCGCCGGTCAGCGCCCACAGTGAGGGGCCGAGCCGAATGTCCCGGGTCGCCAGTGCGGCCTGCAGAACGGCGACGTCCAGCGGGATCCGCATCTTCTGCAAAGCCGGGATCTTCAGGTCGTCGCGCATGATCATCAACCGCTGGTTCCGGGCGACGTTGGCCCGGGCCTCGTCGGTGGCGAGTTTGGCCGTCGCCGACTTGCCGATCACCGCGATCACCTCGTCCTCGCGGCCGTCGTCGATCGCCGCGTACGCGGCGTCCACCCCGGCGAAGACGGTGAGCAACTTGGCCGCCGTCTTGGCACCGATCCCCAAGGCACCAGGCAAGTTGTCGGAGCTGTCGCCACGCATGGCCGCGTAATCGCGGTACCGGTCGGCAGACACGCCGCAGACCGCCGTCATTTTGTCCGGTGTGAGCAGCGGCGATCCGTCGATGCCGCCGTTCAGCACCCGCAGCACCGAGGTGCCCTCGTCGATCAGAGCGAAGGAATCCCGGTCGCTGGTGACGACGGCGGTCCGCCAACTGTGCCGCCGGGCCAGCGCGGCGGCGGTGGCCAGGACGTCGTCCGCCTCGTATCCGGCCGGGACGACGACGGTGATCCCGGCGGCCGCGAGCAGGCCGGGTGCGTCGTCCAGTTGCAGTCGCAGGTCTGGCGGCTTCTCCAGGCGGTGTGCCTTGTAGTCCGGGTAGTCGTCCTTGCGGACCGAGTCGCCGGGTGAGTCGAAGCCGATCACGATCGCGTCCGGGGTCAGCCGGGCGGCGGCGGTCGCGACAAAGCTGATCAAGCCCTTGAGCGCCCAGATCGGCCGACCTTCGGAGTCGCGCAGCGCGCTCTGCTCCATCGCGTGATGAGCCCGGTGCAAAAGGCTGTTGCCGTCGATCGCGAGCAGCAGCGGGGAAGGCACCCGCCTAGAATGCCCGTTCGATCCTTCTGATGCACGCTTCCAGGCCTTCGATTGACCTGCTGGATCGGTCGGGGTGCCCGGGGCGGTACGGTTCGAGGGTGACTGAGGCCAAGAATGCTGCGAAGGCCCCCGCGGGCGAGGTTCCCCCGGCTCCCGTGAGCCCGGCTGCGGAGGGCGCCGAGTCGGCTGCCCCGGCGGTCGAGACCGACCCCCGTAAGCGGTTCCGGGAAGCGCTGGATCGCAAGAACGCGACCCCCGGCACGCACCCCGGCTCGATGGCCGAAGGCGGCAGCGACCTGAAGAGTTCCAACGGTAAGCGGCAGCGCCAATTCCGCCGCAAGTCCGGTGGCTGATCCACAGCAGATTCTCAGCAGTTTCAAGGATTACCGGCACCCAGTGACGTTTCCGATGGGTAACCTTGGCTGAATGAGTGAACCGCGATGGCTGGATGACCACGAGCAACGGGCTTGGCGGCGCTTCGCCGCCGTGATGACGCTACTGCCGGCAGCTCTGGACGCGCAGTTGCAGCGGGATGCCAGCCTGACGCACTTCGCCTATTTCACGCTCGCGATGCTCTCGGAGGCTCCCGGGCGAGCGCTGCGGATGAGTGAACTTGCGGCCCGGTCGAGCTCGTCGCCGAGCCGGTTGTCGCACACCATCTCCCGGCTGGAGGAGCGCGGTTGGGTGCACCGGGTGCGGGCCACCGAGGACGGCCGGGGGCAGGTCGCCGAGCTGACCGACGAGGGCTTCGCGGCACTGGTCAGGACAGCTCCCGGGCATGTCGCCGCGGTCCGTGACTACGTTATCGATGCGCTGACCGAGGAGCAGGTCAGCCAGCTGAACGAGATCTCCCGGGCGGTGCTGGCCCGGATCGACCCCGACAGCACCCAGGCCCCGCCCCTTCCGCCCGAACTGCCCGCGGCGGACTGACCGCCGGCTCGGGCCTACGGGACCGCCCCGAGATCGTGGATCGTGCGCTGGATCCGCTGCTCGGAGATCGGGTAAGCGGTTTTCATCCCGGAGCCGAACAGGCTGACCCGTAACTCCTCGATCATCCAGCGAATCCGCTGAACGTCCTCGGCCAGTTCCCGGCGCCGAGCCGGGGTCATCGCGGCCACCGCGGCGTCCAAGTCCTGCTGAACGTTCTGCACGTTCCAGAGCAGCGTCTGGTCGCGTTGGTAACGCTCCGGCAGTTTCTCCAGCCGTCGCTGCATCGCCTGCAGGTATCGCAGCAGGTCCGGCAGCCGGGTGGCACCGGTAGCGGTAACGAAACCGGGGTATACCAGGCCCGCCAGCTGGGCTCGCAGATCGGCCAGCGACGCCAGCAACGCCGGGCTGGACGTCGAGCGCAGCCCCAGATCGACGTCCCGAGCCAGGGCGAGGACGGCGGCCGTCGTGGTCACCACCTCGGTGACCGACCGTTCGATCGAGGCCCGGACCAGCCGCTGCAGGGACTCGAACCCGGCGGCATCCCAGACCGCACCGCCGGCCTGGTCGACCAGCGCGTCCACCGCAGCGCCCAGGCAGTCGTCGAACAGCGCGGACGGCCCCTTGTGGGGTGCCTGGGCCAGGGCCAGCTTCTGCTGGTTGGTCAGCCGGCCAAGCACCGACCGGGCCGGGGAGTTGATCCCCAGCAAGAGCAGCCGCCGGGTCCCGGCCCGCATCTGCGCGCGCTGATCGGCGGCCGAATCCAGGACCCGGACGTCGACCGTCGTCCCGCGGTCGATCAGCGCCGGGAAGCCGTGCACGGTCAGCCCGGCCAGGGTCCGCTCCACCGACCGGGGCAACTCGCCGATCGTCCAACTGGTCAGCCCAGTTCTCTCGACCTCCGCCACCGCGTCCGAAATAGCTTCCCGCAGGCGTGGTTTGAGTGATTCGCGCAGTGCCCCGAGGTCCTTGCCGGCACCCAGCACGGTGCCGTCCTCGGCTTCCACCTGGAAGGTCACCCGCAAGTGCTCCGGAACCCGCTCCGGTGCCCAGTCGCTCCGGCTCACGCTGACTCCGGACAGCTGCGCCAGTTCTCGCTCCAGCGCCGGCAGCAGCGGTTCGGTGCCGGGTTTCAGCCGGCCCAGCACCTGCCGGGCCCGTTCCGGTGCCGGGACCAGCATCCGGCGGACCTGTTTCGGCAGGCCGCGGATCAGTTCGGTCACGAGTTCCTCGCGCAGCCCGGGGATCTGCCATTCGAAATCCTCGCCGGACACCTCGTTCAGCACGGCCAGCGGCAGGTGCACGGTCACCCCGTCCGCCGCCGCGCCGGGCTCGAACTGGTAAGTGACCGGCAGTTCCAGCTCGTCGATCGGCCAGCTGGACGGGTAGTCCTCCTCGCTGATCTTCGGGGCTTGCGGGCTGAACAGCATCGACGTCCAGAAGCTGAGCAGATCCGGGCGTTCCTTGCGGGCCGACTTCCACCAGCTGTCGAAGTGCGCGGTGGACACGATGTCCGCCGGGACCCGCTGGTCGTAGAAGTCGAAGAGGGTCTCGTCGTCCACCAGGATGTCGCGGCGGCGGACCCGGTCCTCCAGGTTCTCGACGTCCTCCAGCAGTCGCCGGTTCTCGTGGAAGAACGGATGGTTGGTCCGCCAGTCGCCCTCCACCAGGGCATGCCGGATGAACAACTCGCGGGACAGCTCCGGGTCGACCCGGCCGTACTGCACGGTCCGCCCGGGGATCACCGGAATGCCGTACAGGGTGACCCGTTCGGTGGCCACCGCCGAGCCGCGCTTGCGCTCCCAGCGCGGCTCGCTGTAACTGCGCTTGACCAGATGCTCGGCCAGCCGCTCCACCCACAGCGGGTCGATCCGGGCCGCCGTCCGCCCCCACAGCCGGGTGGTCTCGACCAGCTCGCCGACCATCACCCACCGTGGGGTGGCCCGGACCAGGGCCGATCCCGGTTGGATGGTGAAGCGGGCACCCCGGGCGCCGAGATACTCCCGGGTCTCGCCCTCCTTCAGCCCGATCTGCGACAGCAGGCCGGTCAGCAGCGAGATGTGGATCCGGTCCGCGGTGGCGTTGTCCACCGGCTCGCCGCCGTCCACCACGGAGTCCTCGTCGTCGTCCGCCGCTTGGGCGAGCAAGCGTGCATGATCACCGGAAAGTTCGTTGCCGTGATCATGCACGGTTGCCCGCGACCCACGGTCAGCGGCCGCAGCCCCGGCACTCGCTCGGGCGGACGGGACGACGCTGGTGATGCCGGCGCTGCGCAGCACCTGCCGCAGCTGGCCGTGCAGGTCCTGCCACTCGCGGATCCGCTGGTGATGCAGGTACTCGGCGATGCACTGGCGGCGGAACCGGCTGGAGGAGACGTCCCGCTGCAGCGTGATCAGGTAGTTCCAGAGGTTCAGGTAGCTGAGGAAGTCCGAGCGCGGATCTTTGAACCGGGCATGGGACTGATCGGCCGCCTGCTGATGCTCGGTCGGGCGCTCCCGCGGATCCTGAATCGAGAGCGCGGAAACGATCACCAGGACGTCGGGCAGGCAGCCGTTGCGATCGGCCTCGACCAGCATCCGGGCCAGCCGGGGGTCGACCGGTAGCTGGGCCAGGGTGCGTCCGAGTGGGGTCAACCGCTTGCGCGGATCCTCCTGGGTCGGGTCAAGGGCGTTCAGCTCATGCAGCAGCGCCACGCCGTCCTTGATCTGCCGCGGGTCCGGCGGTTCCAGGAACGGGAACGCCGAGACCTCGCCCAGCCCGAGCGCGGTCATCTGCAGGATCACCGAGGCCAGGTTGGTGCGGAGGATCTCTGGGTCGGTGAACGCCGGGCGGGCCTCGAAGTCCTCCTCGCTGTAGAGCCGAATGCAGATCCCGTCCGACAGCCGGCCGCAGCGGCCCTTGCGCTGATTCGCCGAGGCCTGCGAGATCGGCTCGATCGGCAGCCGCTGGACCTTGGTCCGGTAGCTGTACCGGGAGATCCGGGCCGTTCCCGGATCCACCACGTACCGGATGCCGGGCACGGTCAGCGAGGTCTCGGCCACGTTCGTGGCCAGCACCACCCGGCGCCCGGCGTGCGGGGCGAACACCTTGTGCTGCTCGGCGGCGGACAGCCGGGCATACAGCGGAACGATCTCGGTGGTCGGGCCGGCGCTCTTGCGCAACGCGTCGGCGGCGTCCCGGATCTCCCGCTCGCCGCTGAAGAAGACCAGGATGTCGCCGTCGCCCTGCTGCTGCAGCTCCTCGACCGCTTCGCAGACCGCCTGGATCTGATCCCGGACCACCTCGACGCCCTCTTCGTCTTCCTCGTCCTCGGTGTCGTTGTAGGCGGTGATCACCAGCGGCCGGTAACGGACCTCGACCGGGTAGGTCCGGCCGGAGACCTCGACGATCGGGGCGTCGTCGAAGTGCCGGGAGAACGCCTGCGGGTCGATGGTCGCCGAGGTGATGATCACCTTGAGGTCGGGCCGCCGGGGGAGCAGTTGCTTGAGGTAACCGAGCAGGAAGTCGATGGTCAGGCTGCGCTCGTGCGCCTCGTCAATGATCAGCGTGTCGTACTTGGTGAGCATCCGATCGCGCTGGATCTCGGCCAGCAGGATGCCGTCGGTCATCAGCTTGACCAGGGTGCCGTCGCTGACCTGATCGGTGAACCGGACGGTGTACCCGATCGTCTCCCCGAGCGGTGAGCCGACCTCTTCGGCGATCCGTTCAGCCACCGAGCGGGCGGCCAGCCGGCGCGGCTGGGTGTGACCGATCAGCCCGCGCACCCCACGGCCCAGTTCCAGGCAGATCTTCGGCAGCTGGGTGGTCTTGCCGGAGCCGGTCTCCCCGGCCAGGATCACCACCTGATGGTCGCGGATCGCCGCCAGCAGGTCGTCCTTGCGCTGGCTGACCGGCAGCTCCGGCGGGTACTTCAGCTGCGGTACCGACGCCCGGCGAGTGGCCATCCGGACTCGGCCGGACTCCACCTCGGCGGCGATCCGGTTCAGCTCCTGCTCCGGATCGGCGCTCCGGGAGTCGGGCACCTTTCGCCGAGAGTCACCCCGGCGGCCGCGGTGCAGCAGCCCGTCGAGTCGGCGAGACAGACGAAGCTCGTCGCGGAGCGACAGGTCGGGCAGGGCGGCCCGCAGCTCGTCTATCGAGGATTCCCAGGATTGCGTGCTCATCTACTGCATAGCCTAGGCAATGCTCCGAGACTTGGCTGACCTGGGCATGCAGCCGGCCAAGCGTGCATGCTCAGACTCTCCTGGCCAATTCGCTCGGTTTCCCAAACTTCTATCGTGATCATGCACTTGGGAGACGCGTCAGCGCCGGCGTGCCCGCCTATGGGCCGTGATCATGCACGCGTGCCCGCCTATGGGCCGTGATCATGCACGCGTGCCCGCCCATGGGCCGCGATCATGCACGGTTGCCCACTTCAAAGCGGGCAACCGTGCATGATCACGGCAGAAGATTGGGCAGGGCCGAACAGGCCATCGGGGGCAGGCGGTGGGCTAAACCACGTACATACCTCGCCGAGCGCGGCTCGCCGCCGATCTGCTCAGCGAGCTAAACCAGTGGGGTCGGTATCGCGATCGGCACCCGGATGGTGGTGGCAGCGATCGGCGATCGGTCCAGCAGCGGTCGCAGAACGGGTTCCGGGGCCCGCTTGAAGGCATGGATCTGAACCCGGCACCGGCTCGGAAGGGTCAGCTCCAGGGTCGCCGCGTCGGCCGGAACCGGTCCGACGGTCAGGGCGCGGCCGATCGGGATCACCGTGGTGGACAGTTCTCGATCGGCTGCGTCCAGGGTGCGTAACCGGGCCGATCGCCGGTCCGGTCTGGTCCAGGAGGTGGGCGTGGTCAGGAGCACCCGATGGAACCAGCGGGCCGCATCGCTAGCGGCGCTTCCGACCGGCGGATAGTGCCCGGCGGCCAGGAAGTCGTAGGCCAGGATCGCGGGATCGTCGAAGGCGCCGGTCCAGTCAGACTGCGGGCCGCCGATCACCTGAGCCCAGAACGCCGCCGTGGCCCGATCCTCGGCGAATCGCCGGTTCAGGCTGACCAGCAGGGTGCGGGACTCCCGCGAGGCCAGCCCGAGAGCCAGTTCGAAGGCGCTGTCGGCGTCCAGGTCGCTCAACCCTCGGGTGCGGACGCCGATCCTGGCCTGCCAGCGGGAGTCCAGGTTGATCCCCGGGACGGCGGAATAGCGGATTCCGGCCGGTGGCCTGCCGTCGGGCCGCGGGCCGCGCGAGTTCCGCAGGCCGGCCGGGATCAGGTCGGTGATCGGGCCCAGCAGCATCGCCAGCAGTCGGAAGCCGGTGCGCCAGGTGGGCCGGGTGTCACCGTGCCGGTGGGCCAACTGTTCGGTGCCGGGGCCGAAGCCACCGGTGGACAAGTCCGGTCCGGCCCCGGCTCCGCCCTGCTCCAGCCAGGTGCGTTCGCGTCGGGCCGGGTCGTTGATCCAGGTGCTGTGGCTGTAGAAGTCCTGAATCGCATGCAGGCCCACCCCGATCGCTTGGCGGGCGGCTCGGGCATCGCCGTGCTGCGCGGCCCATTCGATGCCGACCACCAGGCCACCCGTGACCCGGTGCCAGATCTCGGCGACCTCGGTGCCGTCCGCCAGGTTGTCGAAGTGCAGGTTCGCCAGGGCCGGGCGGGCCATCCGGACGCCACGCCAGCGGCGGGGCCCGCCCTGGGCGCACCAGATCGGGTGGTAAGCGTAGAGATCGACGCCGAGCGTGTGCCGGCCGAGCTCATCGGCCGCGCCGGCACCCCAACCCTCCGCTGCGGCTGCAGCCTGGGTGATCGTCTGGTGATACCACTGGCATCGCTCGACCGGCTTCAGCGGGTCCTCGCTGCCGAAGGCCGGTACCACTGCGACCGTTATCGGTGCCCAGCCCAGCATCACGTCTCCTTCGCCGAGCAGGTCATGGCACTGGACGCTACTGCGATGCCGCGGTCGGCGAATCGTCGCCGAGCCGTTCGAGCAGCGTTCGGTGCCGGAATTCGTAACGCCATCCATTGCGGCGCATGACTTCTCGATCCACCGCGGCAAGCGAGCGCTTGACGATCTCCGGCCGCCATTGCCGCTCCATCGCCAGGCTCAGGCTGTCGATCTGGGAAACCGTGATCGTCGGCGCCTGCTCGAACCGCAGCAGCGACCAGAGCCCTCGCACCAGCAGCACGATCGCGGAGTAGACCCCGGTGAGGATGCCGAGGTCGTCGGCGAAGTCGCGGGAACTGCGCCAGGCGTACACACCGCCGAGGGCGATAGCGATCACGGCGACGAACAGCTGCCAGCGGCCGTGCGTCGACTCCTGGCGATCAATGATCGTCTGAATCCGTGATCCTGCCGGCAACAGCGTGGCCCCGTTCAGCGCGTACGACCAGCGGCAGCCGGACGCTATGACCAGCGTAGGTGATGAACCATAGCAAAAGGTTCATTACCCGAGGCGCTGCTGCTCGGCTGTGCTCGTGCACCGGGTCTGCGGGCAACGGAAGTTCCGCGCGGAACGACAGTCAGTCGGGCTGCACACAGCTCACTGACCGAGTTTTCCCAGGTGCGTCTGCTCGTCTACGGCGCGGCGTGGACAACGCTTCGGCAGCACGTCGGTGTGCCGTCCTCACGCTAGTCTTTGTAATTTCAACAATCGCCCAGGAGGCGCCAGCATGACCTTTACCACCAATGATCAGGACGAGACCGTCAATCCGCTCAGCCGCCGCAAGGTGTTCACGATGTGCTCGCTCGGCCTGCTCGGAGCGGCCGGCCTGGCCGCCTGCGGCAGTGACTCGGACGCCGATTCCGCGGCTGCGTCCACGGAGACCGCCGAGACCAGCGCCGCAGCCACCGAGGCAGCCGCCGACGGCGCGGCTTCGCTGGTCGCCCTGTCCGACGTACCGGTGGCGGGGGCAGTCAGCCTGGAGGTGGCCGGCAAGCCGGTGATCATTTCTCAGCCGACCGAGGGTGAGGTGATCGGGTTCTCCGCGGTCTGCCCGCACCAGTTCGCCACCGTGGCGGTATCCGGCAAGGAACTGCGCTGCCCGCTACACGCTTCCACGTTCGACATGGCGACCGGGAAGAACCTGTCCGGTCCGGCCGCAGGCAAGCCGCTGCCGGCTTTCGCGGTCAAGGTTGTCGACGGTGAGGTCGTCCAGGCCTGAGATCGGCCTGCGACGACTCGAGCCGCTGACCCGGTTTACGGTCCCACCCGGGTCGGCGGCTCAGCCCTCCTCGCCGTCCATGTCGTTGTCGAACAGGGAGGTGACCGAGCCGTCCTTGAAGACCTCGTGGATCGCCTGCGCCACCAGCGGTCCGATCGACAGCACGGTGAGGTTCGGCAGCAATCGCTCGGGCGGGATCGGCAGGGTGTTCGTCAGCACGATCTCCCCGGCGCCACACTCGGCGAGTCGCTGCGTGGCCGGGTCGGACAGGATCCCGTGAGTGGCCGCGATCACGACGTCGCTGGCGCCGGCTTCGAACAACTTGGCGGTCGCCTTGGTGATCGTCCCACCGGTGTCGATCATGTCGTCGACGACAACGCAGCAGCGGCCTTCGACGTCACCGACTACCCGGTTGGTCACCACGGTGTTCGGTTGTAGCGGGTCGCGAGTCTTGTGGATGAAGGCCAGTGGCGCTCCGCCGAGCCGGTCGGCCCAGCGCTCGGCGACCCGTACCCGGCCGGAATCCGGAGCGACGACGGTGATGTCCTGCCCGGCGTACTTGGCCGCGACGTGGTCGGCGAGCAGTCGCTGAGCGAAGAGGTGGTCGACCGGACCGTCGAAAAAGCCCTGAGTCTGATCGGTATGCAGGTCCACAGTCATCAGCCGGTGCGCGCCGGCGGTGCGCAGCAGGTCGGAGATCAACCGGGCGGAGATCGGCTCTCGACCTCGGTGCTTCTTGTCCTGCCGGGCATACGGGTAGAACGGCAGGATGACAGTGATCCGATCGGCGGAAGCCCGCTTCAGAGCGTCGATCATGATCAGGGTTTCCATCACCCAGGTGTTGATCGGCGCGCCGCAGGACTGGATGACGAAGGCATCGGCGCCGCGCACCGACTCCTCGAACCGGACAAATATCTCACCGTTGGCGAACTCGTAGGCCGACTGCGGGGTCAGCGACGTGCCCAGATACTTAGCGATCTCTTCCGCAAGTTCGGGATATGCCCGCCCCGAGAAGACCTGCAGGTTCTTGCGGCTTGGGATCGAAATGGTGTTCACGCGCGGATCCCCTCCAGAGTGTGGTCGTTGAATGCTCGCAGATGCATGACGCTGCCAAGCCTTTGGGGGATTGCCAACGTCCCCGGCGGCTGGTGTTCTGGAACGACGACCGCTCCGGACCCCCCGACCGGTCCAGGGGATACCGGAACGGTGTGGATGCGATCGAAGGAGACGCGATGACCACACCTGTTCAAGTCGATGCCGATGCGATGGCGACGAAGATTGACCAAAACGTCCACGTTTATCTGAGTTTGCGGGCGCCGGTGGGCGCTGTCTGGGAAGCGCTGGTCAGTCCCAGGGGGACGGCGACCTGGCTCGGTGAGGGTGCGGTGCTGGGCGACAAGGGCCAGTCGTATCACTGTGCTGACGGTACCGCCGGTGTGGTCCGGAGCTTTCATCCGCTTGAACAATTGCGCCTTTCCTGGCACCAGCAGGAGGACGACGAGCCAAGCCTGATCGAGATCGACGTCTCTGTCGAGGGCGCCGGAACGAGCCTGCGGCTGTGGCACGACGGATTGCCCGAGCAGCAGCGCCCGGCGATGCAGGCGCAGTGGCAGCAGCGACTGGAGGAGCTGACCCGACTCGTCCCGCAGAGCCAGAGTCAGGGCTAGCCAGCGGCCGGCTCAGACTCCTCGAGCTCAGACTCCTCGAGCGCGTCGAGCCATCGCCTGATCACCGTGGCGAGTTCGTTCGGGCGCTCGCACGGTGGCGTGTGCCCGACCTCGGGCAGCTCGACCAGCCGGCCGTGCGGCAGCAGCGCGGCCCACTCCTGGGCCACGGCCAGCCGGATCGGGACGTCGTCCCTACCGTGCACCACCAGGGTGGGGGCGGAGATCTCGCCGAGTCGCGAGGAGATGTCGCCACGTCGATAGACGGCGTGGCAGGCGCCGGAGATCTCCTCGCCGTCGATGGTGCGGAAGTGCTCGATCCACCCTCGAGCCAGGCCGTCGTCCCGGAAGGAGCGGGCGAAGTTCATCCGGGCGACGACGTCCGCCAGGGCGGGGGACATTCCGTCGGTCCGGACCGTCTCCACCATCGCCTCGAAGGGATGCCGGGTACGGTCCGGTTCGGCGTACGGCTGGGTCGACACCAGAACCAGGCCCCGCACCAGGTCGGGCCGGGCCAGCGCGATCCGCATCGCCTTCATCCCGCCCATCGAGTGGCCGATCCACACCGCGGGCTCGGCCACTGCCCGATCCGCCCAGGCGATCAGCGCATCCACCTCGTCTTCCAGGGTGAAGCCGATCGGCCGCGGCGGTGAGTTCCCATGCCCGGGGGCGTCCACGGCGAGCGTCCGGTGGCCACGGG
This sequence comes from Kineosporiaceae bacterium, assembly GCA_035474375.1. GTDB lineage: Bacteria > Actinomycetota > Actinomycetes > Actinomycetales > Kineosporiaceae > JANNPJ01. The sequence continues at coordinate 9,400 of DATINJ010000233.1, read as the reverse complement.
CCAGCACGTCCGTCACCGGCGCCCAGACCCTGCTGTCGGTGAGTAGCCCGTGCATCAGGACGACCGGGTGCCCGCGGCCGACCTCATGGACGGCGAACGTCCAGTCGCCGTCCCCGGTGGTTCGCGAAGTGGTTCGCCGCAGCGCACTAGCCATATCGCATCGTCGCTTTTCCCCCGGGCTGCTGAACAGCCCGGGGGGAGCGGGCTAACGGTGGTGTCATTGCGGCCGCCCGATCGGTCACCCCGAATGGGGATATTCAACTGGCCGCCATTCGTCGTACCGGTCGGGCGGATCAGTCAATTCTCCTCGAGCAGCCCTTCCTTGAGGGCCACCGTCACGGCGAACGTTCGGTTCGGACTGTTCAGCTTCGCCAGCACATTGGCGACATGCCGCTTGGCTCCGTGCTCGGAAATGGTGAGTCGCCGGGCAATCTGCTTGTTACTCAGGCCCTGTACCAGGAAGGCGAGAGTCTGGCGTTCGCGGGGAGTCAGTAGGACCTGTCGATTGTGCTGGTCGGGGCTTCGTCGACGGACGTGAGAGAGCAGTTGTTTTGCCAGTCGGGAGGGTAGCGGCATCTCGTTTCGGGATAGCCGGTCGAGCGCGTCTTCGAGGGAGATCAGCGTGAGTTCGTCCAGTAACAGGAACCCGTCAACCGGCATCTCGGCCGCAACTGCCAAGTGATCTGCAACCGAAGTATCAAGCACCAGAAGGATTTTCGCGTCGAACTCGGAGGCAGAAGCGCTGAGCGCGGTGGTTTCGTGGGCCGCGAATTCGGTCGACGGGACGATTATCGCGTAGATGGAGTTTCGTTCGAGTTTCTCCAGGCACTCCTCGAGATTGTGGCATTGAATTATGTCATCAAATCCCGGTATCGATAGCAGCATTGTGGTCAGGCCAAACCGGATCATTTCGCTGCGCGCGGCAACCATCAACTTTCCGCGCGTGGGTTTCGCCGAACCCTCGCTGACTTCGTCCCTTATGTCGATCTGAGACACTGATCGTCCCCCCTCAGTCAGCCGAATCTTCGATCTGCACACGGATCGGTTCAATCTCGATAGAGATCGCGGAGGTCGGCGTTGATACGAGTCAGCGCCCACGTGGTGACTTTATTTTGGGGGAGCATCCGATCCCCAACTGGCCGCCCAGATGATCACGTTAGCTTCTTAACTAAATCTGCGCAATGAGTCCACAACTGCCTTTCGCCGAACGAGGCGGTCGACTATTGCCTCCGCCCTGCTACCGGTTAGTTACCCGGATAGTTACCCACTTGGTTACCCGGGCGGCTACCTGCCCGGTGGCGCCAGACAGGTCGTCGACCTGCGCAGTCCGGCGGTGGTGACCGAAGGAGCCGTCGGGACGCGCTTCTGCCACCCGAAGCGGGCTGCCTACCGTCGTCGCTGACCGGCAGCCGATAGGAGGACACCCCGTGGACGCAGGATTGTCGTTGACGAGATCAAACGAGGGATCGACCCAGTGGTCGATGCCGAGGTCCATCCCGGAGGCCATCGCCGAGGGGGCCCGATCCACCGGGTCCTTGACCGTGATTGACAAGGCTGGAACCCCGAGACGGATCTGCGCCGACGAGGTCCAGGCCACTGCGGCGGCGGTGGCCGCAGCCCTGGTCGGCTCCGGAGTGTGCCCCGGAGACCGGGTCTGTCTGGCCGGCCGGACCAGCACGGATCTGCTGTTCACGCTGTTCGGGCTGTGGCGGATGGGCGCCGTCCCGGTCGTGCTGCCGCAGGTCAGCCGGGGCGGAATCCAGCCCTGGGTGACGATGGCGGTCGGCAGAGCCGATGCGGTCGATGCCCGAATGTTGATCGTGGACGACGAACTGGCTTCGGCACTCGCGCAGTCCACTCCGCGTTCGGTGCGCACGCTGGCGGAGGTGTCCGCCGGGCGAGCGGTGACGAATCTGGCGATGCCAGAACCGGATGCCCTCGGCCTGCTGCAATTCACCTCTGCCACCACCGGAACGTCCAAGGCGGTCCAGGTCTCGCACAGCCAGATCGTCGGCAACGTGCGGGCCTTGATCGAACCAATGGGGATCATGCCGGGCGAGGTTTACGTCAGTTGGCTACCGCTGTTCCACGACATGGGAATCATCTCGCTGGCAAGCGGCCTCGCCTACGGGATGGAGATCGTCCTGCTGCCGACCGAGGCGTTCCTGCGCGCTCCGGGGATCTGGATGGGAACGGTGTCGCGGTTCGGGGCCGTGATCACCGCGGGCCCCAACTCGGCGTACGGCCTGGCCGCCCGGTCGCAGCAACTGCGACCGGCGGTCCTGGACCTGTCCCGGCTGGTGGTGGCCATCGATGGGGCGGAACCGGTCACCGAGGACGTCGTGCAGCGGATGTCGGATGCCTTCACCGGCTCAGGCTTGCGACCGGACGTCCTCTGCCCGGCTTACGGGCTCGCTGAGTCGACGCTCGTGGTCACCGCCTCCGGCCGGGGCGAACTGCCGCGGTTCATCTCGCCTGCCGACGTCTGCTCGACCGGGACGGACGGCGTGGAACTGCCCACCCGCCGGCTCGTCTCCTGCGGCCGGGGCATCAGTGGCACCGAGGTGCGGATCATCGGCCCGGCAGGGCAGAGCCTGCCGGAGGGAGCGGTCGGTGAGGTGCACGTGCTCGGCCCATGGATCACCACGGGTTACTGGCAGCCGGACGGCGCTGGTCCGGATCCAGGACGCCGCAGCGCGGACGGCGCGCTCGCCACCGGCGACCTCGGATTCCTGCGGGACGGCGAGCTCTTCATCTGTGGCCGGACCAAGGACATGATCATCGTCGGGGGTCGCAACCTCTACCCCGAGGACTACGAGGAGGCGGCCGAACTGGTAACCGGGATTGTCCGGGGCAATGTGATCGCCTTCTCCCTGGTGGAGACCGAGCGAATGGTGATCGTGGCCGAAGGCCGTGGCGACTCGACAGCGTTGCAGTCACTGGCTGTTCAGCTACGGGAACGGCTTCAGGCCAGCACCGAGCACGCGCCCGAGGAAGTCGTGCTGGTCCGAGCCGGAACCCTGCCGAAGACCTCGTCCGGCAAGCGGCAGCGCCAGCAATGCCGAACTCAGTACCAGAACGGTGATCTGGAGATCATCCACACCTTGCGTTGAGCGACCCGTACCGGCGAGGAGGATTCAGGTCGGGAGTCACCTTTCCCGGCGCCGCAAGGCGCGCTGAATCCTCCTCGCCGGTACGGGCGTCTAGGCGGCGAAGGAGGTGGAGACCTGAGCGGCCAGCCGGACCAGCTCATCGGCCGCGCGGACGTGCCGCAGCAGGGTCGGGAGGTGGCCGGTGACCACCAGGTCGCCATCGAGCATGCCCTCGATCGGATCGATCCTGCCCTCGATGATGTCGCGCCACCTCGAGTACTCGGCTCGGATCACGAACATTGCCTCCTTGGCCTGAACCGGGTCGACGTCATACTCGGCCCACTGGCAACTGCCGCCGGAGAACGCGGCCCGGCACCAGATGTCCCGGGGTACCCCCTTGTCCGGCTCGGCTTCGAAGACGTAGGAGATGTCCGCTTCGAAGGTCTGTGCCGCCTCGGCGAACTTCGCCGAGGCATTGATCCGATCTACGTATTCCGTCAACCACTCCGAACTCGGAAAAACGGCCATGGTGAACTCCTTTCGTTCGATCAGCGGAGCTGTGGATGAGGAGGCACACACTAGGTGTGCAGGGTGCGCAAGAGGTACTGCCGATGGCCTGACCGAAAGGTCACCCTGAGCGGCGCCGGAGGTCGAGCGCCCGAACAACGCTGCCGCCGGCCGCCTTCTGGGCCCACGCTGAGGTGAGTCGGTGGGTCGGCGCTGGCGTGCCATGCCATCGGTCGCACTGACCGCAAACCTGGAGGTGTCGTGACAGGGATCGAGGTCGACGAGTTGGGAAAGGTCTACCCCGACGGGACGACGGCGCTCGCCGGCGTGTCGTTCCAGGTGCCGGAGGGCCAGATCTTCGGGTTGCTCGGCCGCAACGGTGCCGGAAAGACCACCACTGTCCGCATTCTCACCACCTTGACTCGGTTGACCTCGGGTCGCGCTCGGGTGCTCGGCCGGGACGTCGACCGGGAACGGGAGCAGTTGCGCCAGGAGATCGGCCTTTCCCTGCAACAGGCCGCCTTGGACCAGCTCAGCACGGGTCGCGAGCACCTCGATCTGATCGCCGGGCTGCGGCGGATGCCGAGTCGGGCGGCCCGGGAACGAACGGCTGAACTCCTTGCCGTCTTCGGGCTGGACTCGATGGCTGACAAGCTCGTGGCCACCTACACGGTGGGCATGCAACGCCGGCTGGACACCGCGATGGCCCTGGTCGGGCGGCCGCGGTTGTTGTTCCTCGACGAGCCCACCACAGGGCTGGACCCGCAGAGCCGCCGCGCCCTGTGGCAGATCGTCCGGCAGTTTCGGCAGGACGGTGGAACCGTGTTGCTGACCACCCAGTATCTGGACGAGGCCGACGAACTGTGTGACCGGCTGGCGATCATGGACGGCGGCCGGATCGCCGTCGTGGACACTCCGGCCGGGCTGAAACGCGGCCTCGGTGGCAAGGTTCTGGTGATTCGCCCGGCGCCGGCCGAGCCGATCGAAGCCCTCGACCGGTTGCTCGCGGAACACACCGTCCGCCGGGAGGGTGGTGCCTTGCACATCGATCTCACCGGCCACGAGGAGCAGCTTCCGGACATGCTCGCCACCCTGCGGGTGCACGGCGTCTCCGGTTGCGACCTGAGCCTGACCGATCCCACCCTGGAAGAAGTGTTCGTCCGGCTCACCGGGGACGGCGCCGAGACCAGCGGGCGGGGTGCGGAGGCAGCCGGGGTGGCCGCGATCGGGCGGACGATCGTCAGTCACGCGGGTGGACGGCGGTGAACGGCACGTGGTTGCTGCTGCGTCGCAACCTTCGGGAGGGTGCTCGCAGCCCGGTGATCGCCTTCTTCTTCCCGGTGGTCTTTCCGCTCTTCCTGATCACCTTGGTCGCCTCCAGCTACGAACGGATGGCGTTCATCCCGGGCTTTCCGGTGCACCCGTACGCCGCCTACATGGCCCCCGGAATGCTGCTTTTCGCCGGCATGATGGGCTCCGGATACTCGGCCACGGCGTTGATTCTCGACGTCCAAACCGGTTTCATCGACCGGCTTCGGCTACAGCCGGTGACCCCGATGTCGCTGCTGTTGTCTCGCCTGCTGTTCGACGCCGTCCGGGTGGTGCCGGCGGTCGCGGTGGTGCTCGGCGTCAGCGTCCTGCTCGGCGGCCGGGTGAGCAATCCGGTGGTGAACGTGCCCCTGCTGATCTTGCTCTGCTCGCTCTGGTCGGTTGCTTACGGCGGCATCTTCTACGTGGTGGCCCTGCGCAGCGCCAGTCCGCAGGCCCCGCTGGCGATGGCCCCGCTGTCGGTGTTGCTGCTCTTCGCCAGCACGGCCGCGTCCCCGATGTTCCTGTTGCCCGCCTGGCTGCAGGGGATCGCTCGGTGGAACCCCTTCACCTACGTCATCGAGGGGATCCGGGCTTTGATGACCGGGCCCGTCGACGGCTCGGTCACGGCGGCTTTGGGCAAGGGCGTGCTCGTGCTGGTGGTCCTGACAGCGCTCTCCCAACTCGTCATCGTGCCCAGCTTTTCCCGGCTCGTGGACGACTGACTCATGCTTCTGCACTGTTTCCCGCACGCAGGTGGCACCGGCGCCCTCTTTCGCCCCTGGGCCACGGCTTTCGGCGGTGATGCCGAGCTGAATGTGATGTCCTACCGACCCGCCGGGGGGATCTCGGCGGGTCCTTCTTCGGTGCGCGGAATCGCCGAGATCTGCGTGGCTCAGATCGCAGCGCATTGGGCGGCCCGCAGATCGGCTTCGCCGCGCCGGGTCGCCTTCTTCGGGCACAGCCTGGGCGCGCTGGTGGCCTTCGAGACCGTGCGGATGCTGCGAGCGCAGGGCAAGCCTGGGCCGGACACGCTCTTCGCCTCGGGTCATGTCGCCCCGCATCTGCCCTCACCCGGGCCGCAGCTACATCGACTGCGCGGTGCCCAGTTCTGGCGGGAGATCGAGGATCTCGGTGGCACGCCGACCGAGCTGCTGGCCCGGCAAGACCTCTGCACGCTCGTCGAGCGCCGCTTGCTGGCCGAGTTCGAGGCCGCCGAGACCTACCGCTACGTGACCGGTCGTCCGCTCGAGTGTGACGTCGTGGCGCTGGCCGGCGATGGTGACCGGCGGGCACCGGTGGACGGGGTTTCCGCCTGGCGACTGCACACTCAGGGCCGCTTCGAACTCGGTGTCCTGCCCGGGGAGCACTTCTTCCTGCTCGACCAGCAGGACGCGGTCCTGCGGCGGATCCGGGCGGCCGCTGCGGTCTGATGGCCGCGCGCCCGCTGATCGCGGCGGCGAGCTCGGAACGACCGCCGTCACGTCAGCGCCCTACCTCCCGGCTCTGGCCGTGATCATGCACGCTTGCCCGGTTCTGGCCGTGATCATGCACGGTTGCCCGGCTCAAAGCGGGTAACCGTGCATGATCACCGCAATGCTGGTGAGTTAAGCGCTGGAGCGACTGGGGTGAGGTTACCTGACCGCATTTCATCCCTCGGAGCGATCGGCAAGGGTTTAGATTTTCGGATCCAAGGACTGCAGGTTGTAGTTCGCCTGGATGCGGTAGACGCCCTTCTTGCCGTCGCGGGTGACTCGGATCTCCGCCTTTCGCTCCAGCTTGAGGTACAACCCGTTGCTGACGTCGAACCAGGCATCGGCCACGGCTGTCCCGTCCAGCCCGGTCCCGGCGAGATAGCTATCGATCTTCATGTGATGAGTCATCCGGGGGACGCCGTCGACGGTCACCGTTTCATCGCCGATATACGTGATCACAATCTTCGCCGAATTACCGTGCGAATGGCAGACCGTGCTCTCCGACCCACCTGGCCGACTGGCTTTCCCGCCGACCTGAATCATCGCCGGATGGCACTGATGTGTCTCGTCCTCCTCGACACCGGCGAAGGACACCTTCTGCATATGGGCGAGACACAGATACTCGCCGGGAGCACTGCACTGCCGGTGCGCGTCGGTGTGCTCCTTGATCGGCGTGAAGTACAGCTCCCACACGCACCCGTTGCCCTGATGCACGGTGGCGTACGTGGTGGCCGGGAAGGGCCGGTCGTACTTGTCCTCCTCGTACTGAATGGAATCCTGGCCGGTCGTGGCGTACTCGTAGACTCCCCCCTTGGGCTGCACGAAGCCTTTGATCGCCTTGCTCGGAGCCACCGGCCCGGTAGGGCTGCCAAGATCCTCGCGGTACGTTCCAGGGTGTTTGCGGTAGGTGTCCAGGGCTTGCTGCAGGGTCACCGGCGTGCCCTCGGGTGAGATCGCCTGGGTCTTGGTGGCGATCACCACCGCCCCACCCGCCAAGACCACAGCGACGATGGGTAAGAGGGTAAGCAAGCGGCGGCCTCTGAAGGACCTCGGCGTTGTACGTCTCACGGTGCTCCTTCCGGCGCGAACGGTCTCAGTCCCGATGTAACTGGGTGCCCGCTATCCGGCGGAAGGCTGAGCCGCCGGGCCGACCGAGCCACTCCCACGAGGTGTGTGATCGGGCACCCCGGAAGGCGCCGACTCGGGCACTCACCATGGCCGGGCGGACTCGATCCCCTGCAGGGCACTGCAGTTCACCGTCGATGCGGCCAGCCTGAACCCGAACGTAGGTTCGGCCCGGCATCTGTCGTGATGCCCGGGCGTGGTGTCGTCCATGACTGTGGACGACGGTGAGGAGACCTGGTGGACACGTCACACATCGCGGCCGCAGCCCTGCCCGGATACCCCGACCGCCGCGCCTTGCTCGCGGCGGACCCGGAGCAGCGCCGGCAGATGCTGGCCGAGTTCGTCAGGTCGGCCTGCGCCCGGTTGACCGGCCGACCGATCGGTGACGAGCCGGACCTGTTCTTGGAATCCTTGCAGGCCACCGAGTTACAGATCCTGGTGGAATCTCAGCTGGAGATCGAGCTGTCCTTGCTGGACCTGGTCCCACCCTTCGGAATCGACGATCTGGTCACCGTTCTGGACGACGCGCTGGCGTCCGGACCGGCCCGAAGCCAGGTACCGGTGGTGGTACCGGAGGTGAGTGGCCGGTTCGAGCCGTTCGGGCTGACGGATGTCCAGCACGCCTACTGGCTGGGCCGCTCCGGCTTGTTCGATCTGGGCGACGTTTCCACCCATGTCTTCCTGGAGTTCGAATCGGTGGGATTCGACGTCCCGCGGGTGGAGTCTGTCCTGTCCCGGTTGGTGGAGCGGCACGACATGCTGCGCGCGGTGATCCGGTCGGACGGCCGGCAGCAAGTACTGGCCGACGTCCCCCAGATCCGGGTCGCGATCGAGGATCTGACCGGGTGCTCCGAGGCAGAGCAGGAGCACCGGGTTCAGCTGATGCGCGAGCGCTTGTCACACGAGGTACGGCCGTCGGAGGTCTGGCCGTTGTTCGAGGTGTCGGGCCAGTTGCTGGCGTCGGGGCTGACCCGGGTCTACCTGAGCCTCGACCTGCTGATCGCGGATGCGGCGTCGATCCGACTGCTGCTGGCCGAATTCGCCACGCTGTTCGAGAATCCCGACACGGTACTGACGCCGCTCGAGCTGACCTTCCGGGACTACGTGAGCGCACTGGCCGGGGTGGAGTCGGGGGAGAACTTTGACCGCGCCCGGGCGTACTGGTCGGCCCGAGTGGTTTCGCTTCCGGCCGCTCCGCAACTGCCGGTGGTGCCCGCCGAGGCCGGGGTGGCAACCCGGTTTGTGCGTCGGTCGGGGGGTTTGGATGTGGTGCGGTGGGAGGGGTTGCGGGTGGTGGCTGGTCGGTGGGGGGTGACGGTGTCGGCGGTGTTGCTGGCGGCGTATGCGGAGGTGTTGGGGGTGTGGTCGAAGTCGTCGCGGTTCACGGTGAATGTGACGGTGGGGGATCGGTTGCCGGTGCACTCTCAGGTGGAGGGGGTGGTGGGCGATTTCACCTCGCTGGTGTTGGTGGAGGTTGATGGGTTGGGCGTGGGGTTCGGTGAGCGGGTGCGGCGGGTGCAGGAGCAGTTGTGGCGGGATTTGGAACACCGCGCGTTCGGCGGAGTTCGGGTGCTCCGCGAATTAGCCCAAGTGCGAGGCCCGGTGGAAGCCTCGATGCCGGTGGTCTTCACCAGTGCGTTGGGCGCGCCGATGCCTGGGCGGGATGGGGTGTTGCCGGGGTTGGGTCGGTTTGTGGGTGGGGTTTCGCAGACGCCGCAGGTGTTTTTGGATTATCAGGTGTTTGAGCAGGCGGGTTCGTTGGTGGTGAGTTGGGATGCGGTGGAGGCGGTGTTTGAGCCGGGGGTGTTGGATGCGATGTTCGGGGCGCATCAGGCGTTGCTGGAGCGGTTGGTGGACGAGCCGCAGCTGTGGGAGCGACCCGGCTCGGCGGTG
>DATINJ010000232.1:0-17923 GCA_035474375.1 Kineosporiaceae bacterium | reverse complement strand
CCGACGACACTCGATCAGACGGATTTTCCCAGCACTCGGGCCAGCATGAAGGCGTAGATGAACGCCTCCTCCTTCCACGATTCGTAGCGGCCGGACGGGCCGGAATGCCCGGCACCCATCTCGGTCTTCAGCAAGATCAGGGAATCGCTGAGATTGTGCTGCCGGAGTCTCTGGACCCACTTCGCCGGCTCCCAGTAACTGACCCGCGGATCATTCAGGCCCCCGGTGACCAGCATGGTCGGATAGTGCGCCGGTTTCACATTGTCGTAGGGCGAGTACGACTTGAGGTAGTCATAGTATTCCGGATCTTCCGGGTTTCCCCATTCTTCGTACTCGTGAACGGTGAGCGGCAGCGTCGGGTCGAGCATCGTGGTGAGTACGTCCACAAAGGGCACCTGGGCGACGACGCCGGCAAAGAGATCGGGGCGCAGGTTGGTGATCGCACCCATCAAGAGACCGCCGGCGCTACCACCGCGCGCGATCAGGGTCTCCGGGGACGAGTAGCCCTCCTGGACAAGATGTTCCGCCGCCGCGATGAAATCGGTGAACGTGTTCCGCTTCTCCAGGAATTTGCCGTGCTCGTACCAGAGCCGGCCTAGATCGCCACCACCGCGGACGTGCGCGATGGCGAACAGAAAACCCCGATCGAGCAGGCTGAGCCGAATGGAGGAGAAATACGGATCGATCGAAATCTCATAGGCACCGTAGCCGTACAGCAACGCCGGACCGCCGTCCCGGGGGCGGTCGCTGCGGTAGACCAGCGAGACCGGGATCCGGGTTCCGTCGGCAGCCTGGGCCCAGGTCCGCTCGGTGGTGTAGGCGGTGGAGTCGTAACCGCCCAGTACGGGTTGCTGTTTCAGCAGCGTGCGTTCGCCACTCAGGAGGTCGTATTCGTAGACCGAATTCGGAGTGACGAAGGACGTGTACGAATAACGGACGATGTGCGTATCGAACTCGGCGTTCCCGGTCGGTCCGGCTGTATAGACGGTCTCCGGCTGCTCGAGGACGGAGTGCTGCATCGTGTCGAGGTTGAGGATGGCGATCCGGGCAATGCCGTCGGCCCGTTCGGACAGCACCAGGTGATGGGCCAAAGGCCCGACACCGTCGAGCTTTACATCCTGACGGTGGGGGATCACCTCGGTCCAGTTCGCTCGACCTGGTGCGTCGGTCGGCGTCACCATCAGTTTGAAGTTCGGGGAATCCTCGTTGGTCAGCAGGTAAAAGACGTCGCGCTCACCGCGATGGTGCGAAATATGGTATTCCACACCCTGCTTACGCGGCTCGATAACGGTGAACGAGCCCAGTGGATCGTCCGACCGCAGTACATGCATTTCACTGGTCAAGGAGCTGTTCATCGAGATGGCCACGTAATCATCGGTTTTGGTGTTTCCCACACCGACGAAGAAACGCTCGTCGTCCTCCTGAAGGATGAGCTCATCATCTGAACTCGGACTGCCGACGATGTGCCGCCACACCTGGAAGGGCCGCTTTGCGACGTCCTGCCGGGTGTAGAAGAGCACCGAACCGTCTCGGCTCCACGCGCTGCTGTAATGCGTCTTCTCGATGACGTCATCGAGATCGGTCAGCGTGTCGAGATCGCGGATCCGCATCTCGAAGGTCTCGCTACCGTCGGTATCAGTGGAATAGGCCAGTCGCCGGCCGGTGGGGTCGATGGCAAAGGTGCCCAGCGAGAAGAAATCGGTGTCGCGGGCCTCGACGTTCTCGTCCAGGAGCACGATCTCGTCGGCGCCGGGAGCTCCATCGATGTCCGGCTTGCGGCAATGGATGCCGTATTGCTGGCCTTCCTCGGTGCGACCGTAATACCACCACGAGCCCTTGCGGACCGGTACCGACAGGTCGGTCTCCTGGATCCGGGATTTGAACTCTTCGAACAGGTCCTGCTGCAACTGTTCGGTGTCGCTCATGTTCGCGGCCGTGTAGTCGTTCTCCGCTTCGAGCAGCTGGGTGACTTCGGGGTTGTCCTTCTCTCGGAGCCAGTAGAAGTCGTCGACCCGGGTGTCGCCGTGCTGGGTCAGTCGGGTGGGACGGGATGATGCCTGCGGCTCGCTCACGAACCCAGCTTGCCCTAGGTCGGCCACGACCAGGACAGTGCCTGGGCCCGACAGACCGGGTTTTCTTCCGACAGACCGGGTTTTCTTGGAGCACCGCCGGTTCTCTCGGGTCACCGCCGGCCGGCCGGAAGCCTGCCGGCCGGCGGTGACCCGCAACGAGTGCGGCGGATCAGCAGATCCGGGTCACCCTGCCGGTGTCCAGGTCGTAGCGACCGCCGACCACCACCATGGCACCGGCCTCGACCTGCTCCCGCACGATCTCACTGCGGCTGACCAGGGCCGCCGCCTGCGCCCGGATGTTGGCCACCACACCGTTCTCGATCCGGTCGCCGGTGCTGCGCAGGACCGGCTCCATGATCGGCCGCAACGCCTCGACAATGGCGCCGATGTGCCCGGGTGCGGTGCCACCGCTCTCGATCGTCTCGATTGCGGCGGTCACCGCGCCACATCGCTCATGGCCGAGAACGATCAGCACCGGCGGGGCGAAGTGCTCGACCGCGTACTCGATGCTGCCGAGCAGCAGGTCATCGACGATGTTGCCGGCGACCCGGTTGTCGAACAGGTCGCCCAGGCCCTGGTCGAAGACCACCTCCGGGGAGACGCGCGAATCGGCGCAACCCAGCACGATGGCGAAAGGGTCCTGTGCGGCCGCCAAGTCGCGGACGGTCTGCGGCGTCTGTCGCGGATGCTTGGCCCGGCCGGCGGCGAACTTCCGGTTTCCGGCCAGCAAGCGGTCCAGCGCCGCCGCCGGGTTCTGTGGCGCGCTCGGGCTCGGGCGGGCGGGCGCGGCGACAGCGGGTGCGGCACTCGCCGTAGCGATCGCCGCACCGGTGGCGACGAGCAGCGAACGACGGCTGACAAAAGGCAGGGACACCGAACCTCCGTGAATGTGGGCCCGCGAATCGTGGTTCGCGGGAAAGCCAGTTACTGATGAATTCCTGACGCACATCGTTAGCTCACGGTCACAGAACAGAACCCGACCGGATCACCGGAGATGTTGTCAGACGGGAGCATCCCATACCCGCCTGACCACGTTTACTCGAGGTCCAGCGTTGCCGTTCTTCGGCAGCTTCTGCACCGTCTCGACGGGTGCCTAAGAATGCAGCCGAAGTGCCGGGCTGCTGGCTAACCTGTTCCAGAAGAAGGGATTTGGCGATTGCTGTCGGCGGCTCGCGAGGAAGGTCGAGGTAAAGTCGATCGCGACCGGTCAAGCCGGTAGGCAGGGCGCGACGTGCGCGCTGAAATAGATAAGGACGCCGGCCAATCTAGTCTTCTCGACATCCGAACCGAACCTTCAGCCTGATAAACTTCGAGCTTTGATATGGTCGTGGCTTGTCGAGTACTGGCGCAGCGACGGACGCTCCCTCGGGTGCTTCCGCAGAAACTCTGAGGTTTCTGCCCGGCACCACAGGCGTGAGTCTTGAGTGCGCCGGAGCGGGAGCTTCTGCTACCTCAAGCTGAAGGGCAGCGCCTTCGTTGCGGAGGCGAACGCCATGCCGCTCTGCGCGGCCCCCGTCGGCTGACCGGTCGGCGGTAATCATGCAAAATTTTTCATGAATCTGAGAAAATTTCGGGCGCGGGTGACCGTCTTCTGGGCGGTTCCCCGCATCAGTTTGCGGCCTGCCGTGCTGGGCGGTTGCCCGCCGGCGGCAGGCTGCCGGTGAGGCCACTGCTCCTGGGTTGTGGACGTCATCGACACCATCTTGAACGCCCTCGCGGAGCCTCGTGAATATGCCTGCGCTGTCGTGAGTATCGCAAGAAGTGCGGTGTTGTCGAAGGATCCCGGTACCGCCTGGGCAAGGGCCGGAGGACGGCGGTCCGGCGCCGCCGAGTTGGTGGCTTCCGCGCCGCGCGGTGGTTCGTCCAGACCCTCGGGGTGGGCGGTGCCCGACGGACGAGCGGACCCATCTCTGGCGATCCGTCCGAAGTGCCCCATTGACACCATCCAACCGGTTCGGCTTGTATCCGGGTAAGCGCTTTCCCTGCGCTCTAGCCACCAAACCGAAGTGAGGGAACATGGCAGTGTCGCCCACCCTGGCGAGGTTTAACCCGTCTCGCAAGATCTGGTTTTCGCTCGCGGCCACCGCAGCCCTGACGTTCGCCGCCGTCATCCCGATCAGCCAGGCGAACGCCACCACGATCCCGGCCAATACCGGGTCGATAGCCGTCCCTAGCACCATTTCTGTCAGCAAGAGCACGCCGTTCGACGGCGGCATGAAGCGCTACTACGGCATTGACAAGCTCGGCACCGGTGACCAGGCCGAGGGCGGGGCGCCGATCTTCGACCTGCCGGCCGGCGGCACGATCCGCAACGTGATCATCGGAACCCCCGGTGCCGACGGCATCCACTGCGAGGCCACCTGCACGCTGGAGAACGTCTGGTGGGAGGACGTCGGAGAGGACGCCGCCACCTTCATCCCCACCTCGACGTCGGCGACGATGACCATCAAGGGCGGCGGTGCGCTGCACGCTTCGGACAAGGTCTTCCAGCACAACGGTGTTGGTGGCACCTTCATCATCGACGGGTTCCAGGTTCAGGACTTCGGCAAGTTGTACCGCTCCTGCGGCAATTGCAAGTCGGCGCAGGGCAAGCGCACCGTGATCGTCAAGAACTCGACCGCCACCTACAAGGGCAGCGCCATCGTCGGGATCAACACCAACTACGGTGACACAGCCACGATCACGAACTTGACGATCATTGGCGACTCGAGCAAGAAGATCAAGATCTGCAACAAGTACATCGGCAACCAGACCGGTGCGGAACCGACCTCGAACGGCTCCGGAGCCGACGGGACGTACTGCAAGTACACCGATTCGGAGATCCACTACAAGTAGGTCGACACCAGTCCGCGCCCGCCGTCCTGGCTCGCCGTGAGGAAAACCCTGACCACTAGGGGACTCCGACCGGAGGGCAACGGCGGGCGCGGACTCGGTGTGCACCCCGGTTCGACCGTCGACGTTCAGCACGTCCAGGTCTTGTACACCGCGCGGTGAGTTGCTTACTTCGAGCGGTGAGTACGCGTGGTGGTGCACCCGGACCAGTCTTTGGCAGTGGCATGCAGCCAACTGCATTTCGTGGTGATCGTGGTGTTGCCAACCGTGGTGACGGTCACCGAGGACACCGGCACCCGGATGCTGAACGCCGACAGCGCCATCATTCCGCAGATCACCAGTGCCACGACAACGATGCCGATCTTGAAAAAGCGCCAGATCACCCGCATGGCGACGTCCTAACCGACTCAGTTTCCTGCTTTGATCTTCGGCATTACCGGTGTCGGACTTGACCTGTTGGGCAGCCAAACTGTCGGTCCTGACCGCCGAAGAGAAGCCGTGCGGTACCGCCAGGCCAACGACTACGGCAGCACAAAGCCGAGCTGATCAGTGCAGACCATCGTCATTCCGGATCGTTGTGACGGGCTGCCCCTCCGCTGGGCAGCCCGCACGGCCCTCCTGCTCATCTGCCTCTCGGGTGGACGACGGACAGCGGCGCCACTCCTGTTTGCGAAGGCTCTGCCCCGAGCCGTGGGGGAGAGAGGCAGCGGTCAGGTACCCGAACGCGACCGGGAGTACCCGGGGCTGCTGTGGCGCTGAAAGGAATGGCCTCTAGTCTGACTGTCCGTCACCAAATTGAGGGAAGCCACGATCATGTTGTTGATCTTCGGCCTTAAGGGCTACGTCAGGCAGCTGGCGATCGTCATGCTGGTCTGCCAGAACTGCGGTAACCCGGCCGCGCACCGGGTCGAGGAGCGCACCAAGAAGTTCACTCTCTTCTTCGTCCCGCTCTTCCAGGTTTCCCGCAAGCAGTCGTTGACCTGCACCTTCTGTGCTCAGACGACGAAGATCACCGCCGAACAAGCGGCTCGCTACGGCTCGATGGGCAGCGGAACGCCGTCGACGATCGAGCCTGCGCCCCGGGCGTAGCACCGGCGGCAGCGGTGGGTCTGGTACCTGCGCGGTATCAGACCCACCGGGCCGCGGGATCGATGGCCGGATGGCTGGCTTGCGTCAGGTTCAGTATCCGTACCGCGATTTCAGGTGTCGCCACCAGTCTCGAAGCATCCAGGCGTCGAATTCGGTGATCTGGGTGGCACTTCCGGCCTTCATCAGGAAGCCTCCGACGTCCGGGCTCCAGTCATAGAAGTCGTCCAGCCCGAAGGTGTGGCCAACCTCGTGCAGGAAGATATGAATGTTGTCGGAGTTCACCGCACCCAGGAAGTACTCGCTGCCGACTCGCTGGCCCCAGTCACCTCCGGCGCCACCGGAGAATCCGGCGGTGAGCCACAGCGACTGGTCGTAATGGTGAGCGATGCCGCCAGGACAGTTCGGGTAGTTGCCGGACTGGTTGAAGAATCGGCCGCACGGCTCTCCGCATTGCGGTGCATCCTCGCGAATGTTGTTGACGTAGATGTCGACGGAGGTATCGGTCCATTCCAGTTGAGCCCGATCCCGGACCGCCCAGCCGACGATCTTGACCGGCACGTCGGTGTAAGGCCAGCTGTTGTGCCCGACCATGACATCGGTCCACTTCTTCACTTGCCGTTTCAATGCCGCGTGGATGGCATCGCGTTGGGTCACCGTGACGTGGGCGGACGAATCCCAGCGGACGCAGTAATTCAGGCTTCCCTTGTTGGCGAAAATCTGATCCCAGCCGTAATTCTTGAACCCGTACAGGTTGCTGTAGGTGCTCTCCTGGTGTTGCCATACTTGATCGAGCGCGGTCACCAGATTGCTTGGTGGGTTCCAACCTGAGGACGACGGGGGTGTCGTCGCTGGAGGTGTCGTCATTGGGGGAGTTGTGGCGGGGGCGCTGGTCGTCGGGCTGGGAGTGCCGATAACGCCGCCGGTACAATTCGTCCCGTTGACGGTAAAGGCGCTCGGCACCGGATTGCTGCTGCCACTGGTGCCCTGAAAGCCGAAAGCCGCGCTACCGCCGGTAGCTAGTGCGCCGTTGTACGTGGCATTGTTCGCTTGAACTCGGCTGCCGGACTGGGTGACGGTTGCGTTCCACGCCTGGCTGACCTTCTGACCGGCCGCGAAATCGAAGGTCAGCTGCCAGGCCGTCACCGCATCGCCCAGATTGGTGACCTGGACATCTGCGGTGAACCCGCTGTCCCATTGGCTAGCGACCTTGTACGTGACTCGGCACCCCACCACCGCGTTCGCGATCGCCGCGGTTGCCACTCCGGTGGCAACGATCGCGAACGCGACGATGCAGGCGATCATCGTGCGCCGGAACTCCGAAAGCTTTTGCATCGGAAGCCTCACTCCTTTGTGACGGTGAAAAGAGCTTTCGCTGTTTCACCGGCCACGTCAATACAAGAGCAAGAAACTCCCTTTGTACGTTGCGGGACAAGGTGTTTTGACTGAAACTCATTCATCCGGAGTGGATCGAGCGCTCCGAGAGCGGGCGGCGTCCGGGCGAGATGAAACAGTCACCAGTGATGGGCGACGTCCATCACGAGTCGTGAGTTCGACCCCGGGCCGTCCAGAATGAACACCCGGAAGGGTAGTCGCGCTCGGACGCCGACCCCGAAGTCGCTGACCCCCTCGAAGCTACCGGCGAATACGACCTGGCGGAAGGTCGGGTAGCTGCTGACGTCAGATAGTTCGTTCACGTTGGCCGGTTTGAAGGTGGGCTTGTAGTTCTCATCGTGCGCGGGCGCAAACACGACGACCAGGAGCTTGGCGCCACCGCGCACCGGGATGGGCTCACCGCTGCCGATCGAGCCGATCTGATCTACATACCGCACGACGTAGCCATCGACGTTGCCGGCGACATCAACGACCAGCCGGTCGTAGCAGTCTTGTTTTCCGGTACGCACATTCGTGATGGTGCCCGGTATTCCCCAGGCCGCCGACTTCTCTTGCGATCCCCATGTCACCGAGCATGCCGCCGCCGTCGGGGCTGCGACGGCGACTGCGGGCAGGGTCAGGCTGAGCGCGAGTGCGAGCCCAGCGGGGACGAACCATCTTTGTCGCAACATCGCGACCACATCCTTTTTGCCAGAACGGATTCCACAGTGAATCCGGATATTGACTCCATCGATTCCAGGCGGTTTATCGTTACAGCGCAACCGGCAATCCTTGCGGTGCCACCGTCCGGTGTCGTCGGCTCGAGAAAATCTGAGCGGGATCGCGTGAGGCGCCGAGACTGACTGCTGATCCGATGGTTTCGGCCGGCCACGAGTAATGCCGTTTTAGGTCGTGCGTTTCGAATATCTCTGTTCCGGACGGCGCGAGGATGCTCCGGCCGGTGTCAACGATGCGCCTTCCGGGCAGCCTGGCCATTTCATGGTTCCCCGGTAAGGAGAGGGCGCGATGTTCCCGTCGGGTGCCCGTTGGCCACCGAAACCAAGATCAACTGCGGCAATTCCGGTAGCTACCGGGCACACGACGGGAACCTCACCGTCCAGGGCGCCCGGACTCGCGAGCCAGGGCCGACGGCCGGGCTGATCTTGCGGCCGACTGGCCGAGGTGATCGGTCGAATAGTCGCAGCCCTGCCGCGAAGGTCGCCAGCTACGCCCGTAAGTAGTCCCTCTCGCGGCACGAAATCGGGCACAACCGCTGATCACCCAGGGGTCGAAGATCATCGCGGCCAGGAACCCGAGGCGGGGCCGCCGTCCCTCTTTTCAGCCCTCCGGGGTGGACCGCAGGGCTATGACCGTTCGGCTGGAAGCGGGCAGGCGCTTGGTGAACAATGTGCAGCGCCGTACGTTCGTTGCGTCGCGGGTCCCCTCGGCCGCGTGACCGGAACCGTAGAGAAAGGCAGCATCGGTGAAACTCGGACTGCATCTTCCTCGATTGACCTACCCCGGTGGCGCGCCGACGTTGGGCCGCGATCTGGCCGACATCGTGGCCACCGCCGAGGCGGCCGGATTCGATCGGATCAGCGTGATGGATCATGTCTGGCAGATCGGACCGCACGGCCCGGTCGAGCAGGACATGCTCGAGGCGTACACCACCCTCGGGTTCCTGGCTGCGCACACGTCACGGGTGAAGCTACTCACCCTGGTCACCGGCGTCACCTACCGGGATCCAGGGCTGCTGGCCAAGATGGTGACCACGCTGGACGTGCTGTCCGGTGGCCGGGCCATGCTCGGCATCGGCGCTGCCTGGAACGGCGAAGAGTCCGAAGGGCTCGGGCTGTTCTTTCCGTCGACGGCCGAGCGGTTCGAGCGGCTGGAGGAGACGCTGCAGATCTGCCTGCAGATGTGGGCCGAGGACGAGAAGCCATATCACGGCGAGCACTACCGGCTGGGCCGCACCTTGAACTCGCCGCAACCCTTGACCCGGCCGCACCCGCCGATCTTGATCGGTGGCGGTGGCGAGAAGAAGACCCTGCGGTTGGTCGCCCAGTATGCGCAGGCCTGCAATCTGTTCCCAGGCCCCGAACTGCCGCACAAGCTGGACGTGCTGCGCGGGCATTGCGAGCGTCTCGGGCGGGACTACGCCGAGATCGAAAAGACCGCGGTGTTCACTTTCGACCCCGGCCCGGACGGCGAGCGGGTGAACGAGACCATCGCTGGCTTGCGGGAACTCGCCGATCTGGGAATCCAGGTGGCGCATGGCCGGGTGGAACAGGTTCACGACCTCAGGCGCCTACAGGTGCTTGGCGAGCAGGTGCTGCCGGTCGTCGCCGACTGGTGAGGCGCCGGGTCCATAGCCCGACGGCGGGCTGGTCTGAAGTCCCCTCCGCTTCAGACCAGCCGTACCGGGGGCTATTTCCGGCGGGTCAGGCGGGAATCGGTGATCGGAATTTTCTCGGTGGCGGCGGCAACGCTCAGCAATCGTCCCGGCGTCGTTTTCCCGCCTATCGACCCGTGGATCGACCCGATCACGCCGGGGGCGAGTTCCCAAGTCAGCGTCAGGTCTTGGCCCACGCCATCGTCGTACATCCAGCCGACAGCACCGTTCACTGTGACCTGTCGACAACCAACTGGGGCTTGCCAGGCCGAGTCGTGGATCTGGTGGATGAGGAGGTTGAACCGTTCCTTGCCCGCGCCGAACCCGAGATCGACCTGGGCGTCACCGGTCGGGCCGGTGTAGGTGGGTAGAGCGGTGGTCAGTCCGGTCGGTACCTGGCGGGTGTCGAGCCTGCCTTGTTCCACCGATAGGGACTTCACCGCCGCGAGCATTTCGGCTTTGGTCATCCCGATGGCGCTGGCTCGCCAGCGAGACCCGTCCTTCTCCGTCCACCAGACCCAACCGTTGTAGCCGGGAGGCCGGGACCACTTGCTGTTGTCCGTGGTCAGGTGGGCGAACGTCCCGGTCCGGTCGTCCTGGTCAAGCTTCTGGGGCGCCAGCCCTTCGGCGACAGGGAGGGGTTCGTCTTCGTCAGGCCCGCGCACGATGAGCTTCTTGGCGACCGTGCCGTCCGAGGCCAGGGAATACCAGCTTCCGGAGGCGGCTGTGGACCGGCACCAGGGTTCGGCCCAGCGCCCGGGCAAAGGGAGAACGTGCATCACGCGGGGAGCGATCGAGCGCGGCGGAAGGTAGGCGAGCTCCGGGTACTCAGCCCAGCTGAGGTCCTCCAGGTTGCAGGATCTCGTCAGGTCCTGCTTTGCCGGGGTGACCAGGCTTCGATCCTGATGCGGCCACAACGGGATGGCCAGCGCGCCGATCAGTCCCAGCGCCAGCACCGTCGTCCCGGCCCAGCCGACCCGCCGCCGCAAACGCAATTGCTCGGCGCGGCGGGCGATCTCGGCCATTGGCCGGGGCTGCACGGGCGCCGAGCTCTCGCTCAGCCGATACAGCAGTTCATCGTCGATCATGACAAGGTCCTTTCGTCCAGGCCGGCTGCCGCCAGTAGCGCGGTCAATCGGGCCCGCGCCTTGTGCAGCGTCGCCGCCGTCGCTCCCCGGGTGATGCCCATCGCCGCCGCGACCTCCGCCTCCGGCAGGTCGGCGATGTAGCGCAGGGCGATCGCGGTGCGGGCGCGTGGGGCCAGTTGCGCCACCGCCTGCCACAGCGCGGTCTCCGGTTCCGCCGGCGGCAGGTGATGACTTGCCTGCTGGCGGGCCACCCAGCGCTGCTCGAGCTGGCGTCGCCGGAAGCGCGAGCGCACCTCGTTCAGGGCCACCCGGTAGACCCAGCCGTCGGGCCGCTCCGCCTTCCGCACCTTGGGCCAGTGCACCAGCGCCCGGGCGAACGCCTCAGCAGTGGCTTCCTCGGCCAGGCCGGGATCACCGACCGCGAGCGTCACCGCGCGATTGACCCGGGCGTAGCTGACCGCGTACCACTGCGTGAAATCCGTCGACGGGTCGCCGGTCACGTCGCTCCTGTTCTCATACCTGTAGACGCTCAGCGACCGGCCCTGCTTTACCTGGATTCAGGCTTCACCTGGATTCCGCAATTCTCGGTGATGACGGGCTATCGCTGGTGCGGGCCATGGTCGCGCTCTGCTGATGGCAGGCACGCGTCGCAGGAGTGGCCGTCTTCGCCGATTTGGGCATGATGGCACTCCAGGCTCCGTGTTCAGCGCGACTGTGGCGGTGCGTCGCAGTCCCGTCCGGCCAGCGGGAGGGGCGCCATGCGATCGATTCTCCGCTCATATCTGGTAGGTATCATCGGCCTCGCGCTCGCCGCCACGCCGTCGATCACGGCCGCGGCCGACTCCGGAAGCGCGCCGATCTCGGTCACCGACACCGCGCCCGGGGCGCCTGGAACGGACGCCGGCTTCCTGCCCGCGACCAAGTCCGGCTTCGGTACCGCGCACAACCGGACCAGCAAGGTGTGGTTCACCGTGCAGAAGGACGGCGGGCTCGGCGAGATCTTCTACCCGAACCTGAGCTCCCCGGCGGCTCGGGCCCTGCAATTCGTGGTCGCCGATCGGAACGGAGGCGCCGTCCGGGCGTCTCAGGCTGCCGAGGTGCGGACCAGCCTGAGCGACCAGCGCAGTCTTGCCTTCCGGCAGACGTTCACGGAGAAGAGCGGTCGCTGGCGGCTGGAGGCGAGCTACGCAACTGACCCCGCGCGCGCGACCGTCCTGGTCGATGTGCGCTTCACCTCGGCGGACAGGCGACGGTACGCGGTCTACGCGCTCTACGAGTCCGCGCTGTCGAACACCCGCACCGATGATTCCGGGCACACCGCCGGACGGGCGCTGCTCGCCTCGGACAGCAGCCAGGCGAGCGCCCTGGTCGGCTCGCCGGCTTTTGGGGCGACGTCGAGCGGCTTCCGGGGCATCAGCGACGGCTACACCGACCTGCTCGCTGATGGCCGACTCGACTGGCACTACGCCTCGGCGGCAGCCGGCAACCTGGTCCAGACCGCGGCGACCGGGTTGACCGGAGGCCGCACCGAGCAGCACGCCACCCTGGCCCTGGCATTCGGTCCGTCGGCACGTGCGGCGCGCAGCACCGCGCAGGCCTCGCTGGACCGCGGATACGCCTCCGCATTCCAGGCCTACGTCCATGGCTGGCACGCCTACCTTGCCGGTTTGCCCAGCCCGCCGGCGTCCCTGCGGAGTGCGGCCGAGCGGCGGGTGTACCGGGTGTCGGTGATGGTGCTGGCGGCGAGCGAGGACAAGACCTACCGCGGCGCCTTCATCGCTTCGCCGTCCGCACCCTGGGCCTTCGGTCGGGACGACCCCTCGGGGCCGTATCACCTCGTCTGGTCGCGCGATTTGTATCAGATCGCCACTGGGTTGATCGCGGCCGGAGACCGCGCGGCCGCGAATCGCGCGGTGGACTACTTGTTCACGGTCCAGCAGAAGGCGGACGGCTCGTTCCCACAGAACTCGCGAGTGGACGGGACACCGGTGTGGGGCGGTCTGCAACTCGATGAAGTCGCCTTTCCCATCATCCTGGCTCACCAGCTCCGCCGGTTCGATGCCGGCACGTGGGCCGGGGTGAAGCGGGCGGCCGACTTCCTGATCGGATTCGAGCAGGACGGCAACCGTGCCCCGTGGACGCCCGCGGAGCGCTGGGAGAACCAGTCCGGCTACTCGCCCGCCACCATCGCCAGCGAAGTCGCCGGCCTGGTGTGCGCTGCCGCCATCGCGCGGCACAACGGTGACCGGGTGTCCGAGCAGCGCTACCTGAACACCGCCGACGCCTGGCAAGCTCGGGTGAAGGAATGGGTGGTCACCACCAACGGCCCCTACTCGGACCGGCCGTACTTCCTCCGGCTCACCAAAGACGGAAATCCCAATGCCGGTACGACGTACACCATCGGTGACACCGGTCCGGTGAACGTCGACCAGCGCAGCGTCGTCGACGGCGGCTATCTGGATCTGGTCCGGCTCGGCGTCCTGCCGGCCGATGACGAGGCCGTCGTGAACACCTTGGGCGTCATCGACGAGCAACTCGGCGTGCCGACCCGGCACGGGTTGTACTGGCAGCGCGCCTCGTTCGACGGGTACGGCGAGAAGCTCACCGGCGAACCCTGGGACTTTGGGCTGCCCGACGGCTCCCGGCTCACCCGGGGCCGGGCCTGGCCGTTGCTCAACGGTGAGCGCGGCGAGTACCAGATCGCGGCCGGACAGGTGGCCGCCGCTCGCGCGCAGATCGCCCGGATGGCGCGGACGGCCGGTCCAGGGGCGATGCTTCCCGAGCAGGTATGGGACCGCCAACCGCCAGCAGGGGCAGATGGTTTCGTTCCCGGTCGGCCGACGACCTCGGCGACCCCGCTGGCCTGGACGCACGCGCAGTACCTGCGCTTGGTCAGGAACGTCCAAGCCGAGCGCGTGACCGAACAGCCTGCCGTGGTGGCCCAGCGGTACGGCAGTTCCGGGTCAGGTTGATCACTGTCCCGGAGATCCCTGGCTTGCTGAAGCTAATTGATCGAATTGCGATATTCGAAGCACCGGCAACAGTGGGTGCACAGGGTACGGCTCCAGATCAGGGGTCGTTCCGCGCACATTCATCAGGCGTGGTCATGCCGCCTTGACCGTTGCCATCGATTCGGTGAGATCAATGGAAGTGCAGCAGGTTTCGGATGGCTGCGTGGTTCCAAAGGAGGAACTGTGACAATCACGGCACAAAGCGTCCAGCAGTACATCGGCAAGACGTTGTTCGACGACACCGGCAACAAGATCGGGAAGATCGGCACGATATTCCTCGATGACGTCTCGGGAGAGCCGGAATGGATCACGGTATCCACTGGCTTCTTCGGCACGAATGAAAGCTTCGTGCCGGTCAGCGGGGCCAGCGCGCGCGACGACGGGCTGAGCGTCCCGCACAGTAAGGACAAGATCAAGAACGCTCCGAACGTCGACATCGAGCAGGGGCACCTGTCGAGTGACGAGGAAGCGGAGCTGTACCGGTATTACGGCCTGGAGTACTCCAGCACCCAGTCGGGCGACCAGCGGACCGGGTACGCCGGGACGACGGCCGACCGCGACGAGGCGGGCCACGTCAACGCGGATTACCACGACACGGACGACGACACGGACTACAACGATGCTTCGAGCCGCCAGGGTGACGACGCCATGACCCGGTCCGAAGAGCGGCTGAACGTCGGCAAGGAGACGGTGTCGACCGGCAAGGCCCGGCTGCGCAAGTGGGTCGAGACCGAGCAGCAGCAGGTCGACGTCCCGGTCCGCAAGGAGAAGGTGCGGTTGGAGACCGAACCGGTCACCGACCAGAACCAGGCGCAGGCATACCGCGGACCCGACATCAGCGAGGACGAGCACGAGGTGACGGTCCGCGAGGAACGTCCGGTGGTGGAGACCGAGGCCGTTCCGGTCGAGCGAGTTCGGCTCGCGACGGATACCGAGGAAGAGACGCGCACCGTTGGCGGAGAAGTTCGCAAGGAAAAGGTCGATCTCGACACCGATCAGGATGTGGATCGCCGTCGCTGATCGACCCCGGCATCGCGCTGCGTTCGCTAGCCATTTGCGCCGACCCGTTGGAGGCAAACGTGACGAGCAACGATCTCAGCCCCGAATCGGTGATTGATGTCGAGGGAGCAGCTGGCATTCTGGGTGTCGAGCCAGGCCAGATCATTGCCATGATCGACGAGGGTCTGCTGCACCCGTTGGAAGGTCACCGGAGTCCGACGTTCGACACCACTGAGGTACAGGCTGTGCGCGGCCTGGGTGGCTGACCAGATCCAGCGCCCAATCTCAAGGAACCCGCCCCGCTCGCATCTATCCCAGATGCGAGCGGGGCGGGTTCTGATTGGGGCACTCCAGTAGCAGGAGATCAGCTGCCGATCGCGTCGTCAGCCTTCTTCTGGGCGGTGTCGACCTGGTCGGCGTGCTTGCCACCGGTGGCCTTGTCCGCGCTGTCTCCGGCCTTCTCGTTAGCCTGGTCGGTGAACTTCTCGACCTGCTCCGGGTGCTTGGCCGCGGCCTGCTCACCCTTGTTCTTCAGCTCATCGAATGTTCCCATAGTTGGCTCCCTTCAACGACATTGTGGCCTTCCTCGACAGTGCAACGCATCGCACTCGGGATTGCGAGTCGATCAGTCGTTCCGAGGTGGGCAGTCAGAGCCCGATGTTCGCTTGCGGCCCGGCGAACTCCTTCACCAGGGCGGGCACATTCGCCGCCGGGTCCAGCGTGTAGGAGTAGTAGCTGCTCGGGGTGAACGCCGAGCCGCCGGTCACCTGCTTGCCACTGCTGTTCACGACGATGCTGCCGCTCTGCTTGAGCTGACCGATTGACGGGTCGTCAATGTTCCAGGGGTTGGCCACGTTGTCGAAGTAGCTGTTCTCCAACACCAGTTTCGTTGCGCCGCGCGACAAGTTTCCGTACGAGGTGATGTTCTGCAGGTAGTTGTTGTACATGTGCGCCAAGGCGACGTTGTCGACGCTGGGGTTGCGCTGGTTGGTGTCGTGAATCCAGTTGTGGTGGATGGTCATCCGAGCGGTGACGTTGTCGGTCCAACCGATCCCGAAGGCTTTGTTGTGATCGGACAGCACATTCCAGGAGACGGTGAGGTAACTGGTGTCCTTGCGGCTGTCGATCAGGCCGTCGTTGGTCTTCGTGATCAGGTTGTGGTCGATCCAGATGTGATTGACGGTGTCCATCTGGATGCCGTCGTAGTCGTAGGTCTTGTCGTCCGGGTCGTCGTCCGTCATCTCGGTCTCACCAATAGTGAGATTGCGGATGATCACGTTGCTGACGCCGCTGCCGAGGAAGATCCCGCCATTCTTGATCTTTCCCGTGGCGCCAACGCCGATCAGGGTCTTGTTCGACGTCACCGGGACCTCATAGCCATATGGGGTGACGGTGATCGTTCCCGGGATCTTGATGACGTAGGCGGTGCTCGACGTCGCATACTTCACCAGGTCGGCGAAGGTGCTGGCGGTGACGGTGGTGCCCGCTACCCCTCCGGTGGTGCCGCCGCCGGTCGAGGCGAACCCGTCTGCGGTGTTGGACCACGTCCGACCGCTGACCAGGTTGAAGGCCCATTGCTTGTTGCTGTTTGCGGTGCAGGATTCCTGGATGATCGCGGCGCCGGAGGCGGTGGAGGCGCCCTGGTCGGAGATGCACAGCCCGCTACCGGCGTTGATGATCTGGTAGGTGCCGCTACCGCTGGCAGTGAACTTCCACTGCTGGTTGGTCTGGCTGCTCACGCAGGTGTACTGCTGGAGTTGGACGCCGGAAGCGGTAGAGAAATTCGGGACGTCGATGCACTTGCCGCTGTTGATGTTCTGGATCTGGTAGTTGCTCCCGGCGGCGATGAGTTTGAACTGCTGCCAGGCGGCACCGGTGGTGCAGCCCCACTGTTGGAGGAGGGCGCCGTTGCTGGTGCTGGCGGCCGGGACGTCGATGCACTTGCCGCTTTTGGTGACGGCGAGTTGATACACCGACCCAGCGGCCGGCACCGCGGCCTGTGCCGACGGCGCAATCGAGATGGCAAACCCGGCAGTACCGAGCATCGCCGCGAACACGGCGGCGAAGGTGCGATTTCGCGTGAAGTCCCGGCTCCTTCGAGCACCGTTCCGCAGCCGGGAGGCTGATCTGGGCATGGTCCCGTCCTTTCACCTACGCACCCGATCGAATTCAGGTGTCAGGTCGAAGATGCGGGCCGGACCCGGTGGATAACCGAAATCATCGCAAATATCCCGAAAATCGCCATCGACGCTGATTGTCAGCCGAGCGTCGTGAAATCCTTTCAGCTGCTGAGCTCTCCTTGAGCGGGATCTGAGCTCAGGCGATCCTGGTTCGATGGACGAACCTGAATCCGGTGCGGTGGACCTGGTGCCGGCGCTCCTGCGCTGGCGGGACTTCGGTGGCGTCTGGCGACTGATCGCGCTGAGCGAGCAGGAAGCCAGCGTGGCCCTGTGTCGCTGCGACGGCGGTGAGGAAGTGGAACGGCTCAGCAGCAGCCATCCGGCAACCCTGGCCTTTCTCGCCGAGTTCCCTGACAGCGAGTTCCCGAACAGCGAGTTCCCGAACAGCGAGCGCGCGGACGGCACCGGTGCGGGGGGCTGAAGGCTCGATCGATGCAGAGGGGCGGTTTGTGACGGCATAGTCGAAATGCGGGTTTCGTCGTCAGCGAGTAAGACGAGCGAAAGCGATAGCGCGGGCCGAGCTTGGAGGGTTCATGCAGATGATCACGCGAGGCGGTAACAGCCGAGGGTTACGGACCAGAGCCACAGCGCTGGCTGGTTTGATCGCTCTGGCGGCCACCACCTTGATCGGCTCCACCAGTGCCAATGCCAGTGCTAGTGCTGGTACGGCGTCCTGGGTGGGATCCTGGAGTACCGCAGTCACCGGTGCGGCGACCGCGCCACAGCCGGAGACCGTGTTCCAAGATCAGACGCTCCGGCAGATCGTGCATCTCAGCGTCGGGGGCAACTCGGTGCGCGTGAAACTCTCCAACGAGTACGGCGACCAGCCGCTGGTGATTGGCGAGGCGCGGGTGGCGCGCCGGCCCGACGGAGCCACCGGCTCCCAGAT
>DATINJ010000231.1:0-41338 GCA_035474375.1 Kineosporiaceae bacterium | reverse complement strand
CCCCGGACGCGGTGCTGTCCAGGTTCCCCGTCGGCTCGTCGGCGAAGACGACCGCGGGCCGGCTGACCAGCGCGCGAGCGCACGCGACGCGCTGCTGCTGCCCGCCCGAGAGCTCGCTCGGCTTGTGCGACAGCCGGTCGGCCAGGCCGAGCGTCGCGACGACGACGTCCAGGTGGTCCCGGTCCACGGGCCGGCGGGCGATGTCGAGCGGGAGCGTGATGTTCTCGAGCGCGGTCAGCGTCGGCACGAGGTTGAACTGCTGGAAGATGAACCCGACCTGGTCGCGGCGCAGCTTCGTGAGCCGCTTGTCGTCGAGACCGGTGACCTTGGTGTCGCCGATGAAGACGTCACCGCGGCTCACCGAGTCCAGCCCGGCCAGGCAGTGCATCAGGGTCGACTTGCCCGAGCCGGACGGTCCCATGATCGCGGTGAACCGTCCCCGCTCCAGGTCCACCGACACCGAGTCCAGGGCCTGGACGGCGGTGTCGGCGTGGCCGTAGGTCTTGACCAGGTCGATCGCCCGCAGGGCGGCCGGCCTCAGACCCACGCTCATCGCCGCGCTCACGGGGTGGCGACGGGCGGGTGAGCCGGCATGACGATGGTCTGCTCGCAGTGCGAATTGGCCAATTCGACCATCTCGGCGAATTCGGCCGGCGTCTGCTCCAGGTTTCGCCCCTCGGCCAGTTCATACGCGCCGTACACGTAGTTGGCGATGTTGCCCTGCAGGTACCCGTCGTCGATCTTGCTCCATTCCGCCCGATATGCCTTGTAACTCGCATCGCGGGCCGCCTTCCCGGCCGGGATGGTCTGCGCGGTGTCAATGACCTTCTGGGCCTGCCGGCAGTCGGCGGCCGAGGACTGACTAGGCCCGAACTGCTTCTGCCACAGCGCACTACCGCCGAAGAACACGGCCGCCAGGAGGGCGACAACGACAGTGGTCAGGACGACGTTTCGGGCCAGACGACGCGGGGACGCGCCCAGTGCGGTCGTGCTCATGAGGTTCTCATTTCCGGTTCGACAGAGGATGACGGTGGTCTCGACCACCTGACATCAATCCTCGGGCAGCCCCACTGACCAGGCATCGGACCAGAATCTGATCTCTGAGCAGCCCGAGTACAACCCTGGTCGTACAGTGAGGTGATCTCACCTACTTCAGGCGAGCCGGCCGTGTTCGAACTGGGTGAGAACGAGTGCGGCTAGAACGGTTCCCGCGGGGGGCAGAGCTTCGACGTTCCCCTCCCTGTGTGCCCAGCGTTTTGGACACTCGCCAACAGAACTGGTCTGTGTCGCTGGCCTGGGCAGGTTTGGAATGCTAAGGCTGGGATGTCTTCCTCTGCGATCTCACCTGAGCGGTGTATGCCTCGATGGCGTCGATCAGCGCCTCGAAGCGGAAGGAGTGGTACAGATCGAAGGCGTGGTTGCCGCCGCGCAGTTCGGCGTAGACGACGGGGGCGGTCGAGGTTCGGCGTAGTTGGTCGACGAAGTTACGCGCGTCGGTCACGGGCACCAGCGGGTCCAGGTCGCCGTGGGCCACCAGGAACGGCGGTGCGTCCGCGGTGATGCGGGCCAGAGGCGAGGACTCGGGGCCCTGGCCGAAGTAGGGGCCGTACCAGCCGTTGAGGTAGATGGCGCCGGTCACGGAGGTGTCGGCATCCTCGAAGCCCGGCTGGAAGGCGGGGTCGTTCTGGGTGAGCGCGGCCAGTGCTGCCATGTGGCCGCCCGCCGAACTGCCCGCGACAAACAGCGTTGAGGGGTCGGCGCCGTACTCGTGGGCGTGCTCCCGCACCCAGGCGATGATCTTCTTGAGGTCGATCAGGTGGTCGGGGTGCTGAGCCTGGGGCCGCAGCCGGTAGTTGGCGCTGATGCACACCCATCCCTGGCCGGCCAGGTGGTAGAGCAGGGGGAGTGACTGGCTGTTCTTGTGGCCCCCGTCGTAGTGGCCGCCGTGCATGTGGATCATGACGGGCGCGCCGGACGGGCGCGAGCGGTGGTGGTAGAGGTCGAGCAAGTTGCGGCGGCCTGCGTCGCCGTAGGCCAGGTTGGCCACGCGCCGGACGTCTGGGCGGCGCTTGAGGATGGGCAGGAACAGGATACGGGCCAGCGGGGGGCGGCGCCGCAGCCCTGCGGCGAGGTCGGCATCGAGGGTGGCGCGCCATCCGGCGCCCAGCCCTTGGTCCAGGGCGCGGCCGATCCGCGCCCGATCGCCGAGCGCGCGATGGGCGATGACCGCGAGCCCGGGCGTGGTCACGGCGGCCAGGGCCACGATCGCCCAGCCGCCGGCCGAGTCGATGTCGCCTTCGGCGAACGCCATAGCCGTCGGGAGCAGCAGCAGCCAGAAGAAGGCCGCGAACGGCAGTTCGTTGGCGGCCAGGCCGAAGTAGTAGGTCGGGCGGCCGAGCGGGTGTGAGAACGGCACCGGCCGCAGCGCGAACAGCGTGCCGATCGCGACGAGCGCCACAGGGATGAGATAGCCGACGGGCATGAAACCTCCAAAAGGTGTCACCACGCGGGCCCTGCAGCGGCCCGAACTCGACACGGCCGTCGCCCTCGCCCGCGAAATGCGGGCCTTCGGCGTAGCGGTCACCCTCGTCGTCCACGAGCATAAGCGTCTGGGCCGCGAGCGTGGGCCTGGGTGAGTGCTCGCCGCTTTGCTGCGGCGATGTGTCGGTGGAGTGGACGAAGGCGCGGATGTCGGGCAGAACGCGGATGTCGGGCAGAACAGAGGCACCAGGCACCCGGAGTCCCCTGGGAAGTCCTGTCCAGCGATACCGGCCGAGCCATGCGGAGGCGACGCGACGGTGTCCGTCGAAGCGGGTCAACCCCAGGTCGTCGGTTCGAGTCCGACAGGCGGCTCCCTTGGAAACCCCAGGTTAGAGCCATATTCT
The DNA here is from genome assembly GCA_035474375.1 of Kineosporiaceae bacterium. Lineage (GTDB taxonomy): Bacteria > Actinomycetota > Actinomycetes > Actinomycetales > Kineosporiaceae > JANNPJ01. Next base: position 38,453 of record DATINJ010000231.1, on the reverse strand, counting down.
GGGCCTTGGTTCGGTTCGTAAGAATGCGCGCGTGGCATGACTTTTCATGCCACGACCAGTGAGAGGCCCGGCGTGTGCGGCCGGCTAAGGTCGTTGCTCGAGCCCAGAAAGTGTGATGACGTGGGCCGTTCAGCAGAGCCTGCTGACCCATACCTGGCGGTGGTTCCGCGCTGTCGGGTCCCGTCAACTGGCGGCGGTCACCACCCATCGTCGGTAGGGCATGTGGAGTTGGCCGAACCTGGCATGGATCGTGGCATGACCGTGGGCATCCGCCCAGATCGGTGGGTGCGCAGTGTGCGATCAGGTCCGAGGCGCTGCTTAGCGACCGGTAAGTGATGTCAACCGGACGGCCGGTCGCCCACCGAGCCCATACGTCCACACTGTGACGGCGTCGGTCGGAACGCCAACCCCGGACTCGGCAGGGTGGCGGATCAGGCGACATCCCGGCGACGGGTCGCATCGACCGACACAAGAATCGTGCCGGTTGCGTAGATGCCCAGCAGTAGCGCCGCCAGCCAGACGTCCTGCAGGATTCCCTCGCGGTTCTGTCCGGTGATCCCCTGCGCGAGGGCGCCAGGAAGGAATCGGTGAGTGTCCGGGAGTTCGGCGAGCACGTTCTCTATGAACAGCAGCCAGGTGAACAGCGCGACGAAGGTTGGGATCTGGGCTCGGACGATGGCCCCGAGGGCGAGTCCGATGATCCCGAGGAGCCCGCCTGCGAGTGCGCCGCCACCGAGCAGCTCGAGGTAGTCGCCGGTGGTCGGGGTTGATTTCATGTCGCGGAACGCCAAGGTGACGCGTGCGGCGGTGGATGCGGTCACGACGGAGACGATCACCGCAACGGCGCCGGTGGCGGCCGAGACAAAGGCCTTGGCCACGATGACGCCTCCCCGGTGTGGGGCTGCCAGCAAGGTGGGGCGGATCGTGCCAGTTCGAAATTCGGTGGTGATGGAGAGAGCGCCGATGAGGGCCGCGAAGAGACCGCCGATGCCGATGCCGATCTCGGTGAGCAGGTCTCGCTGCCCGCTGGTGGCCGCGAGGCTGTCGGCCGGTAGCGCGTAGGTGTGCACGACGATCCCGAGTACGGCGAGGCTGCCGAGGGCAGCGAGCATGCCGAGGATGGTCGTGGTCGTGGTGACCTTGGCAGCCTCGCTGCGAAGCTGCCGGATCACAGGGCCACCGCCTGGGTGATCGCCAAGTAGGTTTGCTCGAGAGATCCACCGTCCCGGGCGATCTCGGTCATCGGCTGGTCGGCGAGGAGCCTGCCCTGGTTGATGATGAGCACCCGGTCGACTGACTGCTCGACCTCGGCGAGCACATGGCTGGAGATGAGGACGCCGCCTCCCTGGTTGGCGAACCGGCGTAGAAATGCGCGGAGCCAGTGAACGCCACCAGGGTCCAGACCGTTGATCGGCTCATCGAGGATAAGCAGCTTCGGGTCGCCGAGGAGGGCTGCTGCCAAGCCGAGGCGTTGTCGCATGCCGAGGGAGTAGCCGCCGACCTTGCGGTCTGCGGCAGCACTGAGGTCGACGAACTCGAGGACCTCGCCGATCCGGTGCCCATCAATTCCCGATGCCAGCGCGAGCACGCGCAGGTGGTTGCGGCCGGTCCGGTTGGGGTGAAAGTCGGCTGACTCGAGGACCGCACCCACCGAACGGGTCGGATCAACCAGGTCGGCGTACCGGCGACCGAAGACGCGTGCCGTGCCACTGGTCGCGGACGCGAGTCCGAGCAGGATCCGGAGGGTGGTCGACTTGCCGGCACCGTTCGGGCCGAGGAATCCGGTGATCTCCCCGCCGTGCAGGGCGAAGCTCAGGTGATCGACGGCCAGTACGCTGCGGAAGCTCTTGGTCAGGTCCTCGACTTCAGCGACCGGGGCCACACTCATGACTTCCCCCGGGGGGCGAGGTAGATGGCCATACCGATGCCGACGACGGCGAGGATGGCGAGATGGACAAGGGTTTGGGAGGCTGACCCGGATGTGGGGGAGTCGGCGCTGGGTATTGCTGAGGTCATCACCCTTCCGAGGCTAGGAATCGCAGGTATCGGCTGGAAACGCCCGCATGACGGATCTTTCGGGTCCGCGCCGTGTGGATCGATATCCCCCACGCGGGGGATGCCGGTGCCCGGGGGTTAGGCTCGATCGGTGTCAGCATTGAGGATCGAGCGCGGATACACCGTGCGGCGAGGCCGCTCCGTCGGAGTACGCCAGCTCGGACTCGACGTGCTGCTCGCCTTCGGTTGTTTCACCGCCTGGGTTGGGTTGCTGGCCCAGCAGCGCAGCCTCGACCTTGGTGACCTCCTCCTCCTGGTCGCTGCGACAGCGCCACTCGCGGCCTGGCGGCGAGCCCCGCTGACGGTGTTCGCCCTCACCTCAATCGCTGCGATCGTCCTGGCCGGGCGCGGAGAGGTGCTCTGGCCACCCATCGGTCCCTGCGTCGCTCTCTACCTGCTCGCCACGAGCCGAGAGGACAAGAGTCGCTGGAATGTGCGCCTCATCGCGGCTTCGGTCGGGCTGCTCGTCATCTACCTCGGTGTGGTCACGACGGGCTCACGCTCGGTGGCCACCGACCTCGGCCACGCCCTGATGGCGGGCGCGGTCGCCTGGTTCGCCGGGGAACGGACCAGGCTTCGGCGCCAACAGATCCTGGACCTGCACGACCGGATGCGGCGCTCGGAGGACTCCGCAGAACGAGAGCTGCAACTAGCTGTAGCCCAGGAGCGCACCCAGATCGCCCGGGACCTGCATGATTCGGTCGGCCACGCCCTCACGTTGATCACCGTTCGCGCCGGCGCGGCCCGGCTACGGCGAGACCCAGATGCGGCGATCAACGCTTTGACCGATATCGAGACAATCGCCCGGGACACTACCGCGGACATCGAGCAGATCGTCAGCCCGCTTCGGGGCTCCATCACCGGGGACCGGGCTCCGGTGGGATTGGCCTCCGTCGAGACACTGGTCGCCCAGTTCCGGGCTGCCGGCCACGACGTGGCCCTCACCCAGCCGGAGGAGGTCACCGGGTTGAGTACGAGCGCGGGCCAGGGCGCCTTCCGCATCATCCAGGAGTCGCTGACCAACGCCGCCCGCCATGGCGGCGGCTCGACCACGGTGTCGATCGAAACCATCCCTAGCGCCCTGCTGGTCACCGTCGCCAACCCGGTCGCCGAACGTCGGGCATCGGACAGCGGACGCCACGGCATCGCCGGCATGCGCGAACGAGCCAGGCTGCTTGGAGGCTCCCTGATCGCCGATGAGACCGACGGCCAGTTCCGGGTCGAGTTGCGCCTTCCCCGCCAAGGTACGCAGCCGTGAGTCAGGTGCGGGTGCTTCTCGTCGATGACGACCACCTGATGCGGGCCGGGCTGGCAGAGCTTCTCACCATCGATCCTTCCATCGAGGTGGTCGCTCAGGCGGCGACCGGCGACGAAGCGATCGTCCTCACGCGACGGCACCGGCCAGACGTCGTCCTGATGGACGTGCAGATGCCGGGCCTCGACGGCATCACCGCGACCCAGCAACTCGTGGCGGAGATCCCCGAGATCCGCGTCCTGATCCTGACCACCTTCGAACTCGACGACTACATCTTCGGGGCGCTCAGGGCAGGAGCATCCGGCTTCATCCTCAAGCGCACCAGACCGGAGGAGTTGATCGCCGCCGTCCACACCGTCGCAGGCGGTGAGGCGCTGCTTTCGCCCTCGGTCACCCGGCGCGTGATCGATCGCATGGCCCAACAGCCGATGCCCCGACTAGAACGGTCCAGCACCCTGGACACTCTCACTCCCCGAGAGCGTGAGGTGCTGGGCTACCTCGCCCAGGGCTTATCAAACCGCGAGATCGCAGACGCCCTGATAGTCGAGGAATCCACGATCCGCTCGCACGTCAAGCGCGTCCTGAACAAGCTCGACCTACGCGATCGGATCCAGGTCGTGATCTTCTCGTACGAGAACGGCATCAACGAACCGCGCAGCAGAACCTGACCGGACTGGGGCGGGGCCAATACCTTCAACTTAGGGTGGCCAATGGCGGGATGGTTCACGCCGTTCGCTGGGTGCCGGCTGAGCGACTGGTGGAGGCAGTGTCGGTCCGCTCGTCCCCGTCAGGGATCGGACAGCACCACCAGCACGCCTTTCGCCGCCGCCCAGGCGACCACCTGTTCGGTCTCGTCCAGGGTCAGATCGCGTCGTGGCGCCATAAGCTTTGGGTTCCCGGGGATGACGAGCAGAATTACTCGACGTTGGACGATCATCTTGTTCAAGAGCGGGCCATGAGATCGCGCCGTACTTGTCCTCCAGTTGCACCTCGAGTTTCTCGGGGCTGAAAGTCCATTCGAGATCCCGGTTTCGCTCGGCTTGGCGCTGCGGTAGATCGAAGAAGGCCAGCAGAACGGTTCCGAGGCTGCCACTCAGGATGTCGACCGGCGTCGCGCGAGACCCTGTACGACCAGGATGAGATGCAGAACAGGTCGAGCGGGCCTTCGGCGATCGACGCTGGAAGGTCGCCTGATCGAGCGGGCCGAACCTGGCATGGATCGTGGCATGACCGTTGGCATCCGCCCAGGCCGTTGAGTGCGCTGTGGTCGCCGAGTTGCGCGACCAGGGCTAGTCAGAGCGTTGTGATAGACCGCGCGGCGTCTTCGTAATGAGCAGGTCGTCGGTTCGAGTCCGACGGGCGGCTCCCTTAGAACCCCAGGTCAGAGCCATGATCTGGGTTTTCTTCATGTTCCGGCCCATCGGCAATCAGGATGAGGCTTTTCAGCACGGCCAGCCCACGGGCTCGCCGGACCGTCGCCTCGTCAGCCTCCGCGTACGCGGCGAAGAAGCCCGCAGCCGTGCCGGCCGGAAGCAGCACCCAGGCGGCCGCCAGGTCCAGCGCCGGCCGCGGGTGATCGACCCGCGGTGGCCGTGAAAATCGCTGTCCGGTTGTTGGGCGCACTGATAGAAAGCCTGGGGTGCACAAGATTCTCACGTTCCATGATCATCTACGGCTGATCAATGAACGGTCGACGGCCTTCCGCGCCGCAATCGCCGCGGCGTCCAGCCTCGACCTGCAGGTGCCGACCCATCCCGAGCGGACGCTGTTCGACCTCGTGCAACACGTCGGCATGGGCCGCCGCAAATCGGCCGCCATCGTCGCCGCAGGGCCCGCAGACGCTCCCCCAGAGAAGTCCGCATGGGAGACCGGCACGGGTGCGCCTCGGGAACGCGAGGCGCTCCTAGCCTGGTGGACCGAGTCCATCGAGCAACTAACGAGCGTGCTGCGCGAGGCCGGCCCGGACCGCGGTTGTTGGACGTGGTGGGGGGATTCGCCGTCACCGCAAACCTCCGGTGCCTGGGCGCGGCGCCAAGTTCCCGAGATTGCGGTGCACACCTACGACGCCCAGCTCACCGTGGGGGACCCGGAGCCGCTACCGGACGAGGTCGCCCTCGACGGTTTCGACGACTGCCAGTTCACGCTCTGCGCAACGACGGTCGCCTGGCCGCACGAACCCGCTGTCGTCGATTACCACGCCACCGAGGGCCGCTCTTGGCGGCTTCGGCTTTCCCGTGACGGCGCACGGGTCGCCCGCCTCGGCGCGCCCGCTGCCGGCGAGGACTCGGACACGGCCGACGTCTCCGCCCGAGGCACGGCCAGTGACCTGGTCCTGTTCTTCTACGGCCGCATACCACTGGATTCCCTGAAGTGGGACGGCGACCGTCGCATCTTCGACCAGCTCATCGCCTGGGACCCGTCCGTGTAACAGACCGGCGACACGCCACCTCGTGTGCCCGAGGGGTCGATGCCGCAGTCAAGTCGCAGGGTTCCGGTTCGGGTGGCTGGAAGAGATGCACCGTTGCGGGCGATACAGGCCTTGTAGGACAGGTTGTGTCGGGATCCACCATGACAATGCCTGGTCTGAATTGGTGCTCCCGCGCGAGGTGCGCCGGGCATGGCAGTCGCTGGTTGATGCGGCCATGGCGCCGACCGCTGGTGTTGGTCTCGCGTCATGACCGGATCCTCCGAAGGTGTTTCGTCGGGGCCGGAAGGGTTGACACCGTTCCAGATAGACGTGGCCAGAGCCTTTTCGCGCTGCCCGAGAGCCGGGAATTCTTGCTGGCGGGCGGGGCCGGGCTCGTGGCTCAAGGGCTGACGACGCGGGCGACTCAGGATCTGGACTTCTTCACTGTGCCGGGCCGGGATCGGGTGCCCGTTGCGCGCGAGGCGTTGAAGCGGGAGGCGTTACGGCAAGGCTGGTCGGTGCGTGTGCTGCGCGACCACGACACTTTTTGCCGTCTTGTTCTCGGGTGGGGTTCCGAACAGGTTCTCGTCGACCTGGCCGTGGATTCGGCTCCTGGCCGGCCGACAACAGTTGGAGTGCTAGGCCCGACATTCTCAGCCGAAGAGCTGTCCGGAAGAAAGACCATCGCCTTGTTCGACCGGGCCGAAGCCAGAGATTTCGCCGACTGGGTCGTCGAGCTCAGGTCACCCAGCTGATCTTCTCCGGTGCCAGGCACCGGAGAACGACGACCCGGTGCGACCCGACGGTCCATGCAGATGACGCGACGCGTGACGCCACAACCGAACTGGGCGCCGCTCAGGTACGGGCGGTACGCAGGACCGGCAGCACTGCGGCCACCACCGCGACCACTGAGCAGACGCCGATCACCCCGGCGAGTGTCCACCAGGGAACCACCAACGTCGTCGAGGGGTTCACGGTACGCAGGCACCGCCACACGGCCGCGAGGCTGATCATCGCGGTGGCCGTCCCGAGGACCACGCCGACGCCGACGCACGCACAGGTCTCCCAGATCACCATGCGTACCGTCTGGGCCGGCGTCGCCCCGATGCGGCGCAATTGTGCGATGTCGCCAGCCCGTTCTCCGGCGGCCATCAGTTGGGTGTTGGCGATGGCGATGACGGTGTACACCATCGATGTGCCGAGGAGCAGCAGGACGGCGAGCCAGGAATCGCGTTCCGCCTCGCGCTTCGTCCGGGCGATCCAGTCGGCGGTTGATTCTGCCCGCCCGGTGGAGCCAACCGCCGACTGCACCGCCGCAGCCAATCCCGGACCGGCGACCGGGGCAGCCGCACCGACCGCCGGGTCGGCAGCGACCACCGGGTCAGCGGCCACGAACACCCGCCCACGCGGCCAGCCGGCACCGACCTCCGGCGGTACCAGGAAGTCGGCGACGATTGCGGGGGGAACGTCCACGACAGCGGTGATCTTGAGGTCGGCCGGCACGCCGCCGGCCAGTTTGACCGTGACCGTGCGCCCGACGCGCAGGCCGAGTTCCGAAGCCGCGATCGAGGTGACCGCGATGTCGGTCCCGCGTATTCGGCCGAGATCCCCGTCCCGCACCCGGACCCGGGCAATTCCGGTCAACAGGGCCGGGTCGACGGCCGCCACGTCGTACGGGCCGTCGTCGTAAACCTCGTGGTCCTCGCCGACCCCCTCGTCCACGACGACGGTCAGCTCTGACGTGGCGATCGGCACGACCGCCCGTACCCCGGGAATGTCCCTGATCGGGTCGACCCGGACCGGATCGGCCCCCACCGGATCGATCACGACGGACGCCGTGACACTGGCCCGGTTGTCGGCCTCGTTCGACGCGACAGCGGTGCTGGTGAGGCCGGCCATCGACCCGAAGATCGCGACGGTGGCGAGGACCGGCGCGGCGGTCGACGCGCAGCGGCGCACGCCAGTGCGGATGCTGGCGACAGCTAAGTAGCCGCTGGCGTTGGTGAAATACGTCAGCGGCAGGCCAGCGAGGCGGGCTAGCGGCGGCACGAACAGCGGCGCGAGCGCGCTCAGCGCCACCACGAGCACCTCGGCGACGGTGATTGACATGCTGAGCGCGGCGTCGATCGAGGCGGTGGGGATGAAGGTGAGCATCGCGATCCCGCAGGCGAGGAACAGGATGCCGTTGATCCAGCGGCTGGGCGTCATCACCCGGCGTTCGACCACGGCGTCCCGAAGCGCTTCGACGGGACGGGCGCGGCGGGCGCGACGCGACGCGGGAAGCACGGCTAGCCGAGCCACCACGAGACCGATGACGAAGGCCATCGCGAGGGCGCCGGCCGACAGCGCCGGTGCCGCGCCGTCCGGCAACAGACCGGACCCGACCAGTTGGCGTACCAGCAGCCATGACGCCGGCACGGCGAGGACGCACCCTACTGCCGACGCGGCCGCACCCACGAGGAGCGTTTCACCGACGATCAACTGCTTGATCTGGCGGGGGGTGGCGCCGACGGCGCGCAGTAACGCGAGTTCGCGGCGGCGCTGATCGACGGAGAACGCGTAGGTGCCGGCCACCACGAAGATCGCGATGAAGCACGCGATCGACGCCATCGACGCGAACAGCGCTCCGAACTCTGGTGGCAGCGCGGGGTTGTCGACGAGCAGGCCGGCCGACGCGGCGAGCGCGACGCCAAACGCGAGCGCGATGAACGTCCCGACAGACAGGCGCCACCGGGTGCGCAGCGTCTGCGCGGCGATGACAATCACCGTCCGTCCTCCAGCACGGTTATCCGCGTGGCGACGGTCTCCGCGGTCGGCCGGTCTTCCTCGCCGACGAGCCGGCCGTCGGCGAGGAAGACCACCCGGTCGGCGCGGGCGGCGGCCCTCGGATCGTGGGTCACCATGACCACGGTCTGGCCCGTGCCGTCGACCAGGTCGCGGAGCAGGTCGAGAATCTCGCGGCCGGTGCGGCTGTCGAGCGCGCCGGTGGGTTCGTCGGCGAATACCACGTCCGGTGCGGTGACCAGGGCTCGGGCGATGGCCACCCGCTGCTGCTGCCCGCCAGAGAGCTGCGCCGGCCGGTGCCCGGCCCGGTCGGCGAGGCCCACGCGCGCCAGCTCGGCCAGAACGCGATCGCCAAGCAACTCGACGCCTGGCCGTCGGCTCACGGCTCGGCGGCCGGCCAGGCGCAACGGCAGGGCCACGTTCTGCGCGGCGGTGAGCGACTGCAGCAGGTTGAACTCCTGGAACACGAACCCGATCCGGTCGCGTCGCAGCCGGCTCAGTGCCGCCTCATCAAGGTGCCCGAGGTCGGTACCACCGACCGTGACCGTGCCCCCGGTCGGGCGGTCGAGCCCGGCCGCGCACTGCAGCAGGGTGCTCTTGCCCGATCCGGACGGGCCCATCACCGCCGTGAACGTGCCCCGGTCGAAGGTCACGCTCACCCCACGTAGCGCGTCGACCTGGTTCTTGCCGGTGGCATACACCTTGGTAACGCCGAGTAGGCCGACGGCCGGTAGCGTCAAGATCTGCGTATGAGTCATGGCCAGCAGTCAACCGGCGGTGGGCGTACGGATCACTGGCGTGGAGCCCACCTGGCGGGGTGGTGCCTGCTATACCGCGAGACTCCACTGCGGTCCCGCGACCGGGTGGCCATCCGCGTCGTAGGCTCGTCGGCGTGGCGGCCGGCGCGTTCCTGTGGCAGGCGATGGCGGGCAGTCCCCGCCGGTACCTGCTGTCGCGGTGGCCCGGGCGGTGCCTCGCCTACCTGGTCACCTCGGTCCTGACCGGGCTGGCCCTGGTGTGCGTACTCCCGCTCGGCATCCTTTTCCCGCCGGCGTTGGTCCTGGCCGCTCTGCCCGTGGGCGCGCTCGAACGCCGCAGGCTGCACCTGATCGACACTGTACCGGCGGACAGCCCGCACGCCACCCCGGAGCCGGGGCTCGGCGCGTGGCTGTGGCTACGGCTGGCCGAGGGCGCGACCTGGCGCGAGTTCGGGTACATGCTGACCCTCCCCACCGTGCTCCTCGTGGTCGACTTCTTCAGCCTGCTGGTCCTGCTCGTGTGTGTGACCACGCTGGCTGGACCGCTGTTCGTCGTGGGCCTGGGATCGTTCCGGGTCGGCCCCCTGGTCACCGACACGATCGGCGAGGCGCTCGCGCTGTCGCTCCTGCTCGGTCCGGTGGTGACGGTGCTCGGCTTGTACGGGATGTCCGCTGTCGCCGGTGCGCAGGGTGCGTATGCCCGGTGGCTGCTCGCGCCGAGGCGGGCCGAGTTCGACCGCAAGGTCGAGGAGCTGGCCGGTTCCCGGACCCGGCTGGTCAACGCGTTCGAGGCCGAGCGCCGCCGGATCGAACGGGATCTCCACGACGGCGCGCAGCAGTATCTGGTCCTGCTGAGCATGACGCTGGGCCTCGCGAGACTGGAACTCGACGGTAGCGAGGGGCGCGCGAGCACGCTCGTTGCCGACGCGCACGACCAGGCCCGGCAAGCCCTGGCCGCGATCCGGGAGCTGATCCACGGGATCCATCCGCAGGTGCTGACCGATCTGGGGTTGGCGGCCGCCGTCGGCGAACTGGCCGAACGGTGCCGCGTGCCGGTCGAGGTGGACATCCGGCTGGACGGCCGGCTGCCGCCGGAGACCGAGACGACGGCGTACTTCGTGGTGTCCGAGTCGCTGACCAACGCGGTCAAGCACGCTACGGCGGGCACGATCACCGTCACCGGTCGGCTGGTCGACGGGTGGCTCGTGGTGGTGGTCTGCGACGACGGCCGCGGCGGTGCCGATCCCGGCCGGGGCAGCGGGCTGCGCGGGCTGGTCGACCGGGCCGCGGTGATGGATGGGACGCTGGTGATCACTAGCCCCGCCGGCGGGCCCACCACGATCCGGATGGAACTCCCGTGCCGCTGCGCATAGTGCTCGCCGAGGACGCCGTACTCCTGCGTGCCGGTCTCGTGAGCCTGCTGGAGAGCTTCGGGCACACGGTGGTCGCGGCGGTGGGCGACGCACCGTCTCTGGTGGAGGCATCCAGGACCCACACGCCGGATCTGGTCATCACGGACGTGCGGATGCCCCCCGGGTACACCGACGAAGGGCTGCGCGCGGCGGTCTCGTTGCGGGCCGGCGACCCGGGCCTCCCGGTGCTCGTGCTGTCGCAGTACACCGCGACCGCGTACGCCGCTGAATTGCTCGGCCCGGCGGGCAGCGCCGGTGTGGGGTACCTCCTGAAGGACCGCATCGGCGAGGTCGCCGACTTCGCTGACGTGGTGACGCGGGTGGCGGCCGGCGAGACGGTGATCGACCCCGACGTCGTGCGCCAGTTGCTGACCCGGCAACGAGCAATCGACCCGCTCGGCCGGCTGACCGCCCGCGAACGCGAGGTACTCGGGCTGATGGCCGAGGGCCGGTCCAACACGTGGATTGCCCGGACCCTGCACGTCAGTGATGCGGCGGTCGCCAAGCACATCGGCAATATCTTCATGAAGCTGGGCCTGCCGGCGGCCGAGGACGGGCATCGCCGGGTCCTCGCGGTCCTGACCTACCTGCGAGGGTAGTGCGCGGTCTACCCAAAGTTGACACTGCGCTCCACCGACCGCGGCGCCGCGACTGCCGAGACTCGTGGGTATGACAATTCTGAAGCGACGTCACTTGTTGGTGGCCGCGGCGGGTGCCGTGGTCCTGGCCGCGACGAACCTCACCCTGCCGGTCTCGTCGGCGGCGACCACCGAAGGCGGACCGACCGAAGCGGCGCTGCGCACGGTCGCTCGACGGGTGCTCGACGCCGGGGCGACCGGTGTGATCCTGCGGGTCGACGACGGCCGGCACGTCACCCGGTTCGCGCTCGGCGCCGCCCGGCTGGCACCGCACCGCGACTTGGCACCCGACGACGAGATCCGGGTCGGCAGCAACATCAAGATGTTCGTGTCGACGGTGGCGCTGCAACTGGTCGCCGAGCACCGACTCCGGCTCGACGACCCGGTCCGGCGGTGGCTACCGGGGCTGATCCCGGACGACGACCGGATCACCCTACGGATGCTGCTGGCGCAGACGAGCGGCCTGTACGACTACACCGAGGACGACTCGTTCAACGAGATCTTCTTGCGGTCGCTGGACCGGGTCGAGCACGTCTTCACCCCCCGGGAACTGGTCGGGTACGCCACGGCGCACCCGTCGGCGTTCGCGCCCGGTACAGAGTGGGCGTACTCGAACACCAACTACGTGGTCGCCGGGATGATTCTGGAGAAGGTGACCGGTACGCCGGTCGGCGAGCTGATCGACCGGCGGATCGCGCGTCCGCTGCACTTGCAGCACACGTATCTCGAACGGTCGTCGGCGTTCCGCGGCCGTTACGCGCACGGATACTGGATGCCGGAGCAGACCGGTGCGGGGTACGTCGACACGGCCGGCCGGAACGACGCCAGCGCCGCATGGGCGTCCGGCGCGCTGGTCTCCACGGTCGACGACCTGGCCCGGTTCAACACCGCCCTGCTCGCCGGCCGACTGATGCCGCCGGCCCAACTGCGGGAGATGACCACGCTGGTCCCGCGCAGCGCCGACCGGATCCTCGGCCGGGGCAGCGCCTACGGCCTGGGGCTGATCTCGGTCGCCACCGACCAGTGGCACATCTGGGGACACGGCGGGTCGATCCCCGGCTACTTCACCTTCTCGTTCACCGACGGGCACGGGCGCAGCATGGAACTGTTTGTGACGACCGAGCCGACCGAGGAACTCGCGTCGGCGGCGAACGACCTGCTACTCGCCGCCGTCGCCGCGATGACCGGCACGGCACCGCCGAGGTGGGACGGATCTCTACGTCCAGCCCTCCGAGACCGGGTATTGCGATCGCGTCGTCACCAGTGATGGTGAGCGGCTGCCTTTCGAGGCCTTCTCCGCCTGTGGCGTCCGCGTACGGCTCGACGTCATGGGCGCCGGGCTCGTCGGCGACGACCTCGGCCTCGGCCAGCGGGGCGGCGGACTGCGGGCGATTGCTGAATCACCGGCGGCGCCCGGAAACATCGTCTCGTGCATAGTTGGTGGGTGCAGCGGGTTACGTTCTGGCCATGGCTACGGGGTCGATCGAGTCTCTGCCGAACGGCAGTTTCCGCGCCGTCGTGCGCGCCGGGAAGGATCCAATCACCGCAAGCCGATCAAGCTAACCGAAACCTGCGCCACCGAGGACGCCGCCCGCAGCGCGCGAGACCGGATACCCGTCCAGGTGGACGCCGAGAACCCGGCCCGCTCGACGTGGTGCTGCCCCGTGGCAGTCATCCCCAGCCCAGCCGTTAGATGAACGGAGACCTGCGCCATGGCGAGAAGAATTCCGTCGGATCCACCAGGTCGACCTGACGACAGCGATGGCGAGGGCCATTTCGTAAGGTGGCTCATCACCGTGCTGTTTGGCCTAATCTGCGCTTACGCCGCCGGCACGTCGGATGGGGGCGGCGTCTTCCAGGCCATCATCGCGTTCTGCGCGGTCGTCACCCTGGGGTACATGATCCTTATCCGACCGTGGTCGTAGGCGAGCAGATCCAACCACTCGCCTGAGAAGTCGTAGAAAGCCCCCGAGGCGGTCGGTTCGAGGCCTTCTGCTGCCTAGTAGACCGTCGTGTCTAATGTTCTGGGTATAGGTGGCGGAGGCGGGTTCGGGCGTCGCTGGTGGTGAAGTGTCAGTGGACCTGGCGCTGGTCGTTGTTGGTGGCGTTCTGCCAGGCAGCCAGTTCGGTGTTGAGGACGGCGAGGTCGCTGATGCGCCGGTCCAGGCACTGGCGGGTGAGGGCGGACAGTTCGATCTCGGCGCTGTTCAGCCAGGACCCATGCTTGGGGGTGTAGTGAATTTCCAGCCACTGGGCCAGTTCTCGGGCTTTGGCGGGCTCGAACGCCTCGTAGAGAGAGCCGATGGTGTGGGTGTTCAGGTTGCCCATCACCAGCACGACCCGGCCAGCGGCTCGGCCCACACGAAGATCGAGCAGGTTCCGTGCCGGCCGTCGGCGTCCGGCGCCCGATGGTCCACCAGGTCCACCAGCGTGCGGACGCCGAAAGTCGCTACGGGAATCGGGTCTAGCGGACGCCGAATCACGCAGCGTTGCACATGCCAACGGTCGGGTGAGGGCTTGGTCCAAAGCGTCCGGAGAGCTGTCCGCCGTAGTTTACAACTGGTGTCATATTGATCGAATGCGAACACGGACGTTCAGCCGGGCCATGATCGGTGGCGTCTGCGCGGTTCTGGTGCTTAGCGGTGCGACCGGTTCCGCCGAGTCGGCCGGGCCGATCGTGGCCGCCGGGCCGAACGCGGCGGCCACCTGCGACCCGGAGAACCCCAGTGCCGCTTCGGACATCGACGGTGACGGCCGGGCCGACGTCGCGGTCGGAATGCCGTTGAACTGGAACCCCGCAAGCGTCGACATCCGCCTCACCGGTTCGCCGTCGATCGTGATGCAGGCCAGCGATCTCGGCGCGGGTAATGGTGAGATGGACTCGTTCGGCGAGGCGATCACGGTCGGTGACCTCGATCAAGACGGTTGCGCGGATCTGGTGATCGGGGCTCCGTACGAGGGCCAGTCCGCTGCCTCCGATGGTGCCGGTGGCGTCGAGGGCCAAGTGCACCTGGTTTTCGGCAAGGCGGGCGGAGTCGACACCCGCGTCTCGCTCATGCTGCCGCACGACTCCTCCCGCGATGACCACTTCGGGGCCGCGCTGGCTCTGCAAGTCCGCTACGACCCGGCCACCGGCAAGAACGTGCATGACCTGTACGTGGGAGCCCCGCACGCAACGGTGAACGGGCACAGACTGGCTGGTGAGGTGTTCCGGTACACCATCGCCCCGAGTGCGACCGGGCGGGTCGCCGCCACCCTGCGCGAGGTGCGCACCCAGGACTCGGCCGGAGTGCCGGGCCATGCGGAGGGCAGCGACGGTTTCGGGATGGTGCTGGCCGCGACCGAGGGTGGAGTCCTGGTCGGTGACCCGCAAGAGGCTGTGGGGAAGGTCCTGGACGCCGGGGCGCTCTGGTTCCTGCGGGTGAACGCGGCCGGGGCCGCGATCAGCTCGCGGGTGTGGACGCAGAACAGTCCTGGTGTGCCCGGAATCGCAGAGACTGAAGATGGCTTCGGTAAGGCGCTCGGCGTCCGAGGGCTTCAGGCGGTGATCGGTGTCCCCGGCGAAGGCCTCGGCTCGCGCAACCACACCGGGATGATCCAGGTCTTCACCCGGACCTCGGCGACCGGCGATTTCAAGCCGGGCAAGGCGATCAACCAGGGCACTCGCGGTATCCCCGGCAGGATGGAGCGCAGTGACCTGTTCGGCTCTGCGATCGCGGTCGGCACAGCGTTGCTCTGCCCGGAGTCGACCGATGTTGCCGTCGGCGTCCCAGGCGAGGCCATCGGCACCCGGCGGCGCGCGGGTAGCGTCGTCCTGATCCAGGTGAGCGGTGAACGAAGCTGTCCGGCCAAGGTCCTGCGCCAGGGCTCCGGGCTCTCCGGTACGGCCGAGGCTCATGACAAGGTCGGAAGTGTCCTCGGGCTGACCCAGGGCCGGAACGACCTGGCGGAGGACGGCGCCGACCGACTGCTGATCGGCGTCCCGCTCGAGGACATAAAAGGTCTGCGTGCCGCCGGGATAGTGCAATCGGCCCGGGGCGGCTTGCTGGTCAACGGTGTGGTGCAGCCCTACCTCACCTTCTCCAAGGGCTACCAGCTCGCCAGCGCGTACGGGGCTGCGTTGTCCCAGCCCGCGGCACCGAGAACCGCGCGGTAGAACCTGACTGGACTGGCGGCGGGATCAATCCCTTCAACTAGGTTGGGCCAAACGGCGGAACGGCGGAACGGTTCGCAGCAGGTGGACGACATACGCCAGTTGCTGGATCGGCTTCGGCCTGGCGATCGGGCAACTGGCGTCCGGCTGCCACTGCGCGACTACGCCGGCCCGCTCTCCTGGCTGGAAGGCGGTGGCGCGGATCTGGTCGCACCCCGCCAGAGCAGGCGACCGCTGCGCCGCAGCGCGGTCACGATCGGCTCTTTGGGATCGCTGGGGTGCTGCGTGGTCAGGCACTGATTCAGCCAGACTCCCTCGATCAGGCTGGCGATCGCCGAGGCCAGGTCGTTCACGGTGACGCCGGAGTCCAGGGCCAGCCCGAAATGACCCAGGGCGCCCCGGATCACCTGCTCCAGCTTCTGCACCCACAGCACGTGTTCCTCCATGCTGGGCCGGCTGACCTCCTCGCTCCACATCCCGTAGGGCACGGCGCTTAGCCACAGCGTCCAGAGGAAGGCGTAGCTGCTACTGGGTTCGGCGCCCCGCTGCGGCCCGCGCGCGGACTCGCCGACGAGCAGAGCGTCTATCCAGGCTTCAGCCGAGGGGAAGTCGTCCGGGGCCGGGTACTCGATCTCCTCGATCCAGTCTCCGACGCTCAGGGCCAGCGCCATCGTCTCGGCCTGGAACGCGGCCTGGCTGCCGAACAGATTGGTGATCGCACCGCGGGTCTTGCCGTCGTGGGCGGCGACGGCTCCGGCGTCCAGTCGGGCGAAGGGGCCGACCGCGAGGGCCTGCCGGTCCAGCGTCTGGGCGTCCGTCCGGATCTGCTCCAGCGCGACGATCTCGCCGATCTCGATGTAGCGCCGACGGGCCACGTCCTTCGGCAGCGTCGAACGTCCAGGCTTCTGGCTGGTGACGATGATCCATCCCTCTTGTTCGTGCATACGGTACGTATCTCAGCGGCTTGGCTCCATCTCTCTATCATACGTACCGTACGTACGTACGGTACGTATCTAGGGGGAGGCCGTCCGATGAACGCACCTCAGATCGCTCGCTGGGGGGCGACCGCATTGGCCACGATCGTGTCGACGTATGCACTGGACGCGTTCGCCACCGCCTCCGGGTTGCTTCTGGTTGCCTGTGGACTGCTGGCCAGCCTCGATCAGGAGATGGTGCTGGCCTTCGTTGCCTGTAGCTACCTGATCTGGGCCCTGGCCTTGCGCTCGGCGCTGGCCGCGAACTGGACCTTGCTGACCGTCACCGGATCCAGTACCAACTTGCTGTCCAAGCTGGCCCACGATCTGACCGGGCGGTACACGGCCAGCCTGCGTGCTCGCCGGTTCGCCTCCGCGACCGGTTACGTCGGCACCGAGGTGGTCAAGGAAGTGCCCTACTATGCGGGCGCTTTCGGGGCGGTGCTGGTCAGCGACTCGGTCTCGGCCAGCGAGGCGATCATCTTTCTGGGCGGGGCGAACCTCGGAGCCGCAGCCTACGAGTACGGGCTGGCCGGGGTCACCACCGCGCTGCTGCATCGCCCGTACGCGTCCTTCGAGGTCGACTGGGTGCCCCGGGAGTACCTAGCCGACTACTACCGCACGGTCGAACCGGACGAACTGGAGACCATCGCGTTCTTCGTCGAGGCGCTGCGGGAGAGCGAACCCGACCGGCCGGTGCTCTTTTTCGGGGTCGGTCCGACCCTGCACCACGTCTTCCTGGCCGCCGGGACGGCGTCCGAGATCCATCTCGGTGATTATCTTCCGGCGAACTTGGCCGAGATCCAGCGTTGGATCGACGGCGCGGACGACGCCCATGACTGGCGCCCGTTCATCCGATACACCCTGCAGTGCGAGGGAATAGCCTCGCCGGCCGAGGCAGACGTCACTCGCCGGGCCGAGCTGACCCGACGCAAGATCACCAAGCTGGTCCAGGTCGATGCTCGGGACCCGGAGCCGTTGCCAGACCGGTACTCGACCGTGATCAGCGCCTACTGCGCGGACTCCGCCACCGACGACCGGGTCATCTGGCGGGCCTACATGCGGCACATCACCGGCCTGGTCCAACCGGGCGGCATCTTCATCACGGCGGCGCTGCGCCGCTCGAGCGGCTACATGGTCGGTGGCAAAGCCTTTCCCAGCGCCCGGGTGGACGAGGACGACCTCCGGGCCGCGCTACCGAGCGGCTCCGGCCCGTTCGACGGTTCGATCCAAGTCCGGAACCTGCATGAGCAGGCAGCGCACGGGTACTCCGGGATCGTGCTCGGCTGGGTCCGAGTCACCTCTGGAGGTCGATCAGGGTACCCAGCGGAAGTTGGCCGGCGAGTTGGGCGATCACTGCCTTGGCGACGTGGATGCAGCCATAGCTGACGTCCCCCAGGTCAAAGTATGTTCGCAGCCCGCCGCGATCAGTGCGTCGCGCTACCGAACGCCAAGTCTCTGCCTTCGTCTGCCAGCCGGAGGTGGCTAGAGTGCAGATCCGATCTTGGAAGGAGGTGGGCAGATGGACGCGGACAGCGGGAGCTACGCCATCGGGTGGGGCACATTGGCGTTGCTCAATGCTGGCTTGGCGCAGAGCAAGAACCGTAGTGGGCTCGGCTGGTTCTTGATCTCACTCTTGCTCGGGCCCATCGCTACCTTGCTCATCGTGCTGTCGGTGCCGGCGCTACCACGCCGGTGAGCTCGTGGGAAGACGGCTCGGTGGCAGATGTGATGCGTGTGCAGCCGCCGATCGATGAGGAACTGCAAGAACAATGGACGAGGACCGGACCCGACGCGGAGCTGACCTCGGTCGAGGCCGTGCTCCCGCCGGACCACCCGTGGCAGGTCATCGTGTCCATGGCCGATCTCGTCCGCACCGGCCCGCTGGCCTCCCGCCTCGAGGGGGCCGTGACCCTGGCCCTGCAGGCCGTCCCCGGGGTGACCCGGGTTGCCCGTGAGGACACGGAGGTCTGGCTGGCCTGGGGAGCTCCGGCCGGTGGCGAACTGGTCCGGGCGGTGGCGGTGGTCGTGGATGCCCTGGCCGTACCGGCCCGGACTCAGCTCGCCCGCGAGCGCAGGTCGACACCGGAAGCCCTTCGCCCGGTGGATCGCAAGGCCCTGGCCTGGGCGGGGGTGCTCACGTTAGTCGGCATTGGGTTGCTGGTCGCGGGCTTGAGCTCGTCCGACGGCGGAACCATCGCCCTCGGCGCTGTCACGGTGTTGTTCTTCGGCGGTGGAGGGCTGGCGCTCATCCTGCTGGGGCGCCGGCCACCTCGCGCGGTTCGACGTCACCTGGCAGGTCAGTGAGCAGTTCAGCAGGCGGTACCAGGTGGTGGACGCCGGCCCGGGGTGGCGATTGTGGTGACGCAATCCCCGGGCCGGACAGGTTATTTGGAGGCGGCCGACTGGCGTGGTTTCAAGACGAGCCCTGCCCGCAGCAGGAAGACCAGACCAACCCCGGCAGCAATCGCCGCGCAAAGGGCCACGAAGTTCGAGCCGGGGTAGGAGTCGTGCGTCCACCACTGTGTGAGGTAGCTGCAGGCCATCGCGAAGCAGAGAGGCACGAGCGCCAGAGCGAACCTTGCTTCGCAGACCGCCACGATGGCGAGCAGAGCCAGGGCCGTCCCGAGCGCGATCCCGGCGACGGGCGAGGGCATCGTGGCCAGAAACCCGAGGAGTGCCGGTGGGAGCAGCCACCCCCATGAGCCGGCGCTGAACGACTTCCTGCGGACAGTAGTGATCGCCAGGGCCGCAAGCGTCAGCGCATGCAGTGACACGACAGGTGTGAGGTCAGACCACGAGAAGGCGCCCGCGTCGCGGACGAGGGGCAGTAGGTACGAGGCCAGGGCGAACAGCAGGGCCGGGCGTGGGTGTCCGAGCAGCGCGAGGGCGAACAGCAGCAGTGATGGCAGCATCGACGCCGGCACGACCCACGACTGGAGAATTGCCGATGGCCCTGAGGGACTGGGCAGCATGTGCAGCGCCGAGGCGACGTTGAACATGAAGTCGAAGCCCAGCAGCACCAGGACTGCCGGCCACACGGCGGACGTGACTGTGGCGCGGGGCTGGCGTAACCGGTCCTGGAGCCAGCGTTGGCGCACGCTGCCGACCAGCAGGCCGGTGACCTCCCGCACGCGGATGCGCCCGCCGCTGGACTGTTCGAGGGTCGCGAGCAGCTCACCGCCATGAACGGCGGCGTAGTCGCGGGGGTAGGTGCGTAGCAGCAGCTGGTAGAGCCGGTCGGCGCTCATGCCGGCAGCACCCGGGCCGCACCGGTGCGGGTGGTCACGACCCGCGCGGCTGACTGCAGGCGCTGCGCCTCGGCGGTGACCGCTGCCAGTCCCGCGTCGGTGAGCGAGTACGCCCGCCGGGTCCGGCCCTCGACTATTTGCTCTTCGCCGGGTGCGAGCAGGCCCTCCGCCGTCAACCGTTCCAGCGCGCCGTACAGGGTGCCGGTGGAGGGCCGCACCCGTCCCTCCGACAGTTCGCCGACCCGGTTGAGGATCGCGTAGCCGTGCAGGGGGCCGTCGATCAGGGCGGCTAGGACGAAGTAGCTGGGTTCACGCAGTGGTCGTGACATGACTCGGACCATATGTCGTTTGGCGACATGTCGTCAACTGACTGTCCACGATCGCTGCAAGCGCACGGTCACTTGCGGGGGACGGTGCCCCTGCCGTCCGGTGACCGCGTGGTCTGCGGTGGGTTCTCATCCCGGTACGAGGGCATCGACGAGTTGGCGCTCTATTTACCCCTAGGCGCGCTGGACCGAGTCGACCCCAGGATCGGCGGCTATCCGTTCGATGAGAGCAGCGGTGTCGAGTCATTCTGCTGGCGTGCTCCGCTTGATCGGTGGCGCCACTGCTTGCGTGTTTGGCGGGTTCGCGAAATCCTTTATTTCATCGCATATTACGTCTCAGTGGGGGACTGGCAGGCCGTTCTCGATCTCGCCAGAGCGAGCGACTGGCGGACGGAATACACCGAGAACGAGATTCCCCCTGCCGGTGACGCCCTTCGAGGCGTCACCCGCAGGGGGATCAGTTGGTGAAGATGAAGTAGCGCCAGGGACCCCTGGTTGTGGCGTTCCGTTTGTCCGAAACGCCCCAGATGTATTCGGACCGGACGCGTAGTTTGAGGTTCGTCTGGTGCGTACCGATCACCGAGACCGCGGACTTGCCCTTGCTGCTCAGTTCGAAGTAGTCGCTGCCGCTGTAACGCCACTTGCCCTCGTAGTAGTACTCGAGGACGAAATTCTGAGAGCGGCCCTTCATTGCGGTCATCGTGGTGGTGAAGAGTGGGTCCTTCGTCTTGTGGAAGACGTAGTACTTGGTCGAGCCGATCTTCGTGGTCTTGTAGTGCTTCGAGACCGCCATGGCGATGCGTACCCTGGTACGCACCGAGGATTTCACCGTTTTGGCCGTGGTGCGGGTGTCGCCGCCGTAGACGGCGGTGATTGTGGTGTTGCGAGTCAGCTTGAGGGTGGCTTTGATCGTGCCTTTCGAGTTGACCGGGGCCTTCTTGATCAGGCGGTTCTTCTGGTCTTTGCCGACCGGGTCGGCCCAGATCTCTACGGTGCGGTTCTGGTACTTCTTGCCGAGCTTCGCGGTGAAGGTGGTCTTGCTGCCGTACGCATGCACCTTTCGGTTGCCGCTGAGGGTCAGCCCGGGCGCATCCTTGGGGACGGCGACCGTGTCGCTCCCGGAGGCGGAGATGTGTGTCGCGTCGGCTGCGTAACTGATCTGGTAGGTGATCTTTCCGCCGGCCTTGGGGGTGTCTTTGAAGGAGAACCGGCCGTCCGCGTCGAGCTTCTGCACGCCGAGCGACGTGCCGTCCGGTGATTCGCCGTCGGTGCGGGTGGCGGTGACGCCGGTGCCGGCCGGCAGGGGGAGGGTGGCCGTTACCCGGCCGGAGACGGTGATGGTCGTCGCCCGGGCGGCGGTGGCGGGCACTTTCACCTTCACCTTGGGCTCGGACAGCGTCGGATCGGTGAGCACCAAGAGGCGGTACTTGTTCGGGTAGGCGGAGCTGATCGCGAAGAGTCGGGTGCCGTTCGGCTCCCAGACCAGGGCGCGGTCGGCGATGTCGTCCTGGAGACCGGTTTCGGTGCTGGTGTGAGCCAGCGTGATCTGCCGGACTGGGGTGGTGGTGCCTGGCAGGAAGACGTGTACCCGGGGGTAGTCCACGTTGACGCCGCCGCTGCCGACGGCCAGTCGCCCGTCGGGAGCCACGGTCACGGCGCCCGCATGTCTGGCGCCCGTGTAGGAAGCCGACTTGGTCAGATCCGACGTCCGCCAGCTGTTCACCACCCCGTTGCCGTTGACGGGGAAGAAGGTGGCGGTGAGGAGTTGGTTGCCGTTCGGGCTGAACGTCAGGTCCCTGATGTAGGTATCGTCCAGCGTCTTGCTGGCGACCGTCTTGGGGCTGTCACCGGTGATGTCGAGGATCTTGACGACGCCCTGGGTGGCGTCGTGAGTCGCGAGGGCCAGCCGACCGGAGGTGGCGGCCACGATCGGTGGGCCAGCCCAGTTGGTGTCCTCCTGGCCCAGGATCACCGACGATTCCCCGATGGCCGGATCGAGCGAGCCGAGGCCTGTGTCGCCGGCACCGCGGTATCCGAACCAGATCTTGCCGCCGAGTGGCGCAAGGTACGTCGGCCCGGAGTTGGCCCCGGTCGCGTACCGGGCGGTTTCAGTCACTGACTCGGTGTCGATCGTGACGATGGCGTCCCCGTTGACGGCGGCCGCGTAGAGCGTGCTCTCGTCGGGGGATAGAGCGAGCCCTACGACGCCGGGGAGCTGGCGTGCTGTTCCCAGAACCGAGCCGTCGTATCCGACGGCTATCACCTTGTTGCCCACCGGGTCGGCGATGAAGATGCGTTGGTGGCTTCCGTCGATGACGACGTCACCGGTGCTGGTGATCGGCAGCAGGTATCCCCTAGGCGTGGCAGCCGAGGCCGAGCTGGACGGAAGAACCGTCCCCAGCCCGGCCACCAGGGCTCCGGCCATGACGGCTGCCCGGATCCGATGACGACGGGAGGTGGTAGGGAACAGAACAGGCAGCATGGGGATGGGTCCTCGTGACCGAGATGTGGTGATGTCGCTCAAGGTAGAGGATCAAGATCTCAAGATGGAACCGTTTTGGTAACGGGAACTTTGGACTTCTGGCCCAAAACCTCCTTAGCCTTCGCCCTGACCGAAGATCGCGTTTTCCAGGGCGTCGGCCCGGGCCGCGACCTGGTAGAAATGGGCGGCCAGCTGCTGATCTGTGGCATTTGCGTACGACACGAACGACTGCGTGATCATCCGCGGCATGTCTGTCTCACTGGCCACCAGCGCAACCCGGCCGAACCCCGGATTCGCCACTCCGGCCACCAGCATCTCGGGAGTGACCAACGCGGAAATTTCACCGACCCCGGCCTCGACCCCGCACAGCAGTTCTCCCTCGCTGAACGGTTCCACACCATCGAGCAGGAAGACCTCGACCAAATGCTGGTGCTGCCCCGGCAAAGGCACCTCGATGTGCAGGAACGAGCCGCATTCATGCCAGGGAGCGTTCAGCATCGCAGCGATCTGCGGCACTCGTTCGGCCAGCGCGCCGATCCGCCCGGCGGCACTGCTGGGCGCGGGCAACGCGCTCTGCGGAGCATCGACCGGTAGCGCGGCATCGGTCAGCAGCCAGCGGCGCAGGAGGTCATCAAGGTCGGTAGTGGTCGTGGAATCCGGCTCCAGGAAGTCGACCGCCCGCTCGATCGTCACCGGACGTCCCCAACCGACGACCAGAGCCCTTCCTCCCAAGGCACGCCGCCAGGTACGGGAGTAGGCACCGACGTAGCACGCGCCGAAGATGGCGAGCCGAAGCTCCGGGGAAACGCTCTCGGGCACCAGGTCTTCCGGGCGGATCAGACCACCGTCCGAACATTCCACTGAGCCATCGGCGCCACCGTGTGCGCTCCAGTAGAAGCCGGCCGGAACCAATCCATCGGCACCGGAACGCTTTCCGGAAACCGTCGCAATGAAGTCGTCCCGGGTGCTCTGCGGGTCGACGACCACGGTGTAGCCGGCTTCGCAAAGGGTCTCGACGTCATCATTGATTTGCGCGAGTTCCTGGGCGAGCATGCTCTGATCGTCTCGGCTGGCGCGTTTGAAGCCGAACAGGAAGAAGAAGGCCTTGCCATCGCCGATGCCCGAGGCCGTCGGCGCATGAACAACCCGCACCGACGGGTCGTCATTGCGCGCCTCGGAGCTCCAGTGTTTGATTTCGGACGGCTGATCTGCCCATGCGGCAGGGAGTTTCACCTCGCGCGTTTGACCGTCCACCATCAGTTTTCGTCCGCTCCGGTGTGCTCTTTCTCGATCTCGTCCGCGCTGAGGGCGAGCATATTCAGGGGGTGCTCGAATTCGATCAGATCGAGTGTGGCCAGGCGAGCGTTGTGGACCAGGTAGTAGTAGCCGTCCTTGTCCAGGGCGAGCGCCCCGACCAGGAATTCATCGTTCTTACGCAGTGCGACCCGGGCGTTCAGGTCAGCTTCGGCGCAGACGAACGTGCGGAATTCGACCCACTCCTCCTCGTCGTCCTGGAAATTGCGGACCGCGATCACCTGCGAGCGGTCGTCGTCATACCCGAACACGATGGCGATGAAGCTGTCCTCATCATTGTTCAGGGTGTACGTCGACCGGGCGTAGTCCTTGATCTCGTTCCAGCTCGGCATGGCCGGTCCCTTCAGTTGTCGCACGGCGGCGGACGGAGAGTATGCCACCCCGGCGGTGAGAGGTCGGTCGGCGTCCGGCCTCGGAGGGCGCACGTCATTCCCGCTTGGCTGCCCACACTCGCCCCCGCCATCACCGGAGATGATGCTCGATCAAAGGTGAGGACTAGCGGCGGATGGCCACAGTTGAGTCGTGTCAGGTTGCAGGACAATCTCTTTCATGGCGAACGCCTGAGAGGTCGATGCATACCGGGCGTGCTGCGCCCGGTCTGCCGGCCAACCGCTATGCCAATCCGCACGGGGAGAGGCGGCCCCCTCCAAGCCCGCCCCTCCCTGCCCCCGTCCGTGCCACCCTTGCCTACCTCGGATCGAGCCGGCTCCAGCTCACCCCCCGCTATGACGCGGGAGCCGAAGCATGCTCAAGCGGAAAAGGTCTACCCCAAGGCTGCGGCGAGCGATTCGGCGTTCTTCTTGTCCACCCGCGGGAACGTCAGAGCCACGCCGTCACCGGCAGAGCCGAACGAGACCCGAAGCAGGGTCACGACGCCGGACTTGGTCTCGGCCAGCGCGAGTTCCTCGCGGGGCACCTCGCCGAGGACCTTCTTTCCAGGCCCACCCAGCATCGTCTGGGCCAGGAAGATCAGTCGACGGTCGGTGAGGACGACGAACTGCTTACGGTTTCTCGCCAGCGACGCACCCACTGCCCCGCCACCTGCCAGGACCATGCCCTGGCGGGCGACTGCCCCGAACCGACCGGACGCGAACTTTCCAACCATGGCCCGCGTCCCCACCATCGGCTGCTCACCGGGCTGCAGGATGGGGGCCACGTTCTGGAAGGCCCGGGTCTCAAGCTTCTGCTGCATTGCGTCTCCCAATTTTCCGCCGGAACGGCGGCCGGTGTTACCAACGGGTTCGCTGACCTCATCCATATCGCCAGAGATCGCTCACCGTTACAGCCCAGTCTTGAGGAATCTGCGTGGGAGCGGCTTTGCACCCGTTTTCCGCCTCTTTTGTCCGATCCTCCCTGGCGCGGAGGATTCCTGGTCCGTCACACAGCGTTCTGCAACATTACGCGGAATGGCTCGGTGCTCGCGGTCGAGAACGTCCCCAGCGAACCGCGCTCACCTCGACGCCGCGGCCCGCCGGGAGCCGGCCGCTGGGGTCCGACCTCGCTTGCTGGTTCGGCCGAGTGCCGTCGATTTCAGGGCCGTTTCAGCGGGATTTCAACGCCCGGAGGCACCCTGGCCGGATCAGTGGGCTCCAGCTTCCGGGTGCCCGAAGGGCTGATCCACCAACTGTCGATTGATGACGCCCGCAAGGAGACCAGATGAAGGTTTTACGGATAGTGCTGGCCGTAGCCAGCGTGATTGCCGCGACGACCGTTGTCGGGGTGTCCCCGGCCAACGCGCAACAGTTCATCATGCCGGACTTCGGCACCGACCAGGGCTGGCAGGGTGACAAGCATCCACGGTTCGTTGTCGACATCACTGGCGACGGACGTGCCGACGTTGTCGGGTTCGGTGAGACCGGGGTGCACACCGCCGTCGCCACCAGCAACGGCCAATTCCAGGCGTCGTTCCAGGTCAACCACGACTTCGGGTTCAACACCGGCTGGCGAGTCGGTCAGCACGATCGCTTCGTCACCGACATCACCGGCGACGGGCGCGCTGACATCGTCGGCGTCGGTGACGCGCTCGTCTACACCGCGGTCTCCAGCGGCGGCGGCCAGTTCGGCCCGATCACGCCGATTTCGACGACCGGCTTCACCGCGAGCACGTGCGCCATTCGCAAAATGGCCGACGCCGACGGAGACGGTCGAAGCGATCTGTTCTGCATCAAGGACCAGCGCGTCGACGTCGCGCTCGCCAACGGCAACGGCGGGTTCGGGCAACCGGTCCTGGCTACCACCGTCTTTCCGATTTTCGACTTTCAAGGGTCCACCACAGACTTCACCATCGTGGATGTCTCCGGCGACCGCCGAGCGGACATCTTGGGAACCATCACCAACAGCCAGGGCATCTTTCCCCAGTTCCTGACACTGATCTCGATCGGCGGCGGCATGTACAACGCCGAGGAGGACGGTGGCGGCACCTGGCGGTCGGGTGGCCCGGTAGAGCCCGACCAAGTCGCTGACGTCAGCGGGGACGGCCTCGCCGATCTCGTCTACTTCAACGACATGACATATGTCGCCCGGGGCCGGGGCGACGGCACGTTCGCTTCGTACGTCATCGCCAGCCCGGACTTCGGCCGGAACACGCGTTGGAGGCCCTTCAGGGAATCACCCTTCTGGCACCCGCGGTTCGTGGTCGACCTGAACGGCGACCACCGCAGCGACATCATCGGGTTCGGCAGTGCGCAGGTGGTCACCGCGGCTGGACGCAGCAACGGCCAGTTCGTGGACCCGGTCGTGCCCGCCAGCACGGACTTCGTGCGCAACAGAGGCTGGACCGACGCGGTGACGTTTCCCCGGTTCGTCACCGACATCACCGGCGACGGGATCCCTGACATTGTCGGATTCGGCATAGCCGGGCTCTACACGGCGGTCAACCGGGGAGGGACTTTCTCCTAATCGACCCGTCGGTAGCAATCGCTGTAAAAGCAACTCCAGCGCTGGTGAAGGGCCGGTTCCCCAATGAGCGAATCGAGGCATCTGTACTTGTCCTGACCAGCACTGGGGTTGCTTTGCGCTGAAAGCTACCGCAGCAGTCCGGGTGGAGGCGGTCCTGGCGGAGGCATGTAACCGTACGAGAACCCCGAATTCTGGCCGCCCACAACGGTGGCGGTCAGCGGGCCGGATGCGAGGACAACGTCTCGGCCCGTGGTCGCTGAGACTCTTCGGCTGGAACGGGGACCAGGGCGGCCTCGTCGTAGTCCATCGTTGTATCGATCCGGTCATCGGCTCCACCCTCGGGGCCGGGCGCGTTCTGCCACCGGATGGCGGTCAGGGTGAGCCCGACGCCGAGTAGCAGGCCAAGCAGCACGCCGAGCGGCCCCCAGAGCCAGCCGCCCGGTCCGGACGAGTCTGCGGCCCGCCGGCCGGTCTGCTGGGTGGCCTGCTCAGCGCTCGATGATCCGGCGGGCGGTGCGGCCACGGCCGGTGCTGTGGCCGGGGTGGGCTCGGCATTGCCCACCCCGAGCCGGTCCAGCATCAGGGCCAGTTCCTTGCCGTTGGCCGAGATATTGCGCCAGAGCGGCGCTTCCGACCAGTCGCTCGCGTCGCTCGTGTACGTCTGGGTGGAAATCCACGGTCCGCCCTCGACATTGAGATACACCCGGTCCAGCCGCCAGACCATGACGTCGTGGCTCAGCCAGCTCAGGGTCACAGTGGGGCTGGTCGGCGAGCTGAGCCCGGCCGACCCGCTCGGGTCAACTCCGGGCGGCTGGGTGGTGGACCCAGGCGCGGACTTCTCCGCGCCGACCAGCCTGGAGAGCTCGTCGTAGTCGGGGGTCCCCATCGAGACCGACGCGGTGCGGCTCTCGCCGGGGACCACCAGCACGATGGTGGTCAGGCCGCCCGCACCTGCGGATCCGGCGAAACCCGTGGCGAGCAGGCACAGGAACGAGCTGGTCAGAACGGCGAGCGCGGCACGGCGTCGACGCACGGGTACCTCCAGGTGAGGGTGGCTTGATGCGTCCGGTACACCGCCGACCGGCGTTCCGTTCCGCTCGCCGGGCCATCACCCCGAACCGTTCCACCAGGGCGCCCGTTCTGAAGACGGACCTGCCAATTATCCCGTTGCCGCGTTCCGGGCGATCTGTCAGGTTGCGACGTATGGATCTGGGGGGTGCGTGTTTCACGATTGGGCTGTGGTTCGACCAGCCGGTCTTCCCGTCTGTGTTGCTTGCGGTCGGAGACGTTTTGGTGGCCGGGGGCGGGCGGTATGAGGGTGACGTCACTGTCGGTCCGAGCGATGCCGTGTTCGCCGGCGGGTACGACATCCGCGGCTACCGCTCCCTGGATAGTCGGGTAGTGGAGGGCACGATGGCGGGAACGGTCGAGGGCACGGTGTATGGGCTCCGTCTGCGCCTGCCGGGGGCGGTGGGTCCGGCCTCCGTCGGCTTCGCCACGACACCAGCGGCGGTGCCGGCGCAGGAGCATCCGGTCGAGATCGATATGGCAGCCGACATGCTCTTGTTCTGCCTCGACGACCTGGACCGGAAGGATCGCAAGCAGGCCAAGGCGAGGGAGCGCGCCCTGCTCCGCCGAATGAAGGCGGTCTGCGCCGCTCTCGACCCGGCCTACGCCGTGGTGCGCGTCGAGTCCGGCGACCCGAGCCCGGCGCCGGCGGTGCTGGCCGCCGGGACGGAAGGGCTCGGCTCGTCCGCCTTCGTCTCCCACCGGCTGGCCACCAGGCCGGCGCTCGTCGCTCCGATAGCGGCGCTGGCCCTGCTTTGCAAGACGCAGGACTGGGGCACCGGTACTCAGTACGAGTGGGGCCCGGCTCGTGCAGATCGGGAACGTGGGGCTTTGATCGCGGCCGATCGGGCGGTCTCGTTGGCGGTCGGGCGGTTGCTGGCGACCCGCTGACAGTCCACCTCACCCGGCGGCATCTGAACTCTTTCTCTCGACGATGGTGCGAAGTGCGTCGAGCGCCGCCGCCGGGTCGTCGGCGTAGAACCGGAACGTACGGGCCTGCGCCGTCCGGCCCAGCACGCGAACGTATCCAAGTGGTTCCGCCAGTTGCACCGTCACCGTCGTCTCGCTGGCCACCGGCAGGTCGGCGACGCCGTCCGGGTCGATGTTGCCAACCTTGCTCTTGGTGTACCGGCGTTCGGGCCGGGCCGAAACGACGTGCCCGGCGGGGATCCGGATGTCCAGCAGTGCCCCGTATCGCAGTCGCAGCGAGCCGTCGGCGCCTACGACGTGGGGGCGGACCACGCAGGAGGCGTGCAGGGCGATGACGAAGTACACCCCCCAGAGGTCGAGGAGCAGTGTCACCGCGTGCACCACGGGCCACGGGATCAGGAGGGCCAGGGCCACGGTCTCGACGATAGACACGAACAGGAAGACGTACAGCACCGCCATCTGCCCGCCTGCGTAGGGCACCACGACGTCACCGGGACGCACGCCGTGCGGACTGCGGCGGGCCACCCATCGCAAAAAGCTTGTGCCCAGCCGGAATTCGTGGACGACGAGCTTGCGGACCACCGCCGGAACCGTGTCCGCGACCGCAGCAAGGGCGGCCGGGTGCGGCGGCAACCCGTTCCGCCGGTGCCGGCGGTAGTCCGAGGTGAACACGACGGCCGCCGCCGCGATGATGGCGAGCAGCACCGTTTCCACGGCGCGGCGAGCCATGTCCGGGACGCCGACCCCGGACGCCAGGCAGAGCACCAGCACCAGCTCTCCGGGCACCATGGCCATGAATGACCACCGGACCAGCGTGCGCAGCCGGTTCATCGGGCACGCTCCTTCATCAGCACGAGCGCGCGCCGGACAGCGGCGGTCTGGGCGGGGGAGAAGTCGGCGAAGAATTCCGCGGCGAAACCCTCCGTCGCGTCCAGGTCCGGGATCTCGGGCAGTCCCATGGCGATCAACGTCTCTGGCGGCATGCTGTCGGCCATGGCGACGGCCGCGACCTGAACCCGGGGATCGGTCTCGGGCACGTGGGCCAGCTCGTCCAGCAAGGCGTAGACGACGTAGGCGCGGGCGACGGCGTCCGGATCGGCGCTCAGCGTCTCCATCAGGCCGGCCAGCCAGTTCTGATGGCCGGGCGGGGCGCTGGTCTCCAGCAGAGCGAGCAGCTCGCGCTCCTTGGCCGCCATCGCGGGCTCCGGTCCCGGCAATCGGTCGGCGGTCCGGGCCATCTCCTCGAACACCGCGGCCAGCTCCGGCGAGACCGGCGCCTGGGACGAGAGCCGGCCGTCGTTCTCCGCCTGCTGCAGCAACTGGGCCAGGCGGATCCGGCGCTGCTGGATGGCCTCCTCCTGCCGGGCCAGGTCTGCGTCGAGTTCCTGCAGCACCTCGACCAGATCTCGGCCGGCGTCCTCGGCCAGCACGGTCCGGACCTCCTCGAGGCTCAGTCCCAGCTCGGACAGGCGCCGAACCCGGGCCAGCTCGACCGCCTCCCGCAGCGAGTACTCCCGGTACCCATTGGGTTGCCGAGCAGGCTCCGGCAGCAGGCCGATCCGGTGATAGTGACGCACAGCCCGGGTGGTGATGCCGACCAGTTTCGCGAGCTCTCCGATGCGCATGTACCAAGTACAAACGTTGACCCTGCGACAAGGTCAAGCGGTGGACCTATGGCCAACGAAAGGCCAACGCAGAAGGGGGCCCCGGCCGTCCGGCCGAGACCCCCTTCTGGGTCGTTCGAACTACCGGATCAACCGGCCACCACGGTCACTGTGGCGGTGTACGGCTGTACCAGCACCTGGCCGTTGTTGTCGGTCGGGTACACGGTGACCAGGTAGCTGCCCGGTGCCAGGGTGGGTGTGGTGTAGCTGAAGTTCGATCCTGGTCCGCCCGGGTTGGTCAGGTAGGCCGAGAGCGTCTGGGAGGCGCCCATCGATCCGTCGATCCGGAGGTACTGACCAGTTCCGGTGTTCTGCACCGTGAGCGACACCCTGGTGATGCCGTTGTCGTCCTCGGCGCGGCCGCCGATCGGGATGGTGTTGGTGTACGTGTTCCCGTTGACCGGCGTCTGTAGGGCTGCCACCAGCGTCGGGTCGGTGTCACCCGGGAAGATCAGGTACGTCGCTCCAGCGCCGGTGCTGTTCGCGTCCATCTGTCCGGCGGTGTCGACTGCCACCGCGGTGATGCGGTAGTTGCCCGGATCAGGCAGCGTGAACGTCTGCGAGAACGTCGTGCTGGTCGCACCCGGGGAGGTCACCGGCAGGTCCATCAGCGTGTAGGTGAGGGACGTCGCCCCGCTGGTGGGGTGGGTCAGGTACTCCCGGGTCGTGCTGTTGAACACGGCCATCTTGACGCTCGCGACGCCGAGGTTGTCGGTCGCCGTCCCGGTGATGGGCAGGCTGAGCGTCTCGCGCGTCTGGTCGGTACCGGTGAAGCTGAGCGTGGTGTCTGGCAAGGCGTCACCCGCGACGCCCATCGTCACCGTGACGTTGGGCTGCACGATCGTCGACGGGGGAACCGCCGTGGCCGGGGTGCGGGTCTCGGTGTTGTCCGTCGCGCGCACTCGGATCGTGTAGACGCCGACCGGCAGTGGTGGGGTCGTCCACGAGTAGTTCACGGTCTGGGCGTTGGTGTTGGCCGGCGTCACCTTGTAGTACGCCGGCACCGGGCCATAGGAGCCGTCGATCTGGATGCCTTGCGTGGTGGCGTTGTTCCGGATGCTGACTTCGACCGCGACCACCGATCCGTCGTCCGTCGCCACACCTGAGAGCGTGAGCGGCGTGTTCGGTGCGAACACCGTGCCGGTGACGACGGAGCCGAGAGTGACCGCCGGGGCCACGTTCGTGCCGGTCGCCGCCACGGTGAGACGCCGGCCCAGGCCCTCGTGCTCGACCTGGCCTTCGTTGTCGGTCGCCACCGCAGTCAGGTTGTACTGGCCGTCGGGCAGGGTGACCTCGTACTCCCAGTTCGTCTGTGGCTGGTTCGGTGTCAGCAACTCGGCCGAGAAGGTGTTCGACTGCCCGGCGAACGTGCCGTCGTCCTGCAGGTACAGGTTGGTGTCGGTGTCCCGGATCTGCAGGGCCACGTTGACGACGCCCTCGTCGTCGTTAGAGACGCCGGCGATCAGGAAGGTGCTCGTCGTCACCGGCTGCTGCGCCGCCGGCTGGGTCAGGGTCGTCTTGGGCGCCGGGTTGTCGACCACGGAGGTCTCGAACCGTTTGGAGGCCCAGGTCGCGTCGCGCGACCCGTCGCCGGCGATCGTCCGGGCCTGGACCCGGAAGCTGCCCGCTGGGAAGTTCGCGACGTCCAGGTGCCACTCGCTTGATGCCGAGGCGGGGGAGTCGATGGTCGCGTTGATGGTGTTGAAGGTGCTGCTCCAGGTCGTGAGGTTGTCCTGGAGGTAGGCGCCGCCGAGCGTGTTGGTGATCTGGAGCTGGACCTGGCTCACGGTGGACGTCGTCTGGGCGCGGCCCTCGAAGGTGAGGGGACCGGCCGAGCCGAGCGCGCCGTCGTACGGGTAGTCGATCAAGGTCTCAGCGGCGGACGGCGGCGGAATGTTGTTGAAGTCGAAGAAGCCGAACCGGCCGATCGCCTGGGCGCCGATGACGGAGCTGTCCATCCCGACGAACAGACCCCGCGGCGTTGCCTCCAGGTGGCTGTGGCCGAGTGCGGCCTCCGCGGTCGGGTTCCACTCCAGCGCGGTGCCCGTCGCCGGGTCGACCGCACCGAGCATGTCGCGGCGCACGACCTGGGTGGGGCCGAGCACCCCGGCGCCGAGAGACTCGCCCCAGCCGTAGTTCTGGGTGTCGAGGCCGGGCCACGGCTGGTTGGCCGTCGGGGCTTCCATGTACCGGAAGTGACCGCCGAGGTACACGGCCTTCTCGGTGATGGCGACGCCGTAGACGCTGTCGAAGAGGCGGGAGACCCACTTCTCCTCGACATCGGACGGGTTGGCGCCGCCGTTCATCGGGAACGCCACCGCGGTGTCGCTCACCGGCGGGCGGTCACCGCCGCCGCCGCTGACGGTGACGAGGTAGGAGTTGTCCGGCGAGATGTCGAAGTTTGTCACCCGGACGACGCCACCGGTCACCGGCAGGTAGTCGGCGAAGAGGTTGGTGTTCCACGCCTTGAGGCTCTTGCCCGCCGTGTCGATCTGGGCGAGGGCGACGCGCTGCTGGCCCGCGACGAGCCGGCCGGTGTGCGCGACCACGAGGGTGGCGTTGTTGGAGGTGAGTTTGAGCTGGCTCACCTTGAGGACGCCGCCGCTGCCGATGCCCTGGGTGATCGGGAGATTGAAGCCGGTGTCGACGGCCCCCGTGGTGGGGTTGACCGCCGCGAGCGCGCTCCGGTTCGAGCTGTTCACCGTGGTGAACTGGCCTCCGACGTACACCCAGTTGTTGGTCACCGCGAGGGCGGTACCGCGAGCGCCCAGGTTGGCGGTGAAGGCGGTGTCGGTGGCGCCCGTCGTCGGGTTGATCTTCGCCAGCTTGCGCTTGGTGACCCCGTTAACGGTGTTGAAGGCGCCGGTGATGTAGAGCGCGGAGCCGTTGGGCGAAGCCTCGACAGCCTCGACGGCGCTGGGGACCACGGGCCGGAACGTGGTGTCCAGCAGCCCGGTGTCGATGTTGAAGGCGGCGATGTAGGGCTGGTCCACGGCGGTGCCGGTGGCGTTGCGGATCGACGTGAACGAGCCGGCGATGTACGCCTTGTTGCCGACGACCTCGATATCCGAGATCTCGCCGCTCTCGATCCGCACGGTGTCGAGCCGGACCGAGTCCGGCACTAGGCCGGTGTGCCCGACCGGACCCGTGGCGCTCGCTGATGTCGCCAGACCGACCGCGGTCAGCGACCCGACTACCAGGGCCAAGAGCCCCGTGGCGGCGGTGGCCGTGTACCGCCAGCCGCTCCTGCTTGCCGTCATTCTCACTCCTCCGTAGGTGCCTTGCGGCGCAGCATGGCACGGGAGTAATGGTGACCGTGGGGAAATGTGTGCATTGGTCTTTTCCGTATAACCGTGGGCGACGGTGTGAGGTATGCACCTTCCGCCTGAGTGCCGATGGCGAACGCTGCGTGACGGCGGCGGTCAACGTATGGCTGGGGCGTTGTCAACGGACCCGATCTTTTCTCCACCTGTATTGATCTGACCACCCTCGGTGCCCGGCTGGCTGACCCCCGCCGGGCGGATCAACCCGTCAGGGCTGTTGGAAATTCGCCGTCTTCCAGATCTGCTGGGACCGGTAGTCCTTCACCCGAGTGATGTATCCGTTGGCACCGGCGTTGTGCCAGCGCCCCGAGAACCAGACCCCGGCGCAGCCCCAGGCGTCCCCGGCGGCGTACTGGGAGCCGCGCTCGACGGTGTTGAGCCACGTCATCTGTCCCTCATAGCAGGAGCGCCAGACGCTGTACATGTAGTCGACGTTCATCGCCGTGGACGTGATGACGGCCGGGAACGCGGTCTTGTTGTACGGGTACCGGACCTGCATCATTCCGTAGCTTTCCGGGCATTTACCGTCAGTGCCGTCAACGCCGAGCCCATGGCCGGCCGGGCAGCGGGCGGGGTCGGTACCCAAGTCGCCCTTGTTGTCCATGTGCCACCAGCTCTCCACCGCCGCTTGCGCCTTGACCA
This sequence comes from Kineosporiaceae bacterium, assembly GCA_035474375.1. Classification (GTDB taxonomy): domain Bacteria; phylum Actinomycetota; class Actinomycetes; order Actinomycetales; family Kineosporiaceae; genus JANNPJ01. The sequence continues at coordinate 4,119 of DATINJ010000231.1, read as the reverse complement.
TGTCCTCGTTGACGCCCCACTTGCAGGCGGCCCAGCGCAGGATCTGTTCGGTGGTACCGGTGAACTTGCCGTCGACCCGGGTGATCGGAGCATCGGCGCCGGGTATGCGGTGGCCCATCGTGTGGTTCGCGGTCTTGTTGACCTTCTTGTTCTCCCGGATCGATACGGCGCGGACGGCGGTGGCGCATTGCGCGCCCGAGGGCAACGCGGCACCCGGTCGCTTCAGCCGAAAATGCTTGGCGGAGAGCTTTTTTGTGGTTGTGCTTGACTTGGCGATGCGCTTGACGAGGGTGGCCGATGGCGCGGCGGCAGCGCTCGCGCGGGGTGAGGTTGTCGAGGGCATTGGTGACAGGCTCGGCGTCGACAGTGACCGCGCGGCGGACCCGGCAGCCGGGCCGGTGGTCCGTGACGGCTCGATCGCCTCCGTGGAGCTTGCGAGCTTGCTGCTGCCCACTCCGAGGACCGCCGGCCACACGAAGCAAACGGCAGTCACCGCGAGCGCGACCGCCGGTATGGCGAGCGTCAGCGGGCGGAACCGTTGCCAGCGCAAGGGCTCGTGCGGGGGGATCATCGGTGCTCTCCTTCAAACCTTTTCCAGCCAACCGTCGACCTCCAGTGGTCCGCGGCGGCAGGAAGGTTGCCTGGCTGCACCGAGAAGTTCAGAACCCCCGCCCACTCCCACACTGGTTCCGCCACTGGAGGCGGTCGCCTGGTAGGTGTCCCTACTCGCGTCCCGGCCGCCGCGGGTGCCGGGGCGCAGACGGCCAAGTACCTCGCCGATGACGTTGAGTGGTTGTCGGGTTGCTCCACGACGTCAAGGAGAACAGAACTATCCGAGCACTTAGTGGTCGCGCTCGTAAGTTCGTCTGGGTGGTTCAGGTCCAGGCGGTGGGGTCGGCGTTCTTTCCGACCCGTCATCGACTAGGCGATCGGCTCTGATCCTGGAAGGGCCGCAACCCGGCTCGGTGTAACTCCCGGGGAAAACGGTTTCTCCGGGCCGTTTGGGGGTTAGTCCGAGCCGGGTTGCGTCCCGGCAGGTGGCGTCCGGAGTTTTGGTGCTGGTGGCAAGCGTCCCAGCGGCCAGGCTGGCGGGCGGAATGGTGGTCAGCACCGGTTTGGACTGTGATTTGGGCTCTCGTTGCCCTCATTTGCGGTCCAGACCGGTGCTGACCGGCAGCCGGGTGCTCTCGTTGGACTTCGAGGTCGATCTGTTCACCGGTCTGGCCGCGTGACGGATCAAGGGATTCACCGCGGTCCAGACGATCCCGGGGATCGGGTCGGTCCTGGGCGCGGTGATGGGTCGCCGAGATCGGTGACCTCACCGGGTTCACCGATGCTGTTGCTCGAGAGTGCTGAAGGTTGGCTGTGGTGGCACTGAAGTGGCGCGATCTTCGGCGCCGGAGCTGATGACCCGATTGCGACCGCCGTCCTTGGCCAGGTATAGGCGGGCATCGGCGGTGCGTAGCAAGACCGTGCTTCGCTGACCATCGCCCGGTGCGACGACCACACCGATGCTGGCCGTCACGGTCAAGCCGGCCGCGATCAGCCGCCAGTCGTAGTCGGCGATCGAGCGGCGCAGCGCCTCGAACCGCTCACCTGCTACATCTGGTGTCAGATCGGGCAGGACGAGCAGAAACTCCTCGCCACCCATCCGGGCAGCGACTCCACCCGGGGTCGTGGTGATGGCCTGACTGAGGATCTGGCCGACGGTGCGGAGGACGTCGTCTCCGACCTCGTGCGAGAACCGGTCGTTGACGTGCTTGAAGTGGTCGAGGTCGATCATTGCGATGGCTAGCCCCGGTCCGCCGTCTCGCAGTCGCATCAAGGCCAGGCTGAGCTGCTCGTCGACGTACCGGCGATTGTGCAGGCCGGTGAGCGGGTCACGGACGGCCAACTCGCGATACCGCTCACTCTCCCGACGAGCTTCTGTGGTCCGGAACATGGTCTCCAGGAGTCGCCCTCGCGCCTCGTTCGCCTTGGATCGCTGCAACTCGAACTTCTGGTGGTAATCCCGATACGCCTCGAAAGCACCGCGGAAGTCTTCGGTAGCCGCGAAGGTCTCGGCTTGTTCTCGGGAGATCTCTGCCGCCCAGTGGGTCAGCTCGTGCTCCCGGCACACCACCTGGCACCGGTCGATGGCTTGTTGCGCTTCGTCGGGTTGACCCTGAGCTCGGAAAACCTCGGCCAGGGCGACCAGGCACATCGCCACATCGTCCGGATTCGAGTCGGCCGGTACCGCGTCCATCGCCGGCAGCAGCACCTGCACCGCCTCGATGACCCGGCCCGCGGTCAGATAGATCCGCCCGACGGTGTCCCGCGCGTGCATCTCCAGAGGCCGACCGTTCAGCTTCGACACCGTGAGCAGGCGTTGCACCACGGCGAGAGCCTGGGTCGGGTTGTGGGCCCTGAAGCAGTTGAAGGCCATATTGTTGAGAATTACGTACCGAATCTTGGTTTCGTCATCATCGCTGACCAGCGTCAGGGCCTCGCCGTAGCGGATTTCGGCCTCGTCGTGGGAGCCGGCACAGCCGAGGGCATCGGCTAGGCACAGTCGTGCCGCCGCCCGCATGAGCGGCTCCTCCGAATCGGCGAGCAGATTGTTCGCGGCCACGGCATGCTCCAGCGCCATGGCGGAGTCTCCGACCATGTCGAACACCGCCCCCAGCACGCGATGACAGCGAGACTGTACGGCGAAGTCACCGCTCTCCGCGGCCCAGGACAAGATCTGCTGCGCTTGTGCAGCACCTCGAGCGATCTCGCCACTGCGAACGCGCACCGATGCCTGCACCAACTCGAGGCGGCGCGAGATCGCCCCATGATCACCCGGCCCCAGTTGCCCCAGCCACGCCTGCGCGGCGTCGAACGCGGTGCGCTTGTCGATCCAGTACAGCGCTTCCACCCGGATTAGTCGGGAATTGATGCAAACAGTCTCTGTTGTGTTCATTCGCCCTCCGCCGTGACCATCCATATCGTCATCGGGTCGGTCGATCTGAAGGTAGGGAGGTCGATGACCGTGCCGCCGAGGGCGAGCCGGCGCGGCGACCGGTACCCGCCGCATCTTGAAGCGGCCGGCCCGGCACCCGGCCGCTGCCAGTGGCCCATCTGGGTGAGCCGGGCAACCTTTCTTTCTAGTGGCCTCAAGCGACTGTAGGTTGTGCTGGCTCGTGGTCCGGTCAGAGTTGCGGCTGAAGGAGAGCACCGACATGCCCCTCGCCCTCCCAGGTGAACGGCGGCCTATCGCGCAGGTGGCCGCCCGCGCCGGTGGCTACGGTCGCGGCAGTCGCCGATCGTTGCGCCCTCGCATCACTGGAGACGAGAAGTGACGGCTCGTGGTCGTCGGTTGTTTTCGCGTCGGAGTGTCTGGGCAGCGGTGATGATGGCTGTGGTGGCCGGCTCTGTGGTGGTGGTCGACGCGGGGCAGGCGTCAGCGCGCACCACGGTCGGCTACGCCGGTTCGCCAACCGCGACGATCGCCAGGGTTTCCACCACCCAGGCTCCGAGCGGTACCAGCCCGTCGACGGATCCGGCCGCTGGCGCTACCTCGACTCCTACGACCGTTGCCAGCAGTTCAGCTGCGTCGACCGGGGGCGGCTCGACGAAACGGTTCATGGGTAGCAGCACGGTGCTGATCGGCGGCGGGATGAGTGACGCCTCGGCGGCTGCCGCGCCGTTCGACCTGCGATACGCCTATCTGGTCAGCCGGCCCGCGCCCTCGTCGGATTACTATTCGGCATCAGGTTGCAAGGGTGCGTCGATCAACTGGTGGGGTTGCTGGAATTCGCCGCCTGGTAGCTATGTGACCTCGCGGGACGCCGTGGTGGCCAAGGCGACGTACAAGGGCAAGCGCCGCCCGCAGAAGATGCTCTGGACTTGGTTCATGTTGCATCAACTGGGGGATATGGCCGGTACGGACGGCACTACGGGCGCGGTCGGCGCCCTCAACCGGGCTGATCTGCTCACCCTTTATATGAACGACTACCGTTTCTTCCTCCGGAAGGTCGGCAAGTCGCATGACGCGATCGATCTTGAGCCTGATTTCTGGGGTTTTGCCCGGTCGCAGGGTGATCTGAACAAGATTCCCGCGAAGGTGTCGTCCGCGAATCCGAGGGACTGCGGATC
>DATINJ010000230.1:0-1734 GCA_035474375.1 Kineosporiaceae bacterium | reverse complement strand
AAGGGCCCTCCAGAAGGGGGAGACGGCTATGCGGCGATTCATCTGTCTGCTGCGGCGACACGACTGGCATTCCACTTACGATGGGACTGCTGCACGAGTAGGTGACAGCAATAGTTAGGCGGCTGTCGCCTCGGGTGTGGTCATGATCGTCTCGTATTCGATCGGGGTCAACCGGCCGAGTCTGTCTTGTCGGCGTCGACGGTGGTAGGTGCGTTCGATCCAGGTGATGATCGCGATCCGGAGTTGCTGTCGGCTGGTCCAGCACTGTCGGTCGAGGACGTTGTTCTGGAGCAGCCCGAAGAAGCTCTCCATGGCGGCGTTGTCGCCGGCTGAACCGACTTGGCCCATCGACCCGACCAGGTCGTGGCGACGCAGGGCGGCCAGGAACTTCCTGGATCTGAATTGCGATCCTCGGTCGGAGTGCACGATGCAACCGGCCACGTCGACGCGCTCGACGCCGCGGCGGGCGACCGCAGAGTTGAGGGCGTCGACGGCGAGGCGGGCCTTCATCCGGTCGCTGATCGAGTAGCCCACGATCCGGCCGGAGAAGACGTCTTTGACCGCGCACAGGTAGAGCTTGCCCTCACGGGTGGGGTGCTCGCTGATGTCGGTGAGCCACAGCCGGTTAGCCATGTCGGCGGTGAAGTTGCGGTTGACATGGTCGTCGTGGGCGGGCGGGCCAGGCTTCTTCCCGTTCTTGCCACGCTTCTTGCCGAAGCTGCTCCACCACTGCTGGTCACGGCAGATCCGCCACACCGTCCGATCACTGCCGGCCTGGCCGGCGTCGCGGGCCTCATCGGCCAACAGGCGATGACCGAATTCCGGATCGTCGAGGTGGGCGTCGAAGACCGCATCAGCCAGATACGCCCGGTCCAGCTCACGCACGCCCACCGGCGCAGCGAGCCAGCGGTAGTAGGGCTGGCGGGCCAGCTTCAGTACCCGGCACGTCACCGTGACGGGGATCCCGTCGACGGCCAACTCGCGGACGAGCGGGTACATCATTTTCCCGGCAGGTTTGCCTGCGACAAATACGCTGCGGCTCGGCGGAGGACTTCGTTCTCTTGCTCCAGCAGCCGGTTGCGGCGTTTCAGCTCACGCACCTCGGCCGACTCCGCGGTGGTGACACCGGGTCGGCGGCCGTCGTCGACGTCAGCCTTGGCCAGCCAGTTCCGCAGACACGACTCAGAGATCCCGAAATCTCGGGCGATCTCCGCGATCGGCGCTTCACCTTTGCGGGCCACCGCGACGACATCGTCGCGGAACTCTCTCGGATGGGGTTTGGGCACGGTCAACATCCTTCCAGCGGCGCCCTCCGGCACCACAGATCAGATGTCACCTATTCCTGCAGCAGTCCCCCTGCCGGTAGCCGATGTCTACCTGCTCATGGAAGTACTTAACGACTGGACCGACGGGAAGTGCCGAGCGATCCTCGGCGCGACCCGACGTGCCGCACCTCCCGGAGCAAAGGTGCGCGTCATCGAGAACGTTCTCTCCGACGACCAGCCGGACCCACGCGGCCGCATCCTCGATCTCATCATGATGGCTAACACTGGAGGCAGGGAACGGACCCAGCCACAACTGGCAGCCCTGTTCGAAAGCTCGGGATTCCATGACGTCACGGGAATCCAGACCGCCGGTCCGATGCGCATCGTCGAGACCAGCGCCGCCTGACCACCCTGCCGTCAAGAAGGCGTCACACAGAGGCGACAAGTGCTCACCGTTCTCGGCGTGCCG
>DATINJ010000229.1:0-49595 GCA_035474375.1 Kineosporiaceae bacterium | reverse complement strand
GCAGCGCTGCCGTCCGAGCGGGTCCGGGTGCGCGAGCTCGCCCGCGCCGTGGCGGCGGGGTTGACCGGCGCCGACCCCGGATCCGAGCCAACCCACGGCGACTTCTACGAGGCTCAGCTACTGGTGGCCGACGGCCGGGTGAGCGGGCTGCTCGACGTCGACACCGCCGGCCCGGGGTGCCGAGCGGATGACCTGGCCTGTGCCCTGGCCCACCTCGACGCACTCACGCTCAACGATCCGGCGTCCGCGGCGTCGGCACTCGCCGCGCAGTGGCGGGCCGGGTTCGAGCAGGCGGTGGACCCGACCGAGCTGCGGCTACGCACGGCCGGCGTGCTAATCGCCCTGGCCACCGGCCCGCACCGGGTACAACGCTCCGACTGGCAGGCGGCGACCACCCGCGCCCTTGACAACATCGAGCGCCTGCTCACCTGACTGTGGGAGCTGGTGATTGGGGAAGATCGAGTCCAGGCCATCGGCCGGATCCTCCTCAATCCTGGCCGCAACGCCCCCACCAGCAGATCGGGTGACTTCTGTGCGCGCTGGACGGTGCGCAGATGAGAGACCGCTCATCAGGCTCTCCTCAGGGATTCACGCTGCCTCGACAGAGTCATCTCATCGGCACCGCAGGGGTGCCGATGAGATGGAGGTACACCGAGATGAACGTCCGCAAGAGCTGGATCGTCGTTGGCACGGCCACCGTTCTCGGCGTCAGTGGAGCGACCGCCGCATCGGCATTGGCTGGGGACGTCACCCTGAACGACCGGGCCAGCACGAGCGCCCCAGCCACCACCGCACCGACGGCCGGCACTGACGATCCTTCGTCCGGCGCCGGAACCTCGGCGACTCAGGACGTCAACACCCCGAACGACGCCAACACCCCCAACGACGCCGACGGCCCCAACGACGTCAACACGCCCAATGACGTCAACACCCCGAACGACGCCAACACCCCGAACGACGTCAACAGCCCCAACGACGTTGACAGCCCCAACGACACGAACACGCCCAACGACACCGACAGCCCGAACGACACCGTCAGCCCGCGATGACGTGAGCTGAGGCGTTGCCGCCCGTGGGCAAGTCCGCGTCTCGTGGTGATCGGGCCAAACTCGGCGCCAGTTTGTGCCCGATCACGGCGAGTGCGGGATTAAGGCGCCACGCCCACGAGCATCGGCGCGTGGATCGACTAGCCTCCGGAGAAGGTGCGGGAGCAGGTGCACATCTGGAGGAACCATGGCACACGAACGGGCAGGTCAGGTCGCGCAGCCGGGCGACCTGATCGACGTCGCACACGTCGTCACCAGCTACTACACGACCTGGCCGGATCTCAACCAGCCCGGACAACGGGTGGCGTTCGGGACGTCGGGCCACCGCGGCAGCAGCCTCGACGGGTCGTTCACCGAGGCGCACATCGTCGCGACCACTCAGGCGATCTGTGACTATCGCAAAAGCCAGGGTATCGCCGGGCCGCTCTTTCTTGGCCGGGACACTCATGCGTTGTCCGAGCCGGCCTGGGCCTCGGCCCTGGAGGTGCTGGCCGGGAACGAGGTCACCACGCTGGTAGACAACCGGGACCGGTACACCCCGACCCCAGCGGTTTCGCACGCCATTCTCCGGTACAACCAGGGCCGTCCGGCCGACGACAGCGGCCGGTCCGACGGAATCGTGGTGACGCCATCCCACAACCCGCCGGCCGACGGCGGGTTCAAGTACAACCCTCCGCACGGCGGCCCGGCCGACACCGATGCCACCGGGTGGATCGCGGCCCGGGCGAACGAGTTGCTCGGCGCCGCCCTGAAGGACGTCAAGCGGATCCCGCTGGCTCGGGCCCGCGCCGCGGAGACCACCTCGACCTATGACTTCCTCGGCACCTACGTCGACGACCTGCCCGCCGTCCTCGACCTGGACGCCGTCCGGGAAGCCGGGCTGCGGATCGGAGCCGACCCGCTCGGTGGTGCGGCGGTGGACTACTGGGGCGAGATCGCCGACCGCCACCGGCTCCAGCTCACAGTGGTAAACCCACTGGTCGACGCCACTTTCGGGTTCATGACGCTGGACTGGGACGGCAAGATCAGAATGGACTGCTCCTCGCCGTTCGCGATGGCCTCGCTGATCGGTGCCAAGGACAAGTACCAGCTGTCCACCGGTAACGACGCGGACGCCGATCGGCATGGGATCGTCACGCCGGACGGCGGGCTGATGAATCCGAACCACTACTTGGCGGTGGCGATCCAGTACCTGTTCGCCGAGCGCAAGGGCTGGTCGCCGGAGGCGGCGATCGGCAAGACCCTGGTGTCGTCGTCCATGATCGACCGGGTGGCTGCAGATCTGGGTCGCACGCTGGTCGAGGTGCCGGTCGGATTCAAGTGGTTCGTGCCGGGTCTGATCGACGGTTCAGTGGGCTTCGGCGGCGAGGAGTCGGCCGGTGCGTCGTTCTTGCGGCACGACGGCACGGTGTGGACGACGGACAAGGACGGCATCCTGCTCGCCCTGCTGGCCGCCGAGATCACCGTCCGGACCGGCCAGACCCCGAGCCAGCTGTACACCGCGCTGACCGAGAAGCACGGCGCGCCGGTGTACGCGCGGATCGATGCCCCCGCTACCCGGGAACAAAAGGCCGTCCTGGCGAAGCTGTCACCGGAGCAGGTGACGGCCACCGAGCTCGCGGGTGAGCCGATCACCGCGACCTTGACTGCCGCCCCCGGCAACGGTGCCGCGATCGGTGGGCTCAAGGTGACGACGAAGAGCGCCTGGTTCGCCGCCCGGCCCTCCGGCACCGAGGACGTCTACAAGATCTACGCCGAGTCCTACCAGGGGCCGGAGCACCTGGCCGAGGTGCAACAGGCCGCCCGCGACCTGGTCTCGGCAGCACTGCCCTGAACTGAAGCGCCGCCCTCTGACCAAAGGACAGCCCGCAGCGATGACCTCGACGCAGATCCCGTTCACCCCGGTCCAGAGCACCTCCGCAGTCCGGCCAGTGACCTCGCTGCTGCGCGGGGCGCAAGCACATCGACAAGGCGTGGAGCGACTGCTCGCGTCGTACCGGGCGATCCCGGCCGGTACCACCGTGCGGCTGGCCAAGCGCACGTCCAACCTGTTCCGCCCGCGAACGCCCGCGGTCACGGCCGGGTTGGACGTGTCCGGGTTGGACGGCGTGATCTCGATCGACGCCACCGCCAGGACCGCCGACGTCCAAGGCATGTGTACCTACGAGAATCTGGTGGCGGCGACCCTGCCGCTCGGGTTGATGCCGCTGGTCGTCCCGCAGCTGAAGACGATCACCTTGGGTGGGGCGGTGACCGGACTCGGCATCGAGTCGACGTCCTTCCGCAACGGACTGCCCCACGAGTCGGTGCTCGAGCTGGACATCCTCACCGGCGACGGGACGGTGGTCACGGCTCGGCCGGAGGGCGAGCACGCGGATCTGTTCGCCGGATTCCCGAACTCCTACGGCAGCCTCGGTTATGCCACCCGGCTGCGGATCGAACTGGAGCCGGCCCAGGCCAGGGTGGCGATGCGGCACGTGGAGTTCACCGACCTGGACGAGCTGATCCGGGCGATCGACGCGATCTCCGTGAACCTGGCGTGGGACGGCGAGCCGGTGGACTTCCTGGACGGCGTGGTCTTCTCCGGCACCGAGTCCTACCTGACGCTCGGCCGATGGGATGATTCGCTTTCGGAGGCGAGCGATTACACCGGGGACAAGATCTTTTACCAATCGATTCCGAACCTGCCGACCGATGTCCTGACTGCGCACGATTACCTGTGGCGCTGGGACACAGACTGGTTCTGGTGCTCGAAGACCTTCGGCGCCCAGAATCCGCGGATCCGCAAGCTCTGGCCGGTGAAGTATCGGCGCAGCGATGTCTACCACCGGATGGTCGGGCTGGAGAACCGGTACGGCGTGGTGGCCCGGATCGACGCCTGGCGCGGCAAGCCGGCTCGCGAGCGAGTGGTTCAGGACGTCGAGTTGCCCACCGGCACAACTGCGCAATTCCTTCGCTGGTATCTGGAAAACGTTCCCATGACGCCGATTTGGATCTGCCCGCTGAGGTTGCGAGACGGCGGACCGCGCGGTGTGCCGGAGGCCGGATCGCAGCCGTGGACGCTGTATCCACTGAGAGCCGGGACGACGTACGTCAACGTTGGCTTCTGGGGCACCGTACCGATCGCACCCGGCGACTGGGACGGTGACGTGAACCGGGAGATTGAAGCGAAGGTGGCCGAACTCGGTGGTCACAAGTCGCTCTATTCGGATGTCTACTACGGCGAGGAGGAGTTCTGGGCTGCCTATGGCGGTAGCAACTACGCCGCACTGAAGCAGCGCTACGACGGTGGTGGCCGGTATCTCGATCTGTTCGCCAAGGCGGTCGGCCGCCGGTAGGCAGAGTCCGATAAGCGGTGGGTCGGGGGATTCGAGTTGCCCGGATCAGGCTGCCGACGAATCCGGAAACTCCGATGACATATTGTGCATGCGTCTAGTGATCGCGAGCTCTATTGTGGTATCTCATCACAGAGCGTGATTCGGAACAGTCCGGATCATCCTCGTGTTGGCGATTCACAGCACAGTCCGATGGGGATGCCGTCGCTAGGAGACCACGTGACTCAGTCATCAGTGTTGCGCCGGATCGATGAAGATCCACAGCACCAACTCCGTCTAGCCGATATTTTCGACCTGCTGCTGGCGACCCCCTCACCAGTACGCTTCAGTGCCTACGACGGCAGCTCAACGGGGCCGACAGATGCCGCGATCAGTGTCTATCTGGCCAACCCACGGGCTGCGGCTTTCCTTGCCACAGCGCCCGGTTCGCTCGGAATGGCCCGTGCGTACGTGATGGGCGACATTCAGGTCACCGGAATCCACCCCGGCGATCCCTACGCTCTGTTGACCGCACTCGATCAGATCCAGTGGCGTCGTCCACCGGCCCGAATCCTGTTGCGGATTGCTCGCTCGCTCGGCGTCCAACGACTGATCCCGCCACCGCCGCCACCGCAGGAGGCCCTCCCGGATTGGCGTCGGGCACTGGAAGGGCTTCGACACTCCCGGACTCGGGACGCCGACGCGATCCAGCATCACTACGACGTCTCGAACCGCTTCTACGAGATGCTGCTCGGCACGTCGATGACGTACACCTGTGCCTGCTACGAAGACTCCAACGCCACTCTCGAAGCCGCCCAGGCCAACAAATATGACCTGGTGGCCCGCAAGCTCGACCTCAAACCCGGAATGCGGTTGTTGGACGTCGGCTGCGGCTGGGGCGGAATGGTCCGTCACGCAGTGAAAAACTATGGTGTGACCGCGCTCGGCGTCACGCTGTCCGCCGAACAGGCCAGCTGGGCTCAGCTGGAGATCAAGCGGCAAGGGCTCGACCACTCCGCCGAGGTGCGGCACCTGGACTACCGGGACGTGCAGGAAGGCGATTTCGACGCGATCAGCTCCATCGGGCTGACCGAGCACATCGGCGTGGCGAATTACCCGGCCTACTTCAGCTTCCTCCGGTCCAAGCTACGGCCCGGTGGCCGGTTGCTGAACCACTCGATCACCCGGCCGAACAACATCCACCCGGCCCGGGTGCGGGGTGGATTCATCGACCGGTACGTCTTCCCGGACGGCGAGTTGACCGGTGTCGGTCGGATCATCTCGGATCTGCAGAATGCCGGTCTCGAGCCGCGGCACGAGGAGAACCTCCGCGAGCACTACGGCCGCACCTGTGCTGCGTGGTGCGACAACCTTGTCGCGAACTGGGATGCCTGCGTGGCCGAGGCCGGCGAGGCGACCGCCAAGGTCTGGGGGATGTATCTGGCCGGTTCGCGGCTCGGCTTCGAACGTCGCCAGGTCGAATTGCACCAGGTACTCGCCGTCCGCCCGGACGATCGCGGCAACTCATCATTCCCGCTGCGCCCCACCTGGTAACCCTCACCCGGCAGTGAGCGTCGCCCCCGGGCAGCCTTGATGGGCCTACCGGGGGCGTCCGCCGTTGATCCCTCAACCAGGACCGGGATACAACCGATGCACTGCAGCGAGTAGCCCGTCCGAGAACCGGAACGGCGCTGGCGGGTGGAGGTGGGCGTGGCGGCACCCTTGGTGACGGTGCCCGGTAAGGCCACCGTCACCAGCGTGCATATCGCCCGGCAGCCGATTTATGACGCGCGGCGCAAATTGCACGGCTACGAGCTGCTGTTCCGGCGGGCTGCGGTGTCGACCGAGGCGGATCGGGACGACGACGGCGCGACTACCGCGACCATCCTGGCGGCCTTCTCCGAATTCGACGCCGCCGCCCTGCTCGGCGGCAAACCCGGCTTCATCAACTTGACCCGCGCCTTCCTCACCGGCGAACTGCCCTTGCCGTTCTCGCCCCAAGCCGTCGTCCTCGAAGTGCTCGAAAATGTCCGGCTGGAGCCGGAAGTGATCCGCGGGGCACAGCGCTTGACCGAGGACGGCTACCGGCTCGCGTTGGACGACTTCACGTGGAGCGCAGAGGCCGAACCGCTGCTCGCCGTCGCCGACATCGCCAAGATCGATGTGCTCGCGATGCCCTGGAACGAGGTGCTGATCACCGTCGAGCGCTGTCGGCAGCACGACGTTCAGTTGCTCGCCGAGAAGGTCGAGGACGCCGAGATGCTGCAGCGCTGCCTGGACGAGGGATTTGAACTGTTCCAGGGATATCACCTGGGCCGCCCGGAGACGATGTCGATCCAGACCCTCAGTCCCGGCCAGGCCCTGGCCCTGGAACTGGTCGGCCGGCTCGGTGACCCGAGCATCACCACCGAAGAGATCGAACGAATCGTTCGCCAAGACCCGGCGCTGGTCTATCGGCTGCTGCGAATCGCCAACTCGGCCGCCAGCGGGGCCAACCGCGAGATCTCTTCGGTCCGGGATGCCCTGGTGATGGTCGGGATCAGCCGGCTGCGGGCCTGGCTGGTGCTGCTCTCGATGGCACCGAGCGGTTCCGCTGACGACCGCATGGTGGACGCCCTGGCCCGGGCTCGGACCTGTGAACGAGTCGCCAGGGCAGCCGGCAAGGTCTCCCCGGACACCGCCTTCACCGCCGGCCTGCTGCACGGAGTCGCGGAGTCGCTCGGTGTGCCGGCGGCGACACTCCTGGAGCGGATGCCCGCGCTCGGCCCGGACCTGGGCGAGGCACTGCTGGGTCGGCCCGGCCCGCTGCGCCAGGTCCTGGACGCCGTGATCGGCTATCAGCGGCAGGACCTGGTTGCCGCCTCGGCCGGGCCGATCTCGTTGGCCGCGATGGCCGATGCCTACCTGGGCGCGCTCGCCTGGACCACGGCGATCACCCTGGCCGCCGAACCGCCCACCTGACGAGAGTTTGTCGCGGGTTCGCCGGCATTGTGCGCCGGGCTCCGGATGCGACCCGAGAGATAGGGTCACCTGGAGAAGGCGAGGTACGCAGGAGTGGACACGATGGCTGAACTCACGCTGACCTCAGAGTCGAGCCTGGTGGTGATCGCCGAGCCGGGAGGCTGGCGCTTGGAGCTCCAGGACGGCCGCTCACCAGGCACATCCAGCGAGCCGTCCGCCGATCCGACCTCGGACGTCGGCGCCGGGGCGTCCCGGTGGTTGGTAGATCAGCTCATCGATGGCCAGGAGACGTTGCTACCCGGTGGTTTTCAGCTGCATCGGTTCGGTCCACCGGCGACCTCGCCACCGCCGGGGGAACGCTCGATCACGTCGGATCAGACCAACCGATCGGTGGTGATCGGCGAGCAGTTGGTGGTGAAATGGCTGCACCGGGTAGACGACGTCGAGAACCCGGTATTGCGCACCCTGCGGCAACTGGCCGAAGTGGGTTTCGACGCCGTCCCGCCCTCGTTCGGTGCGCTGACCTGGCGGGCACCGAGCGCCCGGGATCTGCCGTGCGCACTGGTCACCGGCTTCCTCCCGGGTGCGGTCGGCGGCTGGCAATGGTGTGTCGAAGCCCTCGAGTCCGGACAGCGGCCCAGCTTTGCCGCCGAACTGGGTTCGCTGGTGGCCAAGCTGCACGTGGCGCTGGGGACGCCGTCCGCGCTGCTGCCGTTGCCGATGCTGGCCGTCGGCACCGCTCAGATGGGGACCTGGCATTCACAGGCTCGACAGCGGCTGGATGACCTGGCCGAGCAGATCAGCGCCCTGGACGATGCCCCGGCCGGCCGATTCGGTACCCGACCACGCCAGGTGCCGTCCGCAGGCTTGGCGGGACACCGAAAAGAGATGGAATCCGTGCTCGACCGGCTGCTCGACGTCCGTGGTCGAACTCCCGTTCAACTGATCCACGGGGATCTGCATGTCGGACAGATACTGAGCCGGCCCGGTGGGCTTTCGGTGATCGATTTCGACGGAAGCCCGGTGCGGGACGTGACCACCGCGGAGCGGCAGCCGGCCGCCCGGGACGTCGCCCAGCTGCTGCTGAGCATTGATCACGTGGGGCGGATCGTGGATCGCCGCTCGGGCTTCACTCGCACCGCCGAGATCAATGCCTGGAGCACGATTGCTCGAGCCGAGTTCCTCGCCACGTACCGAGCCGAACTGGCGCAGGTGGAGCGCCCGGATGTGCTCGACACTCGATTGCTGGCGCCGTTCCTGGTGGACCAGGTAGCTCGGGACCTGCTCTACGCAATCCGCTTTCTGCCACGGTGGGGTTACGCCACGATCGATGCGCTGGAGACGATCCTGAACGACCTGCCCGTTCCGCTACCACCGCCGGAGCAGGTCCCGAAATAACCGGGCATCACGGTGAAGTGTCTTGCTCGGTGCTCTTCTTGAGGTGCAGGAGCGGGGCCAAGATCAGTGCGAGGACCGCGAGCGGGATGCACCAGAACATCCCGGCGAAGCCGTTCATCACGAGGTCGAAGCCCTCGTTGTGCACTGGACCGGTGGGTTGACCGGCTGCGTCGAGCGCGCGCGGCCCCATCTCCAGCGAAACCCAGGCACCTAGAAAAATGCTGAACAGGCTAAAAAGGAAGCTGTACGCGAGCAACCGGAACGACACTCGACGCTGCTGCAGCAGCCTGCCGAGCCAGACCACGGTGATCAGTGCAGGAAAGCCCCAGTACATTTGAACGAATTCAAATTGGCGCTGCATGATATGACTTTCTCTTGGCAAGACGAACACGCATGGCAGTGACCGTACGGATGCCGCCGGCAGATCTGGTGCGGGTGCTGTGGAGATCCGGTGAAGACTATTAGGCGTCCCGGTCAGGAGTCGCCGCGGGCCCACGGGGCATTCGCCCAGGGGTTGTAATCGATTTCCAGCGGTTCCTGCTCGGGCCGCGCGTCCTCGGGCACGTGCTGCAGGTTGACCCGAATTCGGTACCAGATCGAACTGCGCCCGCGCATGCCGTCAATCAGGATGTCGGCCGGCTGGAGCAACTCAGTGATGCTGGAATGCCGGGCTTTCCATCGGTCGAGGCCGGCGAGCGCCTCCTCTTTGGTCTTGGCTCGGGCGATCTCGACCAGGGGCATCGTGGACTGTCTGCGGCCGGTGCTCTTCGGCGGTTTCTCAGCCGGTCCCAATTCGCGGGCAAGGGCCAACAGTGGTTCCAATGAGCCGGCGGCGCCTGGCAGTTCGATCCCAGCCCACGGGTCACCGATCGCCGAGAATCGTTCCTTGACCGTGCTCACGGTGAATTCTTCAGGTCGGCAATTCGGCACCTCGGCCCAGGAGAGCGGGGTCGAGACCCGGGCGTCGGCAACCGCTCGCACCGAGTATGCGGAGGCGACGGTGCGATCTTTGGCATTCTGGTTGAAGTCGACGAAGACCCCTTCGCGTTCCTCTTTCCACCATTTGCTGGTGGCCAATTGCGGAACCCGGTTCTCCACCTCACGGGCGACCGTCTCGGCGGCAAGCCGGAGATCGCGAAACAACCATTGCGGCTCAACCGGAGCGTAGATGTGAAAGCCGCGCGATCCCGAGGTTTTCGGCCAGGCGGTGAGGCCGTGGTCTTCGAGTACCTGCTTGACGACGAGCGCGACCTCGACGATCTGCCCCCAGGACACCCCCGGTACCGGGTCGAGATCGATGCGCAGTTCGTCGGGCCGGTCGAGATCTTCAGCTTGTACCGGGTGCGGGTTGAGATCGACACAGCCCAGGTTCACTACCCAGGCGAGGGCAGCCGCGTCGCGGACGACGACTTCCTCGGCCGACCGCCCGGAGGCGTACTTGAGTTCGGCGACCTCGACCCAGTCGGGGCGTTTGGTCGGCGCTCGCTTCTGGAAGAACGCCTCCTCGTCGATGCCCTTCACGAAGCGTTTGAGGATCATCGGGCGACCGCTGACCCCTCGCAGCGCACCCTCGGCCACCGCGAGGTAGTACTCGACCAAGTCCAGCTTCGTCAGACCGGCGGCGGGGAACAGTGGCTTGTCCGGGTTGGTGATCGTCACCTCACGCCCGGCGACCTCGAGAACCTGCGGTTTCGCCATCCGCCCACGATAGGACGACGAACCGCTCAGAAACGGTCTGCGTCCGGATCAGATCCGGCGATGTCGCGAGCCCGCGCGGCTTCAGGGCCGTCCGCATCCGGCGAAGTGTGTATGAGCGATGACCCACCGCCTGGGTCATCGCTCATACACACTTTGGGCGGTGATCCGTGAGCGAGAGCGAGTGGGTCGGCGGTAAGGCCATGGTCAAATATGAAGTGATTTCTCCCGGGAAAGGGGATTCGGTGGACGAGTTGTCAGAGCAGTGGCGTGGAGTGGATGAGTACTTCCTCGAGGCACTCATCGACGAGGACGCCGCACTCCAGGCCGCCCGGCAGGACTGCCGTGCGGCGAACCTGCCGGAGATCGAGGTGGCCGCCAATCAGGGGGCGCTGCTGGCCATGCTGGCGCGGCTGAGTGGCGCCCGCCGCGTCCTGGAGATCGGCACGCTGGGCGGATATTCGACGATCTGGCTGGCCCGTGCCGTCGAGCAGGTGATGACGCTGGAACTCCAGCCGGAGTACGCGAAAGTCGCCCGGCGCAACCTTGATCGTGCTGGTGTCGGCGAGCGGGTAGAGATCATGATCGGCCCAGCGGCCGAGAGCCTTGCCGCGCTGATCGAGGGCCAGGTCGAGCCCTACGATCTGGTATTCATCGACGCCGACAAGCCGAACAACCCGCGCTACCTGGAGGCGTCGCTGCGCCTGGTCCGGCCAGGCAGCGTGATCATCGTCGACAACGTGGTCCGAGGCGGAGCCGTGGTCAATGCCGCAAGTACCGACGACCGGGTGCACGGCGTGCGCCAACTGATCGAGATGGTCCGCGCCGACCCCCGACTGGAGGCAACCGCCCTGCAGACCGTCGGCTCGAAAGGGTGGGACGGCTTCGCCATGATCCGGGTGCGATGACCGTTCGACGGTCCGGGCCGAGAGCTCAGACCAGGGTGAGGTGCTGAGCGGCGACCCGCAGGGAGATCTGCT
Organism: Kineosporiaceae bacterium; assembly: GCA_035474375.1. Taxonomy (GTDB): domain Bacteria; phylum Actinomycetota; class Actinomycetes; order Actinomycetales; family Kineosporiaceae; genus JANNPJ01. The sequence continues at coordinate 38,201 of DATINJ010000229.1, read as the reverse complement.
GGCCCCAACCGACCTGCAACCGATCCGACTCCAGGCCGTCACCGAACACCACCAGTTCACCCTCGGCCACTATCCGCAGCACCTCACCAACAGTCAGCAGACCCTGCGTCGAGCGAGTGAAAGTACTTGGCGAAGGCCAAGCTTCGCGGACGAACCAGGCCAACTGCTGGTCCAGCGGACCAGGTAGCGGTGGAGCTGCAGCCCGGTCTCGGGCGAGCGAGGCGCACCAGCCAGTAGCGCCGGTGCCGGTACCGATCAGCACCCCGGACGACGACTGCCGCTCGCCCGTCCCGTGGTCGGCGCCGTCCCCTCCGACGACGCCGATCACATCGACAGGGCACGGCGGCAGCAGCCGGTATCGAGCGGATTGATGGCCGGCGTCACCGACGTACAGCTCATTCAGTGCCCGGAGCGCCTGGCCGTCGTCCAACACCGCCTCCACCATGCAGCGGCGTTCCAGGGCAGCGGTTCCGGCGGCGACCGAGATCAGCAGATCGCGCATGGACTCCGCCGGATGCCGAACCAGGACGCCTGGGTTGACGCCCGGCTCCGGATCGACACCGATCACCGGTTGGTCTGCGATGTACTTCGCGACATTCGCGACCAGCCCATCTTGACCGACGGCGAGGACGACGTCCTCCGGGTCGAAGCGCAGCCTCGGAAGATCAACCCGTTCCACGGCGGCCCGCCGCCAGCCATCGGGAATTGCCACGTCGACCTGGCGAAGGGCTTCGTGTAGTGCGTCGTGCCGGTCCTGGACGCCGGCCAGGTCGCGGCCGCGCGAGCGCAGGAAGAACTCCGCCTGCCCGCGAGTGCCGTGCCGTTCCAGCAGCAGATCGAGCTCGCTGCGGCGGTGCACCACCACCGCGCGCGGAGCCAGGGCCATCGTCAGCGCCCCCCAGCGGGGGTTCCGGTACCGGCCAGAGCGCTGAGCGCGGCGCTGACGACATCCGGGCTGAGCGTCAGGTTGCCGATTTGCGGCAGGTGCCTGGCTGCCTCCCGGGCGGCGAGCGCGAGCAGGACGCCGCGGTCGAGCCCGGCGTAGATGTTCATCTTGGCGGCCTCGGTCTCGGCCTCCGCGGCACCGACCATGCGCGTGGTTTCGGCCCGCGCTTCGGCGAGCACCCGGCTCTGATCGGCCTTCGACTGGGCCTCGATCCGGTTGGCGGCAGCGGCCTCGGTGGCCCGGCGCCGCTCGTTGGCGCCGTGCTGGGTGACCAACTGCTCCTCCCGGACGGCAAGTTCGATCTTCGACTGCAGCTCGTTCTCGCTGATCGCGCGTTCCCGCTCGACGGCGTTCGCCCGCCGCTCATAGGTGGCCCGATCGGCTTCCTGCTGGATCTGCTCGCGGGCAGGAGTCTGCAACGCCCGCTCCACGTCCGTCTCCGGGCGCAGCGCGACCACCCGGACGTCGACCACCTCGATCCCGGTCTGCTGCAGCCGCTCGTCTGCGGCCAGCCCTTCGCCCACTCGCTCGCGGACCGCGGCCATCCCGCTGGCCAGCGCGCTCGCCAGCGGCAGCCCGGCCAGCAGGTCGAGCGCGTACTGCTGGGCCAGTTCGGTGAGCATTTGCGCGACCTGGTCCAGCGGCCGGGCCCGCCACTGACCGGTTTTCAGTTCCAGGCCGAAGTCCAGCCGCCGAGCAGCGACGTCCGGATCACCCATCCGGTAGGCGACCGTGGCCTGCACCGTGACGTCCTGGAAGTCGGCCGTCCGGGCGTGAAACAGCAGCGAGAGTTCCCGGTCGTCGATCGGCACCTCGCTGAGCGCGGCGCTGAGCGGGCGGAACCAGAAGGCCTGCCCCGGGCCGGCGTGCACGGTACGGCCGCGGCGAACATGCACCAGGTGATCGGTGGTGCCACTGCGGACATGCCATACCAGCGGGTACCTGCGGATCTCGGCCATCACGTGCCTCCTCGTCGTCCTGGCTTATCGTCATTGCGACGATTACCCGATGAAGACGACGGTACGGCTCGGCGGTGTTATCGTCAAGTCGACGAAAGGAGCCTTCCGTGAAGCCCTACGATCCCAGCGACTACCCGCCGGTCGCGGTCACCGTCGATGTCGTGCTGCTGACGATTCGCGACGACGCGCTGGCCGCCCTGTTGATCCGCCGAGGTGTCGAACCGTTCAAAGGCAGCTACGCGCTACCAGGCGGGTTCATCCAACCCACCGAGGACCTTGCCGCGGCGGCCGCCCGTGAACTGGCGGAGGAGACCGGCGTCAGGGATGTGCACCTGGAACAACTCGGCAGCTACGGTGCCCCAGATCGAGATCCGCGCATGCGCGTGGTCAGCGTCGCGTACCTGGCTCTGGCACCGAACCCGCCGGCGGTGACCGCCGGCAGCGACGCGGCCCACGCAGAATGGGTTCCGGTAGCCACGTTCCTCGACTCCAGCCTGCCGGGCCACCCGAGCCTGCTTGCCTTCGACCACCAGCAGATCCTCCGGGACGGCGTGGAGCGCGCCCGAGCGAAACTCGAGTACACCGCGCTGGCGACAGCGTTCTGCCCGGAGACGTTCACCGTGGGCGAGTTGCGGCGCGTCTACGAGATCGTCTGGGGCGTCGCGCTGGACGCGCGGAACTTCCACCGCAAGATCACCGGCACGCTGGGCTTCCTGGAACCGACGGAAGAGATGACCTCGCGCAGCGGCGGGCGCCCGGCTCAGGTCTTCCGGCGCGGCCCGACCAGCACCCTGAACCCGCCACTCCTGCGACCGACGCCCTCCGTGCTGACCTGATCTTGAAGCGTCCCGCAGGCCGTGATCGCCGCGCGGGCAGCCGTCCCACGGCCATGATCGCCAGCCTTGCCCGCTGCGATGCCGAAGAGGGGCACGATTGCGGGCACACCTGGCGATCACCCGAGCGCTAGCCGGCCGGGGCCTTCGTGGGGCAGCCGTGCGCGGCCTTCCACGCGGCCACCGCCTGCACTGGTGAGCGCTGACCGGCACCTTGCCACGAGGTCAGGAAGGGGTACGGCGACAGCACACCGCGGCGGTTCCACCAGTCTCCGGTCGCGCACGGTGGGCTGATCCCGAAGTGCAGGTGGCACGGCGTCGGGCGAGCGGAACCGGTGTGCCCGACCAGGCCCAACGTCTCTCCCGCAGACACCCGGTATCCAGGAACGATGCTCTTGACCACCGATTTCAGGTGTGACCCGTAGTAGCGGACGCCGTCCATCCCCACGATCGAGACCGATAGACCGCCCCGGGTGGCGCCGCCGTTCTCCTGCACGGTCCAGTCGTCCGTGCGGGAGACCTCGGTCACCACCCCGGCGATGGCCGCGCGTGCCGCGCTACCGCAGGGGGCGAAGATGTCGGTCGCCGGATAGTCGTGATGGGCCCGCCCGAACCGCGCCGACTTCGAGGCCACCGGGAAGACGTAGATCCCTCGGACGGCGGTTGGTGACGTGGTCGGTGTCGGCGTGCCGGTCGGGGATCCGTTCGGCGGGCCTGCGCTCGCGCGGACCGGGCTGGACGACGGCGCCGATCTGCCGACAGCGCTGGGATCGCTGGTGCAACTGGTCAGCAGAGCCACCAAGGCCAGCGCCACCAAGATCGGCGACGTCCGGACCGTCGCGCGAATGCTCACCGCTTGAACATATCCGCCCGAGTCGAGCACAGCGAACAATCCGGAACCGGCTTGTCAGTGTGGCCTGTCAGACTTGAGGCATGGAGGTGGGGATCCTTGGTCCGCTCATGGTGGCGGACGGCGCGCGGTCGATCGAGGTCGGCGGCGCGCGGTTGCGTGCGCTCCTGATCCGGCTGGCCTCCAGCGCAGGCGGCTGGGTTTCGGTAGATGAGCTGGTCGAAGCCCTCTGGGAGAGTGACCCGCCAAGCGATGAACTGAACGCCTTGCAGTCGCTGGTTTCCCGACTTCGGCGAGCACTCGGGGCGCCACAGGTGATCGAGTCCGGGCCGGCGGGGTACCGGCTGGCGGTCGAGCCCACCGCGGTAGACGGGATCCAATTCGAACGGCTCGCCGTCCAAGGTCGGCGTCGGTTGCGCGACGGTCATCCGGACGAGGCAGCAGAATTACTCAGCGAGGCCCTCAAGCTGTGGCGCGGGGCGGCGCTCACCGAGGTGATCGACGTCCCGTACGCGATGACCTGGGCTCAGCGGCTGGAGAAGCTGCGGCTCGCCGCGACCGAGAACTGGGCGGCCGCGGGCCTGCAATTGGGTCGGCATCCGGAGTTGATCGCCGAACTCGAGGAGGTGGTCGAGCAGCATCCGTTGCGCGAGCGCAGCCATGAGCTGCTGATCCGGGCCTTGGCCGGCAGCGGTCGGCAGGCCGAGGCGCTGGCTGTCTACCATCGGCTCAGCCGCAATCTGGCCCGAGAACTCGGCCTGGACCCACCGGTGCACATTCAGCAGCTGCAGACTGCGGTGCTGCTCAGCAATCCCGAAGAACTGATCGCTGCCGACCGGCTGGTGATGACACCGGCACCGGTATACGCCGCCGAAATTCCGCCAGAGCCGCCACCGCCTCGGCCGCGACGGACCAACCTGCGTTCCCCACTCACCAGCTTCGTCGGGCGAAGCGACGAGATCGCCCAGCTTTCCACGCTGCTCCGGCACGGTTCCCGGTTGATCACGCTGATCGGCACCGGTGGGGCCGGTAAGACCCGGCTGGCCAGCGAGGCCATCACCAGGCTGCGGGACGTCGGCCCGGATGGCGTCTGGATGGTCCAGCTGGCCCCGGTCACCGACCCGGAAGACGTCGCCTCCACGGTGCTGGGCAGCATCGACGCTTTGGATCTGCAGATCCTGGAACGCCCGAGCGCCACGCATCGGGATGCCCTCAGCCGGTTGATCGACAGCTTGGCCGATCACGACGTCGTGCTGATCCTGGACAATTGCGAGCACCTGCTTGATGCGGCCGCGAAATTGGCCGAGTTTCTGCTCGGCCAGTGCCCGCGACTCACCGTGCTGGCCACCAGCCGGGAACCGTTGGGCATCGTTGGCGAGTCGCTCTGCCAGGTGCAGCCGTTGTCGACGCCGGCTCCCGGCATCACCGGGCCGGCCGCGCTGGAGGCTCCGGCTGTGCAGCTGTTCATCGACCGGGCCGCACTGGTCCGGCCTGGATTCACGGTGACCCCCGACAACGCCGGACCGGTGTTCGAGATCTGTCGCCGCCTCGATGGGTTGCCGCTGGCGATCGAGCTGGCCGCGGCCCGGCTGCGGAACCTTCCGGTCGAGGCGATCGCGGCCAGGCTGGGCAACCGGTTCCGGTTGCTCACCGGTGGTAACCGGACGGCGATGCCCCGGCACCAGACCTTGCGCGCGGTGGTGGCCTGGAGCTGGGACCTGCTCACCGGCAGCGAGCGGATCTTGGCCGAACGACTCTCGGTGTTCCCCGGCGGAGCAACCGTCGAGTCCGCCACCGCGGTGTGCGCGAACGGCAGCTCGAGTTCGGCAGCCACGCTGTCCGAAGACACCGTCGCCGACCTCCTGATGTCGCTGGCCGACAAGTCATTGCTGGTCGTCGTCGAACCAACGGACGCCGAGGACGGCGCCCAACCGCGCTACCGGATGCTGGAGACGATCCGGGAGTTCGCCGCTGAGCGGCTGAGCGAGCGCGGTGAGACGGCGGCCCGGCGGGCGGCGCACGCCAGGTATTTCCTCGACCTCGCCGAGACCGCCGAACCCCAGTTGCGCGGCGCGGATCAGCTGCCCTGGCTGGACCGGCTGACCGCAGAGCGCGACAACCTGCACGCAGCGCTCCGGTTCGCCAGCGAGGCCGCGGACGCCGATACCGCCATCCGCCTCGGTGCGGCGCTGAGCTGGTACTGGGTCCTGATCGGCCGGCACGACGAGGCCGCGAACTTGTTGGACCAGGCGCTCAAAGTGCCCGGAGATCGGCCTGCTCAAGCGCACGCGATGGTGCTCGTGCTACATACCCTCAACATGGCGGTCGCTGGATCGCAGATGCCTGATCCTGATCAACTCGACGGGTTGCGGGCGATGGTTGGCGCCATCGCTTTGCAAGACCGGCACCCGCTGCTGGCGCTGGTCGAGCCGGGCCTCGCGATGGTGGCTGACGACAGCGAGGCCGCGAAGTTAGCCCTGGAGCGCAATCTTGCCCATCCCGACCCCTGGGCCCGGGCAATGCTCAACTTGATGAGTGCCGTGCAGGGCGAGAACGACGGCGATGTCGAAACGATGCAACAGCGACTTCCCTTGGCAATGGCGGGTTTCCGGCAGATCGGCGACCGCTGGGGAATCGGAACCGCAGCAGCCACGACGGCTTTCCTGGACGGCGCTCAGGGTCGCCTGGACGAGGCGATCGCCGCTTTGCAGGAGTCCCGCCAGCTGATGATCCAGCTGCGCGCCACGGACGACGAATGCTACGCACTGAGCCGGATCGGCATGTTGCGGTTGCGGCAGGGAGATTTGACCGGAGCACGCAGAGATATCGAGGCGTCGCTCGAGATCGCCGATCGAACAGGTTCCTGGATGTCCGTCGGCTTCGGCACGTTCCACCTGGCGGTGATCACCCACTATGAAGGCCAGACCGGCGAGGCCCTGGTGATGGCCTACCAGGCGCTGACGGCGGTAGACCGGGCACCGTTCTCACCTCCTCAGATCAAGGCCGTGATTCACTGCGGGATAGCAACTTTCAATCTGTCGTCCGGCAACGTGATCGGTGCGGCGGAGCGGTTGAGAGATGCCTACCGGGCAGCTCAGCCCACTCGGGACATGCCGATCACTGCCATCGTCGCCACCGGGGTGGCCGAGCTCTTGCTGGCCCAAGGCAACGCAGCGGCGGCGGCCGAAATGCTCGGCGTCGGCGTCCGGCTGCGTGGAATAGACGACCTGAGCGATCTGGACGTGCGACGGGTGGCGAGCGCGGCCCAGGCCACCTTGGGCCCGGGCGTCTACGCCCGGGCCCACGAATCCGGCCGGAACCTGACCCGCGAGGCCGCCCTGAACCTGATCGAGGTCAGCTTGAAAATCCAATCGCCAGCGGACAAGAGCCCCGAATTGCCAGGTCCTCGTCAGGTCCGGCTGCGGTAGGCCCGGACGGCGAGCGGCGCGAACACCACGGTGATTCCGATCGACCAGAGCAGCGACTGAGTCACCGGCCAGGCGACGTCCCCACCGAGCATCAGCCCTCGGGAAGCCTCGACCAGGTGGGTGACCGGGTTGACCTTGACCCAGGCCTGCAACCAGCCCGGCATGGTGTTCACCGGGACGAACATCGAACTGCCGAAGGTGAGCGGGAACATCAACAGGAAGCCGATCCCCTGCACCGTCCCCGGTTCCCGCACCAGCATGCCGATCAGCACCGCGATCCAGCTCAGTGACAGCGCGAATGCCAACACGAGCAGGCAGGCGAGGAACGCCTGAGCGGGATCGGTCTGCACCCGGAAGCCGATCGCGTAGCCGAAACCCATCAGCACCACGATCGAAGTCACGAAGCGCACGATGTCTCCGAGCACCGCCCCGACCAAGGGAGCGGATCGTGGGATCGGCAGGCTCCGGAACCGGTCGAAGACCCCCTTCTGGATGTCCGTGTTCAGGTTGACCCCGATCGAGAGCGAGGCGAACAGCACGGTCTGGACCATCAGGGCCGGCAGCACGAACTGCAGGTACTCGTGCTGGGTGCCGGCGATCGCGCCGCCGAAGAGGTAGACGAACAGCACCGTGAAGATGATCGGCTGCAGGGTGACGTCGATCAGTTGCTCGGGGCTGCGCTTGATCTTGAGGATTGATCGACCGGCCAAGGTGACGCTGTGTCGGATCAGCCCCCAGGGCCGAGCGTCGGTGTCGGACGTCGGCGCTGTCGGCACGCCGACCGTATCGACAGTGAGTGTGGTGCTCATGCTGCACTCTCCTCGGTTTCGGCTTCTTCGGCGGTGCGCCGGCCGGTGAGCGCGAAGAACGCTTCATCCAAGCTGGGCAACCGCAGGGACAGTTCGGTGACGGCGATCCCGGCCTCGGCGAGCCGGCCGACCACGATGGTCAGCGCGGCGTCCGACTCCACCGGGACGCTGAGGACGCCGCGACCGGGCGACTCGGCTGGCCGCTGCGCCACCTGGGTGAGCAGTTGGCCGACGGCCTCCAGGTCCGCCGGATTGACCGGTCGGACCTCCAGGGTCTGACCGCCGACGATCTGCTTGAGCTCGGCCGGTGTCCCGTGCGCGATCACCTTTCCGTGGTTGATCACGGAGATTTCATCGGCGAGAGCGTCCGCTTCCTCCAGGTACTGGGTGGTGAGCAGCACCGTGGTGCCGTCCTCCGCCAACCGCCGGACGAGTTGCCAGACGTCCTCCCGCTTGCCCGGGTCGAGGCCGGTGGTCGGCTCGTCCAGGTAGATCACGGCTGGGCGGCCGACCAGGCTGGCAGCCAGGTCCAGGCGGCGGCGCATGCCACCGGAATAGGTCTTGGACAGCCGGTCCTTGGCCTCGCTGAGATCGAACTGGCCGAGCAGGTGAAGGGCACGGGATCGGGCGTCTCGGCGCGAAAGATCAAGCAGGCGGCCAATTAGAACCAAGTTCTCCAGACCGGTCAGGTCCTCGTCGACCGAGGCATACTGGCCGGTGAGCCCGATCCGGCGGCGGACCGCGCTGGCCTGGGTGGCAACATCCAGGCCGGATACGGTGGCCCGGCCCTCGTCCGCGCGCAGCAGGGTGGCCAGGATCCGGACGGCGGTGGTCTTTCCGGCCCCGTTCGGGCCAAGGACGCCGAGAATCGTTCCCTCCGGCGCCGCAAGATCGATGCCGGCCAGCGCGGTCGTCGCTCCGAAGCGCTTGACCAGGCCATGGGCCTCGAAGGCGTAAGACATGAGGTGCTCCTGTCGGTGGACGTCGTTCATCAATTCGGAGCAAGCTTCGCCGAGGGCGCTGTCAGCGCGCGCACGAATCGCTGTCAGCGACTGTCACCCGTGACCGGTTCCCGTCAGCGCTTCTCAGCGGCCGCAAACCAGCAGGTCACATGGGCAGAGCTGGAGGTTATGGGCGGGCTGGCGCGGTGTCGTCCTGCTCGATAGACGTCACCGCTTGATCGAACACTGCCTTTGAGGCAGCCTGCAGACCGATCGCGCCGACCAGGAAGGTGGCAGAAACCCCGGCCACCAGCAACCCATATTCCACCGCAGAGGCCCCGCGCTCGCGGCGCAGGTGCGTGCGTGCCTGGTGGGTCACAGCCTGATGCTAGAGCGTGGTCATTCCTCGCGGTAGGGCACTGCCCGTCGCGGACGTTCTGCCCGGGTGTCACCCGAGGCGGTGGCCGACGATCGCTCATAGTCGGTGAGCACCGAGAACACGCCCTTGGCTTCGAAGAGGCGGTTCCTTGCCGAGCCGGCGACCGGCGTGATGATGCCGGCCGCGACCATCTGTTCAACAGCCGCGTAGGCGGCGCTCGCACTGACCGCTGCCAGCCGCGCCGCGTCGTCCGTACTCATCACGGGGTTGGCGATGAAGAGTGGCAAGAGCTTCGCGGCGGCGCTGTTCCGCCGTGGATTCAGCGCCGCCCACCAGTTGGCCTCGAGCTCGAGCAGGCTTGTCCGGAGTGCCTCGGCGTCTCGGGTGGCCCGTCGGGTGGCGGTGACGAAGACTTCCATCCAGCGCCGCACGCCCTCCTTCGCGGCCGGCTCGTCGGGGTGCCCGTCATATCGAAAAGCGTTGAGACCTGAGATGTATCCGTCGGTATCAGTGGCCAGGGCAAGGCTGACCGGGGGCACGAACCCGGTGGCCAGCCCACGGCGACGAAAAACAACGTGGATCAGTGCGCGCCCCGTCCGACCGTTACCGTCGATGAACGGGTGGATCGTCTCGAACTGCGCGTGAGTCAGCGCAGCCTGTAGCACGCCCGGCAGGTCGTCGCGGTTGATGAAGACACACAGGTCGTCCATCAGCTCGAGCACCCGGTTCGGCGGCGGCGGGACGAAGGCGGCCTGGCAGGGGTTGAAGTCGTTGCCACCGATCCAGTTCTGGGTGGTCCGCACCTGCCCGGCCAGCTGCGGAGTCTCGGTCTGCTGCATCAAGACGGTGTGGATCTGCAGCAGATGCTCACGGGTCACGACCTCGGCCCTGGCGACCTCATCGACCGCAAGTTGCATGGCGGCAACGTTGCCCAGCACTGCATCGGCCGTGGCATCTCGACCGGGGTGGCCAGCCGCATGCCTGGCCAACCGGCGGCCACTGACTTGCAGGCCCTCGATCTTGGACGATGCGACGGCCTCGGCGCGCAACAGGAAACGAGCGAGCTGTTCGAGATCATGAGCCTCATGGACCCGGCTGTCGAAGACGGCCAGCTCTCGTTCGGCGTCAACGATATCGGCCGCTAGATCGCTCGGAAGTTCCCAGCTCGCCGGTCCGAGCAGGTCCGGGACATACGCCTCGTAGCTGCACGGTTTGCGATGCCGCCGCGGCCCGTACGCATCAGGGTCGGCATGCCAGGTGTCTCGCACTCGACTGCTCAAGCTGGAAGTACCTCCGTCCGCGTTCCAGGTTAGCCCAATAACCTGGAACAAGAAGGTTCTTCTCGTCGCGTCGCCAGTGGGTGGCCACGAACGTTGGCTCGGGCATCGTGGCCGGTAGGTGCCCACTCCCCTGATGGAACCGGCGGCCGGCGGCTAACCTGGAATTGGCGGCCCGGTTATTCCGGGTTATTTGTCTAACCTGGAATAGCGTCTCCTTCGGGCCCAGCCGATCAGCGCCAGGAGTCCGTCCAGGTCGCAGCGCACGGGCTGGTACTCGGGGTGGCTCGGGTCCGGTTCGGGTCGCTCTCCCAGATCACCGTTCCGGCGTCATCCTTTTTAAGGTATTTGTACTGCACGGTCGTCGCAGCCGGCAGGTTCACGGTGGCACTCCAGACCGGATAGCCGGCCGACGAGAGCGCCACGGCGCTCGCCGGGCTCCAGTTTCCCAAGGCGGCGGTGTCCCCGACGACGAACACGTTCTGCCCCCAGGAAGTAGTCACGTTGGCAGCGATCGAGACGTCAGCGGTGCTGCACGTCGAGCCGGCCGACGTCCGGGCATTGACATGCAGCGCCAGCGCTCCGTTGGCGGGCACCGTCGCAGTCACCTGTCCGGCCGAGTTGACCTCGGAAGTGCGCCCGGTGCAGGCTGTTCCGCTGACCTCACCGCTCATCACATCGCAGTAGGTGCCGGTCGGCAGACCGGTCTGGAAGGTTCGGGACAGGGCCGAGCCGGCGCGGTTGAACGCGACATACGCCGCCGCCCCTCGCCCGAAGGCGATCTGGTCGTTGCCGTTGCTCCACCAGTTCGTCACCGCCGTCCCGGCGGCGGCATTCCGCAGACCGACCATGTTGGCCGTGGTCCGCTCCCGGTGCTCGCACTCCCAGCCGCTTCCACAGGTGACGGTGTTCGTCGTCCCGTTGGCGGAGGCCGGCGGACCGGCCTCCGGATCGCTGAAGGTGAAACTCGACATCACCGAGGGGACGCCGTACGGGTAGGCGATCATGAAGGCTTCGGCCAGGTCGTAGGCGCTGCCATTCTTGTAAGTCAGTACGTTTCGACCGTTTCGCTGGGTGTCGTGGTTATCGATGAAGGCGATGGCATCGCCCGAACTGAGCCGCATCGCGGACGGCAGATTGTTCAGGTTGGCCAACGACCCGTTGCGAAAAGCGCTGCTGACCTGGTCGCCGTAGCGGAACTCGGTGACGTCGCCGATACCGGCGTACTCCTCGGGCGTCGGCTCACCGTTGCCACCCTCGATCACCTCGGAGTAAACGTACGGGTCTCCGGGAACGCCAGAAACAGAGTCCATGATCGCCGCCAGATCAGCGGCCGGAATGTGCTTGGCGGCGTCCACCCGGAAGCCGTCCACCCCGAGCGAGACCAGGTCACTCAGATACCCGGTGAGCTTGCCCCGGACGTAACCGGCTTCGGTCTTGAGGTCGGACAGGTCGACGAGCTCGCAGTTCTGCACTTCCCAGCGATCGCCGAAGTTGCTGATGTCGTCGTTGCCGTTGCGGCCGCAGTGATGGAAATCGTTATTGCCGTACGGAACGGCCGGGTAGGCGTAATGCGAGTAGGTCGACCCGGCACTGCCGTTGCCGCTCGAGGTGCCACCCGCCATGTGATTGATCACCGCGTCGACGTAAATCTTCACTCCGGCGGCGTGGCAGGTCGCCACCATTGACGCGAAGGCTGCCCGGTCACCCCGACGGGTCGAGAGCTGATAACTGACCGGTTGATAGTCCTGCCACCAGGGATACCCTTGTCCGGGCAGCACGACATGTTCTTGAGGTGGCGAAACCTGCACTCCGCCGAATCCTTTGGGGCCCAGCTGGCTGGTGCATTCAGTTGCCACCGAGGCCCAGGGCCACTCGAAGAGGTGGACGATGACGTCCTTCGATCCGGGAGAGGCTGCAGAAGCCAGGGCCGGCTCGGGAGCGGAATAGGTGGAGACGAAGGCCGTCGAGGCGAGGACGGCGGTCGCCAGGGCAACCAGTGAGCGATTGATCCGCATAATGACTCCAAATGGAAAAGATCGCGGAAAAATGCGCACCGTTTGCACGCGCGGTACGCCTTTGTAACATGCTGCGGCGAAGCTAACACCGGGCGAAATGGCGGTAAAGCGACCCGTTCGAGGGACGACGTCCGTAAAGAAATGATTTGTGGTGAATCATCTTACAATTTGATCTCTCAAATACCGTCGGCCGGGTCCGTTCACGCAGGCGGTCGACCGCGATCACCGGCCGGCGCGGGGTCAAACTTTCATAAGATCAACTTTGTCAGCGCCGCTCTCCGCAGGCCCGATCACCCCAACTGGCGTTCATGGACCGCCCGCTTAGCCTCGAAGCAGTAATCGAGCGAAGGCACTCGCACAGGCGGGGAGGTCCAGATGAGCACCGAAAGTACGAACACCCGAACGACTCCGGCGACCACCAAATCGACGGCGGACCTCATCCGAGAAGTGACAGAGCTAGTGCCTCGGCTGGTTCAAGAAGAGCTAGCCCTGGCCAAAGCGGAACTGACGGAGAAGGGCAAGCACGCCGGGGTGGGAGTCGGCTTGTTCGGTGGTGGTGGCCTGTTCGCGTTCTTCGGTCTTGCCCTGCTGATCACCGCCGCCGTGCTTGGGCTCGCTGAGGCAGTGCCGGCCTGGGCGGCCGCGTTGATCGTTGCGGCGGTGCTGCTGGTGCTGGCCGCAATTCTGGCTCTGGTGGGCCGTTCCCAGGTCAAGCAGGCGGCGCCGCCGGTACCCACCGAAGCCCTCGACAGCACCAAACGGGATGTCCAGGCAGTAAAGGAGAGTGCGCGGCGATGAGTAACCCCGAGTCCCCGGACCCGGCCGACAACATCGAAGAGCTACGGGAGCAGATCGACAACACCCGAGAGGAGCTGGCTCAGACCGTCGAAGCGCTGGCCGCCAAGTCGGATGTGAAGAGTCGCGCCAAGGAGCGGGCCGCCGTAATCACTGCTCAGGCCAAAGGCAAAGCCACCGTCGCCACCACCCAAGCGAAGGAGAAAGCAGCCGTCGCTACCGCCCAAGCGAAGGAAAAGGCCACCGTCACCGCCGCCCAAGCGCGGGAGAAAGCCACCGTCACCGCCGCCCAGGCAAAGGAGAAAGCCACCGTCGCGACGGTCACGGCGAAGCAGAAGGCCGCGCACAGCAGGCTGGCCGCCCGGGAGAAGACCCAGGCCGCTCGGGAGAAGCTGCCGCCCGCCGTCCGGGAGAAGCCGACCGTCCCGCTCGCTGCGGCTGGCGGCGCGACCCTGCTCGCGGTACTGCTGGGCTGGTTGATCCGCCGCCGTCGATAGCACCCCTGATCGTCCGGTGAGCCGGCGGGGAGGATTCAGGCCCGGGGAGAACCTCCCCAACCCCGGGATGCGCGATGAATCCTCCCGGTCGGTACGCCCACCGTTAGGGTCATGCCTTGATGGACGACGTCATGGGGTTGAGCTTCGACGATCTAGCCGGTGAAGCCGCCGTACTCGGGGTGTACCGACAGGTGTTTGCGGTGCTGGCGCGCGAGTCGGGGGCGATGGTGCTGGATGCCTCGTCGGTGGACGTCGACGAGGCCATCCTCGGTTCCTTCGCCGAAGCCGGTCCGGAAGGGCTGACCGTCGACCAGGTTGTGATCGCCTGCGCCCGGTTCTCCGGCGTCCAGGTGCGGCGGCGGTTCGAGGTGCTGCGTGACTACCGAGCGGTGGAACGGGTCAAGGACCGGCCGCACGAGCTCTACCACCGGGCAGCCTTCGCGCCCTACGTGATGCTGCTGTTCCTGCGTCGGATCGCCGATCGCGGTGGGCAGGCGGAACTGCACCAGTTGCTGACCCTGGAACACCTCAGCGTGCAGGAGAGCGATGCGACAGTTGAGGACGCGCGGGGCACGACGCATCGGTTGAGCACGGTGTTCCGGTTGCTCGCCAACCAACTGGCCGGCCTGGCGGTCGGCGGCGTGGTGGAGACCCTGCGGGAGAACGCGCAGTTGCTCTGGGGCAACCACGGCCTGCTCGACCAGGCCAACGACGTCCACCAGACCGTCCTGAGCCGATGGTCAATGCTGGATCGGGAGTGCCGAGCCCTGCGCCTGGCGATCGCCGCGTACCGGGACGCGGTGGACGCCGCAGCCGGCCGGCTGATCGAGCAGGCCGGAGCGACCCGGGCGCTCGGGTTGCTGCCGGTCGAGGCGTGGCGCACCTTTGCCCGGGAGGCGGACGTTGGTGCGCTGTCCGACGTCCTCAATGAATTCCTGTTCGACGCACCCGCGCCGTGGTTCGCGGCGGACACGTTGATCGAGGCGGTCGAGTCCGCCCAACACACCACGCCGGTACGAATCACCCCGCCGCGGCCGCAGACCGAACCCGGGTCCGTGACCGAGGACGCCGTTCCGGACGCCGAGGCGGAACGCCTGCGAGCGCTGGCCGAGCAGCTGTTGGGGGAGCGAACCCAGGTGAGCGTGACTGAGCTGATCGACGAGATCGGCGACTGGCTCGGCGGCCGGCGGCTGCTTGCGGATCTGACCGCGATGCACTTGCACGACACGCTGCCCTACGAGCTGCGCTGGAGCGACCGGCTACGGATCACTCTGGAACCCAGCCTGAACTGGGTGACCGAGGGCCGGTTCGCCAGGGTGGCGCAGTGAATGACGTTGACCAGGCCATCGCCTGGGCTCGCGCGCGAGCGGCCGGACCGCAGCGGGTGCCGCCGAGTACGCCCTCCGGGGTGGGAATGCGCCGGCTGGTGGAAACCGAAGCGGGCGCGACCTGGCTGCTGCCGATGCTGCCGGAGGGTGCCGGCCCGACCGTCCTGGAGGAACTGGGGCTGAGTGCGACGGCCGTCGAGCAGCCGAACGACACCGCCCGGGTGCTCGCGGCCTGTCTGCGCTGCTGCTGGTCCGAGCCGAACGGTTCGCCGTGGCCGGGTGTGGTGGCGAGTTGGGAGCAGGTCACCTCCGTCTTCCGCGGAATCACCGACAACCGGGACGAGCGATACAGCAACATCGCGCTGGTCGCGGGCGTCCGCCGACTGGCCGGAGCGGGCTGGCTGCGCTGGTCCGAAGCCACTAGAGAGGTGCAGCTCGGGCCTCGGGTTGCGCTCTGGCGTGACCCGGAGCTGAGCACGCTGCGCGAACTCTGGCGCTTGATCCCGAGCATCGACATCGCTCCCAACCTTACGGCCGGCCCCGACCTCGCGATCGGGCCCGACCTCGCTGCCAACCCCGACCTCGCTGCTGAGCCCGACCTCGATACTGAGCCCGACCTCGCTGCGAACTCTGAGCTCGGGACGACGGGAGGATCCGATGAGTGAACCGGATCCGGTCTTCGATGCGGTGCTGGTCGAACTCAGCGAGCGGCACCGGGAAGAGGTACTGGCCGGCTATGCCGCCCTGGAGCACAGCGCCGAACCGGTGCATGAGGTACTGCTGCTGGCGTTGCGTGACGCCACCCTGCGGCGCAGCCTGGAGCAGGTGCTGCACGGCGTCGGCCGGACCCTGGTCCGGGTCGGCAGCAGCCACTGGACCGCCGGCTACCGGGACGACGTCCGGCTGGAGCTGACCCGAGACGGATGGCACCCGCTGGAACGGATCGACCGGGCCATTCTCACCCTGGTCCTGCTGCATTCGGTGGCGATCCCGCGCAGCGAGGGCGGTTTGGACGCCGACACCTGGACCTCGCCGCATCCCACCGCACCGGACGAGATCTTCCGGCACAGCCACCTGCCGCGCGAGGAAACCCGCACGGCGCTCGGTCGGTTGCGCGCCGCCGGCCTGGTCCAGATCGACCGGCGTCGCGGGACCGGTTACATCCCCGGCCCACAGTTCTACCGGCTGACCCCGGTGGCCCGACGCCGCCTGCAGGAAGAACTCATCTTGGCGGCCGGCCCAGACACTCCGCTCGCCGCCGCGATCCGGATCCGCCGTCTTCATCAGCAAGGGGAGTCATGACCGTCGCCGAACTCTGGAGCCCGCCCGAGACCGAGGGCGGCGTCCACGACGTCGTCTCCGGCCGGGTACTGGTCGGCATCCAGATGGTGGACATCGCGCGACTGTCCACGCACCCGGTGCCGGTGATCTCCGAGGGTCTGATCACGATCGCCGGGCAGGGCCCGAAGGACTCGAACGGCGCCGGAAAGTCCTCGTTCATCGCAGCGCTGAGCCTGTTGCATGCCGACGAGCAGTGGCGCCTGACCAGCGGCGCGGCCAGTGCGGCGGAACTGCTCTTCACCGCCGAACTCGCCGCCCAGGAGACCCGCTGGTCGAACGCCGATCGCGGTTACATTATCGGCGTTTTCGCGTCACCGGCCGCCAAAACTGTTTCCGAACTGCGCGATTCGGCCATTACTGTGTGGTTACGGATCAACCGCAAGGCGCCCTACCTGGACCTGCGCTGGATCTACAAGCTGCATGTTCCGGTCGGCGCCAACGACGACGAGCGGGCCCGTGAGGTCGATGCGCTCTGGCAGGCGCTGCCACGCAGCAACGGCCGCACCGACTTTCACGCCAACCGGTTGGGGACGGTGCTTTACGGCGGGCATGTCCGCTGCGTCTCCTTCCTGTCCACCTCGGTGCGAGCCAGCCCGACCGCGAACCTGCTGGCGCAGCCGCTGAACGAGCTGACTCCGGACCGGGTCTTCGATGCGATCGCCACCCTGACCGGCCTGGACCGGGAACTGCTGCACGAGCAGGAACTGCGCACCACCGAGCACACCCACCGGGCGGCGGCCGTCGAGGCCGCGGAGGCCCTGGAGCGGTGGGACCGGGAGATGGGCCTGGTCGAAGCCGGGATCAAGCATCGTGCTCGGGCCCGCGAGCAGCTCGGCGCCGCCCGGGCCGCCTGGCACGGCCGGTGCGCTCGCTATCTGGTGGACGGCGTGGAACGGGACCAGGAGATCCGGGGCGCCCTGCGGAGTGTGGGCGAGGAGATGTCCGTCATCGAGAGCAGTTGTGACGGCCTCGACGGTGACCTGCGCGTGCTGAAGGACGACAACGAGTTCGCCGAGCGGTTCAACCACCGCAAGCAGCTTCGGACCAGCCTCGGCAATCGGGACCGGGAGCTGGAGCGCGAGCACGATCGGACGGTCAGCCGGATCGACGACCTGAACAAGCGGCTGATCGATCTGCGGGCCCGAGCCCAGGCCGCCGACGGCCGGACGGTAGCTCAGGCCAAGGACGAAGAGGCGGACGCGCAGAGCGAGTGGAAGCAGGCCCTGGGCGACCAGGCGATCGCTGAGGACGGTGTGAAGGCGGCGAACCGGAGGCTGGCCGAGTCCGAGTCCGGCGACGACGTGGCGGCCGAGCAGATGCGCCGGCTGCGCGAGGCCGGCATTCCCGCGGTGGCCCTGCTCGATGTCGTCGTGCTCAGCGAGATGGACCGGACGGTTTGGGAGAACCGGTTGGTGCCGTACCGGACGGCGTTGATCATCGAGCCCGAGCGAGCCGGTTCGGCGGCGGCGGTGCTGCATGACCTGCCCGGTTCGATGATCGTCCTGGCCGGTGCCGGTGACGCTTCGACCTCGGCCGACCTGCCGGTCAGCGCCGACCCCCGGTTTCCGATCTCCGGCTTCCTGACCGCGCTGGCCGATCGGAGCGGGGACGACGACCAGCAGGTGGACGTCGCGGCCGGGTTGATGGTGATTGGCGACTTCCCAGATCCGATCACCGGGCGGGTGGCCCGGATCGCCGCCGCCCGCGCCGGCCTGGCCGCAGCACAGGCCGGTCAGGAAGCAGCGGAAGCAGCACTGGCGGTGACCGGGCGGCTGCTCGAACGGGCCCGGGAACGCGCCGAGGCAGCGGCCGCGGCCGAGCAGGTGACCGGGCTGCAGCAACAGGTCGAGGAACTGCGCCTGCAGAACGAGGAGCACGACCGGCTGCGCCTGGAACTGCAGCCGGAGCTGGCCGCGGCGGAGGCCGAGTACCTGAAAGCCCTCACCGAGCAGGCCACCCGGGATCAGACCATCAAGACCTTGACCGACGAAATCCGGCGACTGCGAACCACTTTGCAGGACCACGCCGAGCAGCGCGAGCGCCAGGCGGCCGAGCTGCAGGGCCTCGAGCTGGCGGCCCGGCAGACCGCGTGGGGAGAGACCGCCGACGCCGCCACCAGTTATCTGCTCAGCCTGGGCGAGCAGGAGCAGAACCGCAGCGTTGGTGACTGGAACGAGGAGGCCTGTCATCAGCTGAACGAAGTGGTTCGGCTGTGCTTCCCGGACGACACCCCGCGCGACCACCTGCCCCGGGAGATCGGCGAATTGCTGCACCAGCAGCGATGGTTCCGGGGTGGGCTGGAGATTCGTACGCCGTTGGTGCCGAGCATGCTCCGGGCCCTGAACACGCATCTGGCCAACACCGAACGGCAGGACCGGGACGACGAGCAGTCGATCGAGAAGCAGCGCGCGGAGCGAACCAAAGGCCTCGCCGCAGCCGAGCAGGGGTTGGCAGAGGCGGCGCATGCCGCGCTGGTGACCCGGGCGTCCCTGGCGAGCGGGATCAAGGACAAGCTGAAGAAGGTGGCCGCCGAGTTCGACCGGCTGGATCAGCAGTACGGCGGCTACGGTGCCGGGCTGGAGTACCCCGAGCCGGAACCGCCGAGCCAGCCGGACAAGCCCTGGCGCTGGACCGTCACGCCGAAGTGGCGCCGGGCGGAAGGCCAGCGGATGGCGTCGTACAGCCTGCGGGCGAATACCGCGCAGATCGATGAGAAGGCGGTGAAGCTGGTCTGTGCGGCAGCGTTGGCCGGTTCGGGCAACCGGCCGCTGCTCCTGGTGCTGGACGAGTTGGGCCGCAACCTCGGCAGCGAACACCGCCGGGAGGCGGTCGCGCTGTTCGAGCGGATCGGCGCCGACCGCAACATCACCGTCGTCGGTGCACTACAGGACGACATGGAGCGGTACGCGATCAGTGCCTCGGGCCTCTACATCAAGTTGCGGCGGAGCTCGGATGCGATGCCCTACAACGAGGCTCCCGTCGTCAACGGCAGCGAGCCCAACCAGGCCCGGGTCGAACTATTGCGGGACTGGTTGTCCTCTTACCGCCCGGACCTGACCGTGGGTGCCGGGCGCGGAACGACCCTGGTCGTCGAGGAGACGCTGGACTGAGTGACAACCCATCGTCGACCGCTCCCGGGGATATTTGCCTCAGCCAGGCTCGGATCCGCTGAGCCAGGCGGTAAGTAGCTTCTTCCAGGTCTTGGGTCCGACGATTCCGTCCACCGTCAGGTCGCCGACGTCAGCTCCTTGGAAGATCTTCACGGCTCGCTCGGTCGCTGGCCCGAAGACACCGTCGACCTCAATGAATCCGGTGGGTGCGCCCTCCTCAGCGGGACCCACGAAGACGTTGAGCATGGTCTGCAGACGCCGTACCGGGCCAAACTCGTCGCTGCCCTTACGGAGGATCGGCAGACTTAGGGTGACCTGCGCGTTCATCGTGACCTCATCTCGGGTTCGGAATCGAGCCGAATATGGTCATAATGCGCCGAATGTCGTCACATCGACGGGGATTTCGGGGGATTGCGACCGGCGTGATGCCGAAATGCTGCGTTACGGGCGACTCTGCCCTCCTCGGGGGGATCTGAACCGGGCTAGCATGATCCACCATGGTCAGACGTCCTCTTTTTGTCATAGCCGCCCTGGGCCTCGCCTTGTCCGGGTTCTGGGCTTCACCGGCCGCAGCGTCGACGCGGGGCGTCATCACCGGGACGGTTACTGACGCAACCGGCAGCCCGGTCGCGGGTGCCGTCATCCAGTATCACGCGCTGGGCGGCGAGTATGACCAGGCAAGTACGGACGTCAACGGGGTCTACCGGTTGCGGGTGCAGGCGCCGGTGCACGCCTATCTCGACGTGTACGACGATCTGCCTTACCCGATCTGGACCAGTGGGGATATCTCGTTCGACGCCAAGGCGACGGTGGTCCAGGATGTGACGCTGCCCGGAGTAGGCGTCCCCACCATGCTGTACGGGCAGGTGACCGATGCCAAGACCGGGAAACCGGTCTCGAGGCTGCGGATTTCGTCGCTGATCCATGAGGGAGACAACGACAGCGAGGCGTACACCGACCAGAACGGCTGGTACGCCTTCACCGAGTACGACGCCCAGGGCGAGGGCTACCACCCGCTCTCCGGAACGTTCACCTATGACTTGTTCACCGAGGTGACCAGCAAGCACGCAGCGGTGAGCTACAACGAGGAGGATCCGACCGCGGCCGGACCTGGTGTCGTCGTGAGCGAAGGCCAGAAGGTCCGCTTCGACTTCGCGGTGCCTCGCCTGTAGTCCTCGTGGCGCGGGAGACTTGAGCATGGACGTGCCTGAACCGAGCGCTTTCGCTCAGCAGTGGCTTGCCGCCTGGAACGCGCATGATCTTGACGCGCTGCTGGAGCACTTCGCCGATGACGTCGTCTTCACCTCACCGGTGGCCGCTCAGCTACTGCCCGACAGCGCCGGCGTCATCCGGGGCAAGGCGGCGTTGCGGGCCGCCTGGACCGAAGGACTGCGCCGGATCCCGGATTTACGCTTCGAGATAGTCGGGGTCTACGTCGGGGTGACCACTATCGTGATCAACTACCGCAACCAGAAACGCGGCCTGGTCAACGAGGTATTGCGGTTCGACGGCGGCCTGGTGATCGAAGGGCACGGCACCTATCTTGGCCGCGACGTGAATCCGGCCGGGGTCTCCGGATGAGCCCGGTGATCGACACCCTGCTCGCCGATCTGGCCGACGTCTCACCGGTGCGAGCGGACGATCTCGACCCGGTTCCGGCAACGTGCACCTGATCGCCCTCGGCATGGCCGTAGGGTTTCCTAGGCCAGCATTGTTCGGGTGGTGTCGAACGATCTGATTCGGCGGGAGTCTTGCACGTGGAGTTGTTGATCATTCGCAATCCCGAACCGGACTCCCGGCTGCCCTATCTGATCCGCCTGCCGCTGCCGGAACCGATCGTGCTGCGGACCGCTGGGACGTGGCCGCGAGCAAAGGCGCTCTACTGCTACCCGGTGTCTGCGCAGGATTGGCCGGATGATCCAGAGATCGTCGAGCGAGTGCCAGTCCGCTCCTGCGTCCGACGCGGGGCAGCTGTGGACCTGGTGCTCGACCGAGGTCGGGAGAACCGCTCGCAGATCGTTTTCACTACCGCACGCGGGCGGGACGCGGTCTTCTGGCAATCCCCGAAGACCCGCAAGCAAGCACGGCCGAACGTGCGCACCCCGACGGCTCGGGCCAGCGGCATGCCCGAGCTGGAGATCGTGATCGACTCCCGCGAGCGCTACGCCTGGAAGTTCTCCTCCCAGCAAGTCAGCACGGTCACCAGAGCGCTGCCCTCCGGCGATTACGGCGTCACGATCGAAGGTCGGATGGTCGCCGCCGTCGAACGCAAATCCCTGGCCGACCTGGTCTCCAGCCTGATCAATGGAACCCTTCGCTACGCGTTGGGCGAGTTGGCGACCCTTCCGAGGGCGGCTGTGGTGGTCGAGGACCGCTACTCCCAGGTGTTCACCCTGGACTACGTCCGCCCGGCCGTGGTGGCTGACGGTCTTGCCGAACTACAAGTGCGCTGGCCTGCGATCCCGATTGTGTTCTGTGAAAGCCGGAAGCTGGCCGAAGAATGGAGCTATCGGTACCTCGCGGCCGCCCACCAGTGGGCAGTCACCGAGACCGAGGTCAGCGCGCGTATGGTCGGAGCGATCAGCGAGGTGATCGACGCCGGGTCGGCTCCACAACCATCCACTGCGGAGGTTCGGACGTGGGCCCGGCAAGCCGGAGTCGCCGTTCCCGACCGTGGCCGGCTCCGGCCAGAGATCTGGACCGCCTTCCGCGAGGCTCACCTCTAGGACCCGAGACCGAGACCCGAAGTGAGTACCGATGACCATCGCTCGTCCGTACGTGCTGCTGTCTGTGGCAACCAGCATGGACGGCTGTCTTGACGACACCTCCGCGGAGCGACTGCTGCTGTCCAACGCCGAGGACTTCGATCGAGTCGATGAGGCCCGTGCGGGGGTTGATGCCATCTTGATCGGGGCGACGACGATGCGTCGCGACAACCCCCGGCTCCTGGTGAATTCGCCACAAAGGCGTGCAGAACGGGTCAGCCGGGGGTTGCCCGAGCATCCGCTGAAGGTGACCGTCACGGGCAGCGGCGACCTGGACGCCGACCTGAAGTTCTGGCATCACGGTGCGCAGAAGCTGGTCTTCACCGTCGACGATGCCGTGGAGAAGGTCCGTGCGAAGCTGGCTGGACTCGCCGACGTCGTCAGTACCGGCCCGGCCCTTGATTGGGGTGCCATGCTGGACGAGCTCGGTCAACGTGGTGTCCGACGCTTGATGGTCGAGGGCGGAGGCACCATTCACACTCAGTTGATGGCCCAGGATCTCGCCGACGAGCTTCAACTAGCCATCGCACCGCTCATCGTCGGCCAGGCCGACGCACCGAGGTTCCTGGGAACTGCGGACTATCCAGGTGGATCAACCGCTCGGATGCGCCTGCTGGAGGCCCGTTCCATCGGTGATGTCGTCTTGCTCCGCTACGCACCGAAGGAACGCACGTGAAGGTGAAGCAAGACAGCACAGCGACCGCAGCGGACCGGGTGTGGATGCAGCGGGCAATCGAGTTGTCCCGGCTCTGCCCGCCGGTAGAGAAGGCTTATTCCGTCGGTGCCGTCATCGTGGCCGCAGACGGTACCGAAATCTCTTACGGCTACAGCCGAGAGACCGATTCGCGGATCCACGCCGAGGAATCCGCGCTGGCAAAAATCGACCTCTCCGATCCACGGCTGAAGAACGCTACGACCTACAGCACGCTCGAGCCGTGCTCGGAACGGCTGTCGCAACGGCCGACCTGTGTCGAACTGATCATCGCCTCCGGAATACCCAGAGTGGTCATCGCCTGGCGCGAGCCGACTCTCTTTGTCGTCAACTGCGTCGGCGTCGAACTGCTCGCCGCCGCGGGCCGGACCGTCGTGGAGATTCCCGAACTCGCGGCGGAAGCCCGGGCAGTGAACTCGCACCTGCCGGTGCCGTGAAACAGCCATGGCAGCTTCGGTGATCGCCTGATCCGGCCAGAAAAATCGTTCCAGCTGCAACAGGCGTCGCTACTCGGGCGTCGTGCTAGGCATGGGCACAGACAGCACCAGTGGCGGGCCGTTCGACGGGGGCGATCCGATCGATCTGGATGCCGACCGGCTGGAATTCGGCCGGGCGGACGCCGCGCTGGCGGCGCGCTTCCGGGCCGGACTGGAACCGGACGAGGGCCAAGCCCGCCGGGTGATCTCCCGGTTGCCACTGATCCAGGCCAAGGCCCGGCGCAGTCACCGGCGGCGTCTGGCGCTCGCTTCCGGGGTTGCGGTACTCGCCGTCACGGCAGCAACAGCACTGGTGGCGACCCTGCCGATGACGACCGGAGCCCACGCGGTGACTCCGGCCGGCACATCCTCACCCGTGAGCCAGCCGTCACCGACGTATGCACTGCCGGTGACGGTCCTGTTGCCGGCCGCCGCCATCACCGCCTTCGGCGACGTCCGACTGATTCAGAGTGAGGGACCGGACGAGCTCGGCGGCCAGCCGCTGGTCGCCGGGGTCTGCGTGGACGCGGCCCTGCCGATCACGGACCCCGACCATGGCTGGTGGACTGGCTGGCGAGTGGCCGACCCGCCGGCGAAGGCAACCGTGCCGCCCGGCCTGGTCGAGAAGGTCTGGCGGTGGGCCGACTCCGATTCTGCCCCGGCTCTGTTCAAGCAGTTGGAGGAACAAGTTGCCGGATGCTCGTCCGGGCCCGGGTTGAGCGGGCGCGGTGTCACCCGCAGGCTTGATCCGCGTTGGGAACTCTCGGAGGCCGACAGCGTCCTGTTGACCACCGCGTCCGACGGCCAAGGAAACCAGGAAATCCAGATGGTGATGATGACCGAACATGTCGTCGTCCAAGTGGACGCCGTGCTTCCGGATGTGGGCAAGAATCAGCAGTCCATCACCGCCCACGCGGAGTGGCAGCTCAGTTCCACCGCAGAGGCGGCTCTGAGCCGGGCGCTCTACGTGACGGAGGCCGCAGCCCAATGAGAATGCCTTGGCCGGAACCGACGATCGAGCGCGCCCCCGGCTACACCGACTTCGTCCAGGCCCGGGCAGCGCCCCTGCTGGCACTGGCCCGCGGCCTGACCCGCACCTCCAGCGATGCGGAAGACCTGGTTCAGGAGGTGCTGGCCAAGACCCTGCTGAAATGGGACGTCGTCCGAAAAGCCGACGAGCCGGCGGCCTACGTCAATCGCATGCTGATCAACGCTGCGACCTCGATCTGGCGCTCCGGCAAGCACCGGGAGGTACCAACCGCCACCGAGGATCTGCCGGCCCATTCGGTCATGGACGGCAGCGGGCCGGTGGTCGAACGCGACGCCCTGCTCGGTGCGCTCCGGACGTTGCCCGCGCGGCACCGCGCCGTCCTGGTGTTGCGCTACTACGAAGGACTGCCCGATCAGGAGATCGCCCAAATCCTCGGCGTCGCGCCGGCCACCGTCCGTAGCAGCGCCGCTCGTGGCCTCACCGCCCTACGCAAGGTCGGACTGTTCGCCGACGAACCGGTCTGACCAGGTAACGTGCCTGGATGAAAACGGCGCGCACGCCGTCCACCAGCGTGCTCTCGGCTGGCGATTCTGGTTCGGCGGCCCTTGGGTAGCCACCACGCTGACCACCGCTCAGAAGTCACCGCCGAAGGAATAATCGCGTCTCGGCTGCGGCCCGGCTGCCGCCGAACGCGCTCAACCGGAGCCGAGGGGAAGTGCCAAAGCAGCCCGGTTCAACAGCCTCGGGTCGTGGGTGGAGGTGACGATCAGGGCGCCGGTGTCGATCGCCGTCGTGATCGCGTCGATCACCCGCCCGGCATTCTCGTCGTCCTGATGCGCGGTCGGCTCGTCGAGAACGATCAAGGCTGCGCCCAACACCAGAGCCCGAGCCACCGAAATGCGCTGCTGCTCACCGATGGAGCCGTGCCCGACCAGCCGGTGGGCCAGCACACCGACCCCGAGGGAGTCCAGCAGGCCTTGCGCGGCGTCCGGATCCACCTCGCGCCCGGCGGAAAGTACCGGCAGTGCGAGGTTCTCCAACGCGGTCAGCTGCTCGAGCAGGCCCAGTCGTTGCGGCACGACGGAGATTCGCGACCAGTCGGTGACGTCCACGGTGGGCCGGCCGTCGATCGTGACGGTGCCGCTGGTGGGGCGCTCCAGCCCGGCCACCAGGTGACAGAGCGTGGACTTGCCGGATCCGGAGTGGCCGGTCAACGCGACCAGCGTGCCCGGCTCGGCCTCCAGGCTGATCTCCTGGAGGACGCCGTGGCTGACGGCGCGCACGGAGAGCAGGCTCATGAGTTGTCAACGGGCGGGTCGAGAATGACGCTGCCGCGCTCGATCCGGACGGCAACCCGGCGGCCCGGGAACAATCGGAGGGCTTCCGGCGGCAACTGCAGCCGCCCGGCCGAGTCGATCACCGCTTCCGCCGTCCGGACCTGCCCGGAGGCCGACTCCGCAGTCCCCGAGCGCTCAGCCGACAGCACGCCATGGCGCAGATGCAACACTCGCGGCAAGTGCCGCAGCGCTCGAGAATCGTGCGTGGAGACGACGCAGGTGGTGCCCTGCGCGGCGACCGCCATCAAGGCCGCGATCACCCGATCGGCGTTCGGGTCGTCCAGTTCCGCCGTGGGCTCGTCGGCCACCACCAGCTCCGGTGCGTGCATCAAGGCTGCCGCGACGGCCAGGCGCTGCTGCTCGCCTCCGGAGAGCCGACCGGGCCGGCCGCTCGCTCGCGCGGTCAGGCCCAGCAGTTCGAGTGCTTCGTCCGGGGTCCAGCCGGTGGCCCGACCGCGAATCCGGGCGATCTGCACCAGGTTGTCGCGGGCGGACAGCTGCGGCAGGAGCCCGTGGCTGGGGCGCTGCGGAACCCAGGCGATCGCGCTGCGCCGCAACGCTTTGAGGGTCGTGCCGCGAGCCCGGGTGACATCGTTGCCGAACAGCGTCACGGTGCCGGCGGTGACCCGGTCCCGCAGCGCCAGGATGGACAGCAGCGTGCTCTTGCCGCCGCCGGACGGGCCGGCGATGGCGGTCACGCTGCCGCGCGGGAAGTCGACGTCGACCCCGCGCAGCGCATGCACCTCACCGGAAGCGGCCTGATAGATCCGAACGACGTTGGCGAAACCCGCCGTCGATTCCCCGGTCGACGGCATTGATTCGGCGATCACCGTGTCCGGTGGCATCGCCCCAGTCGCCATCGCCCCAGTCGCCATCGCGTCAGGTGTCATCGCGCAGCACCTCACCCGGGTCGAGGGACGCCGAACGGCGGGCCGCCGCTATCGCCGCCACGATCATCACACCGATGGCAGCCCCCACGCTGAGCAACAGGGGGAGCGCCGTCACCCGCACCGGCATTTCCGGTGGCAGCGCGGTGTCCGGTTCGACCAGCCTCGGCAGCAGGACCACCATCAGCGCGAGCGGGATCGCCAACACGGCCAGTGCCCCGAGAGCGGTGAGGGCGAGTTCCCGGGCCCGAAGTCTGAGCAACCGGGCCGGACGGACGCCGAAGCGCCGCAGGATCAGGTCGACCGGGGCCGCCCGGGCCACCCGGCGATCGACCGCGACGACCACCGCCAGCCCGGCGAGAATCGCCGCTGCCCAGCCGAGGGCGACCTGATAGCCGGCCGCCCACCGGCCCGAGGTCAACACCGGGGTGGCCAGCGCCTGATCCAGGGTGAAGGTCTCCTGCGTCGGGATGCCGTGCGCTCCCATCAGCTGCAGCACCGATTTCAGGCTCTGCCGACTCCAGATCCAGGTGGTGTAGTCGCCCTGGATCTCCAAGACGCGGTCGATCTGGTGGGACGGGTCTTCCTCCTCGTCCAGCCGCGGGAAGTAGGACCGCGCGTCGAGCACCAGGGTGGGTCGGACCGCTCCCGGGAACGCGGTCAGATGCCGCCGGATCTCAATCGGTTGCTTCTGGAATGCCACCGCCAACTGCGCGGTCGAACCCACGCTCCGGTCGCTGGGGCCGACCAGCAGCGCCGGAATTGGCGGCAGAGCCGACTGATCGGCACTGGCGATTCGAGCCGGATTCGCCGGTGGCTGCCCGAACTCGTTCAGCGCGGCCTTCGCCTCGGCAAGCTCCGGCCCCGAACCCCAGCTGGCAGCGTCCCGCAACGAGGTCGGATTCACCACCAGGAGGTCGTAGACCCGGTTGTCGGGGGTCAGCACACCGGAACCGCGCCAGACGACGGAGGCGCCTGCGGCGAGCCGTGGAGAAGGGCCGTCACCGCCCTCAAGCAACCAGGAGTGTGCGATGCGAGCGCTGCTCGAGGCACCGGCCAGCACCGTGGCCTTCTCCATCACTGACCGGTTGACCTGCGCCGACGAGAGCAAACCGTAGGCGAGCACGCCCACTCCCACACCGAGCACGATGATCAGGTCGGCGACCGGCACTCCGGTGCGGCGCAGACCCCGCAGCACCAGCCGGTCTGCGCTGGGCCGGACGGAAAACACCGGGACGGCGAGTTGACCACGTCGGCGCCGGATCTCGGCAACGACCGCGCCCGCCATCCGAGCAACGATCGAGCACCCGCAGGCCAGAACGAGGATCGGGAGCAGCGCCGCCATCGGATCCTGGTAGGTCTGCTCACGGTCGCGGGTCAGCGTGGCGATCACGGTGAGGACGGTGGCGCCGGTCAGCAGCGGCAGCCACTGCGAACCCCACCGCGATTCCGGCCGCCCTTCCAGTGTTCGCGACACCGCTCGGGCCTGACCCAGGATCACGAACGCGTTGCAGAACAGCGTCACCCCGGCCACCAGCGCCGCGGCCAGCCCAGCAGCCTGCACCGCCGCCGCGTCGAGCTGTGGATTCGGGCCGAACCACCGAAAGATCAGGCAGGTCGCCGCCCATCCGGCGCCGGCGCCGAGCACGGTCGGCAACAACAGCTCGATCGTGCCGGCTGCCACCACGATCCAGGTCGGCGTGCCGAGACCGAGCAACAGCTCAGTCTCCCGGCGCCTGCGCTGAGCCAACGCCCGCAGCGCCACGACCACTGCAGCCAGACCGAGAGCACCACCCGCATAAGCGATTCCGCGCCCTTGCTGGCGGGCCGCGACGGCGTCGAGGTCAGCTTTCCGGTGAATCGCGGGCAACCCGCTGTCGATCTGAAAGTCCCCCGAACCAGCCATCAGGTCGGCGACCTCGCTGCCCGGCTGCGCTGCCATGAGCCGCAGCCGCGCGGCTGCGGCAGCGGCCTGGCGGAGGTGCTCCGGGGTCTGCCCGAGTGCGGTGAGTTTTGCGATGTGGGTCCAGGTCGGCATCTCCTTCACCGCTGCCAGCGCGGTGTCCACGGTTGCCCGGTCGCCGATCAACAGCAGGGCAGTACTGGGGCACTGGCCGGGATCGCTGGGGAGCCCGCTGCTGATCCGGGAGAAGTAGGGCCCGAGGGGGAACTTGCCGTCCGCGGCGGTGCGGTAGGTGCCGGCCACCGCGATCGTGGTCCCGGTGTCCTTGCCCGAAACCTTCCCGAGCAACTTCAAGAATGGCGAGCCGCAGGAGGGAATGGTGTACCTGAAGGTCTTGCCGATCTGGATCCGTGAGCCCGGACCCAGGCCGAGGTCTTCAGCTGCCGCTTCGGGCACCCACAACCCCGGCGCACCGCGCTTGCCACTGGCTATCTGCAGGCCGTCCACGGCTCCGGTGCGAAAGTAGAGCACTGCCGGAAGCCGGGTTGCCCCAGCGAGCAGGTACGGCGTGGGATGCCGCTGGTCGAGGTGCCAGGCGTCGCCGAACACGCTGGTCTGCGGATCGGCGATGAACGGGACGTCGTCCACCAGCGCCCGGATCCGGGGTTCCGCCGCCGCCGGAGGGCCGTTGCGCACGGTCACCTGGACCACCGGGCGGAGGCTCGCCGCCGTGGTCTCGGGGATGGCCGCCAGCCGCCGGGCCAGCCCGCCGGCGTTCGTGGCCGAACCGAACACCGGACCGGCCGCAACCAGTCCGGCGAGCAGGGCGACCGATAGCAAGATCATTGCTGCGAGCGAGCCGTTGTGCACCATCCGGGCCGGGGCCTGCCGAAGGAGCGGCCACCCTCGCGGCATGCGGACCCTCCCCGGCCGATCCCTGGACAGGACCACCCTAGACGTCTGGCGCCCTAAACCGCGGCGATTGCTGCGCCGAATCGGACCCCACCGGAACGGGTCAAGGACTTGCTGGCGAACTTCTTCGAGCCCTGAACGCCATCGATGATCATCCAGGGAATCCGCAGCACCGCCCCACCCGTCCAGTGGGTGTCGTCCGGGACACCGACCAGCAGGCCGCTGGCGACCTCGCCGAGGGCCGATCCGAAGTGCTCGCCAGCGGCCGCGGAACCGGGCACCCGCGGCGAGTTCTGGCTGATCAGCCGGTCGGAACTGCCAAAAACGATCCCGCTGGCGATGTGGAATGCCGCTACCGTGCCGGCGTCCTTGTGTCCGGCCACATCCTCGTACGGCGCACTCACAACCAACGCCATGCCGTACTGGTTGGTGTAATAGCCTGTGATCAGGAGCTTTTCGCCAAATCGGTCGCCGGCGCCAGCCACCCCGGCTACACCGGACGTGTTCTGCGAGATCAGGTAGTCATCCTTCATCCCGCCGCGAAACAGGTGCACTTCGCCGGCATCCTTGACCGAGCCGAGATCCTCTCCCGGGGCTCCGATCGCCAGGTACGACTGACCGGTGAAGCTCTCGAGGTCGAAACCGAAACTGCTACCAAAACCGTCCCCCCGCTCCGAACTTCCCTTCACCCCTGGTGAATTCTCAGTCCACGTCCTGCTTCCGGTGTAAGGACTGCCGGCGCCCGGGTTGTTCAGCGCGACAACCGCGCCAGCACCCCGGTGCTTGCCCGGCACACCGACCATCAGGTCAAGGCACCACTTGTTGTCCTCGCACCCCTTGGTGAAGGAACCGCCCGCGATCGCGGCCCCGAACCGGTCACTGCGCTGGGGCGTGCCCGGCACTGCCGGACTCGACTGAGTGATCGTTCGAGCCGCCCGGACGGCGCCCCCGGCGCCGAAAGTCACGAGGTCAACAGCGCCCGCATCCAGCACGCCGGCGACGTTGCGCAAGGGGACGCCGATCGCGAGCGAAGCCGGCTCCGAGGCATCCGCGGAGGGTTGCAGAAACTCGAGTGCGGAACCGAAGCGCTCCCCCGAGGCGGGCTTCCCCGGCAGAGCGGCCGACCCGGCGTGCAGCACCAGGCTCGCCTTGCCCCGACCGAGACCGGCAGTGGAGCCGAAGACGACGTGCACGACACCGGCGTCCTTTGTCGATCCCAGGTTCTCGCCCGGCGCCGAGATCACCACATCGGCGCAGCCGTCGTCGTCCACCCAGCCCATCGCGATCACCGCGCCGAAGCCATCACCGGTCTCGGCGCTCCCCCCGATCCGGGCCTGGCCCTGGGCGAGAATTGACGTGGCGCCGGTGGCCCGATCGTTGACGCCGTATCTGACCTGTACGACGCCGGCCTTCTTTCGCCCGGACCTGGTCGCCGCTGGATCCCCGATCACGACGTCCGAGAAGTTGTCGCCGTTGAAGTCGTCCCCGTTGCGCTCCCTGTCGCACGTCCGGGCCGCGGCCGCCGTCAGGGCCGGGCTTCGCGCCGGGTCGCTTTGCGCAGCAGCGCTGCCCGCGAGTGCTGCGGGCGCCACGAACAGAAACACAACAGGGATCGCGACAAACCGGCGCACGGGCACTCCAAAGGGCAGGGAGGAAGGCCCGAAGACTAGGGCAAGATCCACAAGTCCGGGTCAGTCGAAGCCGATCGGGGTATCGGAGGCCTGGAACTCGAAGTGCGGGAGCTCTCGCCCTTCCCGCCAGTAGTCGACCACTGCGTACCGCCGGCCGGTTTTCGGGATGATCAACTGGTCGACTCGCTGGGCCCCGGAGTCACTGGTGACGGCGAGTTTGTGCGAGCCAGAACCGACGACCAGCGGGAAACTGATCCAGTTGTGTTGTCCCTCGACGTCGAAGTCCTGGTCGATGACGGCGCGATCGTCGAGCCTGACCGTGATCCGAACCGATTCGTCGTCGAAGGACTGGTTACTCACCCAGAGGATGACGTTCGCCGACGCCTCGTCGGCCGTCGGCAGGCGTGGGGTGACTTCGTCGGCGCCGCCGCACCCGGACAGCAGCGCGATGACGGCCAGCAGCACTACGGCCGAGGGCGATCGATGAGACTGGAGCTGCATGGGTTCCTCCAGGGATGCCACGGCTGACCGGTATCCGTTGGACGCACCTGCCGGATCTCCGGTTCCAGCGGGCCGGGTTACCCATGAAGAGGCTGTGAAACCCGGCCGCGAGGGCGATCGGAGGAAAACCTCAGGCGGCAAAACCAAGATCGGGCCATGACTTCATCATGACCCGATCTCACGTACCCGGAAAATCCCGGTCTGACCTGCACTGTTACCAGTGCGCGAGGGGGGAGTTGAACCCCCACACCCTTTCGGGTACACGGACCTGAACCGTGCGCGTCTGCCTATTCCGCCACTCGCGCGAGCAGAGGCAAAGCTAGCACGCAGCGTGACCCAACTAGTAACCGCATGGCTCCGAACGAGGAGCAGTGCAGATCTGGACAGCCCAGATCTGGACCGTCCAGCACAGATCATCTCCGCGATCCGGCGCGGCGCCGATACGCTGGGCGCAGCATGGCTCGTGAGGTCGTCGATGACTCTCCGGTCGTGTTGTCGACGCAACTGCGGCAGGATCTTGAACTCGGGACCGGAAGGAGGTAGCGATGGGAATGTTCGACCGCATGGAGAAGGGCATCGAACGTGCCGTGAATGGCGCCTTCGCAAAGGCCTTCCGCAGCGAGGTACAGCCGGTCGAGATCGCTAGCGCGCTGAAACGCGAAGTGGACGACCGCGCCACCATCGTCGCCCGGGGGCGCACGTTGGTTCCCAACACCTTTGTGGTGGAGCTCGGGCCCGCCGACCACGGTCGGCTGGGTGAGTGGGAAGATGCGCTCGGCGACGAACTGCGGGACGTAGTCACTGAGCACGCAGGTCAGCAGGCGTACGCCTTCGTCGGGCCGATTACCGTCACGTTCGAAGAGGCCGAAGATCTGGACACCGGGGTCTTCCGGGTGCGCAGCAGCACCACGAAGGGCCGAGTCCAGGTTGCACCCGCACCCAGCCAGCCCGCGGGCCAGTCGTACGGGCAGGCGCCGGCGGCGCTGGCCCAGTCCGGTGCCCTGCACGTGGCTCTGGACGTGGAGGGGCGCAGCTACCAGCTCAGCTCATCCGTGACTGTGATCGGCCGAGGAGCGGAGGCGGACGTAGTGGTGGACGACGCGGGAGTGTCCCGGCGACATGCCGAGGTGCACACCGAAGGCGGTCGAGTCCGGGTGATAGACCGCAACTCGACGAACGGAACCTTTGTGGACGGCGAACGGGTCGGGCCGCAAGGCGCCCCGCTCGCCGACGGCAGCCGGATCACGGTGGGCCGCACGCGGATCGTCGTCCGTTTCGGGTCGTGGTGATCACCGCCCGATGAGCGAGCTCACTCTCACCCTGCTCCGGCTGGGTTTCCTGGCGTTGCTGTGGCTTCTCGTGCTGTCTGTGGTTGCGGTGCTTCGCCGCGATCTGTTCGGCACCCGAGTCACCCGGCGCAATTCGTCGCCGAATGGCCCGACCGCTGCTGTTCCACCGCGTGGCCGCAAGGAGTCACCGGCCCCCGCGCCGAACCCCCTGCCGCACACACTGGTGGTCACCGAAGGCTCACTCAAGGGCACCACAATTGCCCTCGGACAGGCGCCGATCCTGATCGGCCGGGCTCCGGAATGCACTCTGGTACTTGAAGATGACTTCGCTTCCGGCCGTCATGCGAGACTCTCGTTGCAGCATGGCACCTGGATGGTCGAAGATCTCGGCTCGACCAACGGAACCTTTCTCGGGCGCAACCGCGTTCAGGATCCGGTACCGATCGCCCCCGGAGCTCCTGTCCGGATCGGGCGCACGGTCCTCGAGCTGCGGAGGTAGGCATGGCGATCGCGTTGCGCTACGCGGCTCGCTCTGATGTAGGTCTGGTCCGGTCCAACAACCAGGACTCAGGTTACGCCGGACCGAGCCTGCTGGTCGTTGCGGACGGAATGGGCGGTCACGCCGGCGGCGACGTCGCGTCCTCGCTCGCGATCGGCGAGATGGCACCGTTGGACGGCGAGTCGCACGGCGCGGACGCCGTGCTCGGTCACCTTTCGGACGCGATTCACTCCGCTCATCGAGAACTGATGGAACGGGTAGTCGACGAACCCGCCCTGTCCGGGATGGGCACTACGGTCACCGCGCTGCTGCGGACCGGCGGTCGGCTCGCGCTGGCGCACATCGGGGATTCTCGGGCCTACGTCCTGCGGGACGGCCAGATGACCCAGATCACCCGGGACCACACCTTCGTTCAGCGACTGGTGGACGACGGCCGGATCACACTGGAGGAGGCCGAGCAGCACCCCCAGCGGTCGGTACTGATGCGGGTCCTGAGCGATGTGATCGAAGACGTCGAGCCAGACCTCTCCATGCGCGAAGCCAAGATCGGCGACCGCTACCTGCTCTGCTCGGACGGCCTTTCCTCGGTGGTCAGCTTCGAGACCATTCAGGACACCATGGCGGCGGGCCGCGACCCGGGCCCGACCTGTGAACAACTCGTGCAGCTCGCCCTGCGGAGCGGTGCCCCGGACAACGTCACCTGCATCGTCGCCGACATCGTGGATGCGATCGGGACACCGACCGACACCGTGCCGGTCGTCGTCGGTGCCGCCTCGTTGCAGCAGCAGACCCGCCCGCTCTCGGGCGGATCGGCCGCCGAGCGGGCCGCCGAACTCACCGCGCCGGGCGCGGCCAACGGAGTGCACTCGCCCGAACGGTCCGCCCCGTCCCGCCCGGCCGGTCGGCGAGTTCTCCGGTTCGGCCTG
Source organism: Kineosporiaceae bacterium (assembly GCA_035474375.1). GTDB lineage: Bacteria > Actinomycetota > Actinomycetes > Actinomycetales > Kineosporiaceae > JANNPJ01. The sequence goes on along the minus strand of DATINJ010000229.1, from coordinate 3,861 downwards.
GCCACGCTGGTCATCGTCGGTCTCCTGGGGGGTGGCGGCTATGGCGCCTACCGCTGGAGCCAGAGCCAGTTCTTCGTCGGCAGCTCGAGCGGTTCCGTGGCGATCTTCCATGGTCTGCCGCAAGACCTCGGCCCGGTAACGCTTTCCAGCGTGGCGTCGGTCGCCGCGGACGTACCGCTCGCCGACCTCCCGCCCTGGACCCGCAACCAGGTGGAGCAGGGCATCGTCACGGACGACGAAATCGCGGCCGAGGGTGTGGTCGATCGCCTCCGGGTGCAGGCGGCCAATTGCCGGGCCGCGCTCGCCACCCCCCCGCCGACCGCAACGCCGACCCCGTCGGCCACCGCCACCGCGAAGGCCACGGCGAGTTCCACCACCTCACCGAAGCCGACCAAGGCCACGGCCACGGCCAGCGCAGCGGCGACCACGCCGGCGGTGACACCGAGCACGGCCGCTCCGACCGCGTCGGCAACGGGCGGCGCCGTGACGTCGGAGGATTGCCGGGGGTTGGGTTGATGGCTGTTGTGACACCGGTAGCTCCACGCACCGGGCGTAACCTGGAAGCAGTGCTCACGGCGTGTGCCGTAGCCCTGTCGGTGGGTGCCTACGCGCTGGTTGGGCTGGCCATCAACGACCAGCTACCGCCCGGAATGCTGGGATATGGCGCCGGTCTAGGTGGTCTGGCGCTGGTGCTGCACATCTCGTTGCGCCGGTTCGCGAGGTACGCCGACCCCACCCTGCTGCCGCTGGCCACGCTGATCAACGGCCTCGGGCTGGTGATGATCCACCGAATCGATGTTGCCAAGGAACGTTCCTTCGGCGAGTCGTTCGCCTTCAAGCAGTTGCTCTGGACCACGCTCGGCGTGATCGCGGCCACCGCCATCATCGTGCTGCTGCGCGACCATCGGGTACTGAGCCGCTACACCTACATCGCGATGGCAACCGGTCTGGCGCTGCTGCTGCTGCCGTTGCTACCGGTGATCGGCAAGGAGATCAACGGTTCGCGGATCTGGGTCGGGATCGGGCCGTTCTCGTTGCAGCCGGGCGAGCTCGCCAAAATTGCCTTGACCATCTTCTTCGCCGGCTATCTGGTGACGGCGCGCGACTCGCTGTCCCTGGTCGGGCGAAAGATCTTGGCCATGCAGCTGCCCCGCGGCCGCGACCTGGGACCGTTGCTGGTGGTGTGGGGAGCCAGTCTCGCCGTCCTGGTGTTCGAGCGAGACCTGGGGACGTCGCTGCTCTTCTTCGGCCTGTTCGTCGGCCTGCTCTACGTCGCGACCGAGCGGATCAGCTGGGTGGTGATCGGCCTCTGCCTGTTCTCCGGCGGTGCGTTCGTTGCCTGGAATCTGTTCTCGCACGTTCAGCAGCGGGTGGACTACTGGCTGCATCCGTTCGACCCGGACCTGATCAGCAACAGCACCCAGATCGTGCAGGGCCTCTTCGGGATGGCGAGCGGCGGCTTGCTCGGCACCGGCCTCGGTGAAGGCCGGCCGTTCAGCACCTACGCCTCCGAGAGCGACATGATCTACGCCTCGCTCGGCGAGGAGCTCGGGCTCACCGGAGCGTTCGCGATCTTGTTGCTGTACGCGCTGATCATCGAGCGCGGACTGCGGACGGCGATCGGGGTACGTGACGGCTTCGGCAAGTTGCTGGCCACCGGCCTCGCCTTCACCATGGCTTTGCAGGTTTTCGTGGTCGTCGGCGGCGTCACCCGGGTGATTCCGCTGACCGGCCTGGTCATCCCGTTCCTGGCGTACGGCGGATCTGCGCTGCTGGCCAACTGGATGATCATCGGGCTGCTCCTGCGGATTTCTGATTCCGCCCGGCGGCCAGCAGCAGAAATGGACGTGCCGATGTTCGAGCCACCCACCCCGGATGACGAGTTGCCGGATCAGCGGCCGGAACCGCTGCCGCCGGCTGCGGCCTCGGACAACCAGGAAACGGTGGTGGTCCGATGAACGGCCCGATCCGCCGGCTCGCTGGGGTCGTGGCGCTGCTCTTCGCCTCGCTGCTGATCAGCACGACCTACATCCAGGTGGTCGACGCTGCGGCGTTGAAGGACAAACCGACCAACACCCGCACCCTGTACAAGGAATATGCCCGCCAGCGTGGACCGATCACCGTCAGTGGTGAGGCGATTGCGAAATCTGTTCCGTCGAATGACCAGTACAAGTACCTTCGCACCTACCCGGGCGGCAAGCTCTACGCTCCGGTCACCGGTTACTACTCGACCGTCTCCGGCCCGCACGGCATCGAGGCGACCGAGGACGGCCTTCTCTCCGGCACCTCTGACCAGCTCTTCTATCGCCGGATCAGCGACCTGCTGACCGGCAAGGAACCGGCCGGGGCCCAGGTCGAGCTGACCATCAACCCGAAGGCTCAGCAGGCCGCCTGGGATCAGCTGGGGGATCAGCGCGGAGCCGTCGTCGCACTGGATCCGAAAACCGGTGACATTCTGGCGATGGTGAGCAAGCCGTCGTACGACCCCGACGCTCTGGCGACGCACAACCGGGCTGATGCGCTGGCGGCCGACAAGAAACTCGACGCCGACGAGGACGATCCGCTGATCAACCGGGCGATCGCCGGCAAGCTCTACCCGCCGGGATCGACGTTCAAGGTGATCACCTCTGCCGCAGCGCTGTCCAACGGGTACGAGACGGACAGCCTGCTCGACGGTCCGGCCTCGCTGAAGCTCCCCGGCGTCACGGACCCGCTGGACAACGACGACGACCTACCGTGCGGCCCGAACAACAAGACCACCTTGCTCCATGCCCTAGAGGTCTCCTGCAACACCGCTTACGCCGCGCTGGGCATGGAACTGGGCCAGCAGAAAATGCTGGACCAGGCTCAGAAGTTCGGCTTCAACCAGCAGCTCACGATCCCGTTGAGAGTCACGCCGAGCACCTTCCCGGACGACCTCAACGACCCGCAGTTGGCTCAGTCCTCGATCGGCCAGTTCGAGGACCGGGTCACCCCGCTCCAGATGGCCATGGTCTCGGCCGCGATCGCCAACGACGGCGAGTTGATGCGGCCGAATCTGATCAAGCGAGTGGTCGGCGACCAGCAGAAGATCATCCAGAAGTCCGAGCCGCAGAAATTGTCCGATGCAGTGTCCGAAGATGTGGCTCAGAAGCTGACCACCATGATGGAGGCGGTTGTGAGCAACGGAACTGGCAGGCGGGCCCAGATCGCTGGGGTCAAAGTGGCCGGAAAGACGGGTACCGCGCAGCATGCGGCCGGCGCCGCGCCGCATGCCTGGTTCACCTGCTTCGCACCGGCGGACGATCCGCAGGTCGCGGTGGCAGTGGTGGTCGAGGACGGCGGCAAGCTGGGTAACGAAGCATTCGGCGGCACCGTGGCCGCTCCGATCGCCAAAGCAGTGATGGAAGCGGTGCTCAACAAATGATCACCAGTTCCGGACAGCGCCTGGGTGAGCGCTACGTGCTGCAGGACCGGCTCGCCGTCGGTGGAATGGGCGAGGTCTGGTCGGCGGTGGACGAGGTACTGAACCGCCCGGTCGCGGTCAAGGTGCTGCGTACCGATCTTGCTCCGGATGCCGCCTTCCAGGCCCGATTCCGCGCCGAGGCACGGACCGCGGCAGCGCTCAGTCACGGCGGGATCGCGGCCGTCTACGACTACGGCGAGGTCCTTGGTTCCGCCTACCTGGTGATGGAGCTCGTGCCCGGCGAACCGCTGTCGGCCATGATCGCCAACGAGGGTGCGCTGGGAACCGACCGCACCCTGCAGATCGTCGGTCAGGCGGCCCGGGCGCTGCACGCCGCCCACCGCCACGGCGTGATCCACCGGGACATCAAGCCGGCCAACCTGATGATCACTCCGGAACTGCGGGTCAAGGTCACC
>DATINJ010000228.1:0-33192 GCA_035474375.1 Kineosporiaceae bacterium | reverse complement strand
GTGCCGATCGTCGGTGACGACATCAAGAGCCAGGTCGGCGCGACCATCACGCACCGGGTGATGGCCAAGCTGTTCGAAGACCGCGGCGTGGTGCTGGAGCGCACCTACCAGCTCAACGTCGGTGGCAACATGGACTTCAAGAACATGCTCGAGCGGGACCGCCTGGAGTCCAAGAAGATCTCCAAGACCCAGGCCGTGACCAGCAACCTGGAGCACGACCTCGGTGCCCGCAACGTGCACATTGGGCCCAGCGACTACGTCCAGTGGCTCGACGACCGCAAGTGGGCGTACGTCCGCCTCGAGGGCCGCGCCTTCGGCGACGTCCCGCTGAACCTGGAGTACAAGCTCGAGGTCTGGGACTCACCGAACTCGGCCGGTGTGATCATCGATGCGCTCCGGGCAGCGAAGATCGCCAAGGACCGCGGTATCGGCGGACCGATCGTCTCCGCCTCGGCCTACTTCATGAAGTCCCCGCCGGTGCAGGTCGCCGATGACATCGCCAAGGTCAACGTGGAGAAGTTCATCGCCGGCGAGCTGTAGCCACCCCGGCTCGTGATCATGCACGACTGCCCCCTTGAGATTGAGGTGCGCCTCAGTCCCTAAGGGGGCACGCCGGCGCTGACGCGCCTCCCAAGTGCATGATCACGAGTCCCGGAGTACCGGAACGCCCAGGGAACCGGCCTACCCTTGGTCGGTGTCGTCAGAGCGTTCGTTCGTCTCAGATCTGCTCGTCGTGCTGCGCGGTGCCGATTTCCGGAGGCTGTTCGCCGTCCGGCTCGCCTCCCAGGCCAGTGACGGAGCGTTCCAGGTCGGCCTGGCCAGCTTGGTCTTCTTCTCCCCGGACCGAGCGACCACACCCGAGGCGGTGGCCCTCGCGGCCGTGGTGACCGTCCTGCCGTACACCCTGATCGGTCCGTTTGCCGGGGTCCTGCTCGATGCCTGGCCGCGTCGTCAGGTCTTGCTGTTCGCCAACGCCCTGCGCGCCGTGATGGTGGTCGGTGTTGCGATCCTGATCCTGCTCGGCTGGGTCGGGGTGCCGCTCTACCTGGCGGCGTTGGCCTGCCTCTCGGTCAACAGGTTCTTCCTGGCCGGGTTGGGTGCCTCGCTGCCGCACGTCGTCCCGCGCCATGAACTGGTGATGGCCAACGCCGTCTCGCCCACCTGCGGCACGATCGCGGCCCTGCTCGGTGCCGGCGTCGCCTTCGGCTTGCGCGTGCTGCTCGGTACCGGCGACGGCACCGATGCGTTGGTCCTGCTGGTCTCCGCCGTCGGATACGGCTGCTCGGCGGCACTGGCCACCCGGATGCACCGAGACCTGCTCGGCCCGGACGAGCGGGCACCGTTGAATTGGAGCACCTTCGCGACCGCCGGGCGAGACGTGCTCAGCGATCTACGGGACGGCGCCCGGCATGTCCGGGATCGACCTCGGGCCGGCCGCGCGCTCGCCTTGATCGGTGCCCATCGGATCGGCTACGGCATCATGACGATCGCGCTGATGCTGTTGTGCCGCAATTACTTTACCGATCCGGCGAACGTGGACGACGGCTTGGCTCTACTGGCCCGGGCGGTGACCGCGACCGGGCTCGGGATCGCCGCCGCAGCCCTGATCACCCCACTGGCGGCGAACCGGATCGGCCCTTGGCGGTGGATCGCCACCTGCATCGCTGCGGCTTCGGTGATCGAGGTGGCCTTCGTCGCCCATCTCGGTCTGGGCACGATGTTCTTCGGTGCCTTCGCCATCGGCCTGACCGGGCAGGGCGCGAAGATCTGTGTCGACGCGGTGGTCCAGGAAACCGTCGACGACAGCTTCCGCGGCCGGGTCTTTTCGTTCTACGACGTCGTGTTCAACGCCGCCTTCGTCGCCGCGGCCGGGCTAGCGGTGCTGCTGCTGCCGATGAACGGCTACTCGCGGCCAGTATTCGCCGGGGTCACCGTGCTGTTCGCGGTCGCCGCCGTCAGCTACCTGATCGCCGAGCGGCGGCAGGAACTGACGGCGTCGACCGCGCCGCTGACGAAGGACTCAGCCCTCGACTTCGAAGACAAATCCGGACTCGCCACCGAGATCGACGCGAGCACCCGGAGTGATCACGGTGGGCACCCCCGGCTCGATCGCCATCGGTGAGGCACCGGGCAGCGTGAGCGCGGTGCCGTTCATGGCATCCAGATCGGTGAGGACGACGTCCCAGCCGTCGGCCCGGATCTCGGCGTGGGTACGGGAGACCTGACCAGTCGCGCTGGCCACCGCGTGCAGGACGGGTGTCTCCGGGTCAGGCGACGACACCGGCTTGGGGTCGCGGCCGAGAACGACCGGACGGTCAACCTCGACCCGATCCCCGTTGTCGAAGATCAACACCCCGAGCGGTGGACGCGCGACCAGGATCGGAGCCTGCCGCGGAACAGCCAGACCGCAGACCCGGCACTCGCTGTTCTCCGGCGACGTGACGTGACCGGCGTCGCACCAGACCCCGAGCAGGCGCGGAGGTTCGCGCGGCGCTTCGTAGTTCGACTCCAGGTCGACCCCACCAGAGGGGGTGTCACTCGGCGGATCGGTGCGCTCGGTCGGCCGATCAATGTGATCGATGTCCGTCGCACCGTTCAAGCCCTGGCCGAAGTTCGCCGGCCGAAGAACTCCCGGCATTGCCGGCGGGCCGTCCTCGAAACCGGGTCGGTCCGGCACGCCTCGACGAACTGGTGGGACCCACGCGGCCGGCCCGGCGGAATTCGAGCCACTCTGAGCCCACGGGATCGAACCTGACGGCGGCGTCGCGGGGACGTCGCTGCGGTCGCGGGCGGCGGGCGCCGGCGGCGGATCGCCGGGCGCTTTTCGGGCGGATCGGGTGCCCCGGAAGAACGCCGGCAACAGCAGACCGCCCGAGCCCGGACCGTTACCGGAGGACTGGTCGTCGTTCTCGTTCTGATCGTCGTCCTGGCCGTTGATCGGGCCGGACTGGCTCTGCTGATCGTCCGAACCGTTCCGGTACCGGGTGTCGTTCAGGCTCCGCAGCGGAGGAAGCGCGGAGACCGGCGGGACCGCGAGTGGCGGCAGCGCCCGCGACGGCGGCTGGGCAACCGGCGGAGGCTGAACCGGTGGCAGAGCACGGGCCGGGGGCTGCACCTGAGCCGGCGGCGGTTCGGCCGGGCTCCCACCGAGCAAACGGCCCTCGACCGGCGCGGAGTGCTCCGGTCGCAGCGAGCGACCACGAACCCGCAGCGGCAGGTCAGGCAGCGGCGGCTGCTCCGATTCGGCCGAGTACTCGTTCCGGTCGTCGGCCCGGTCGTCAGCCCCGTCATCGGCCCGGTCGTCGGAGCCGGCGCGGAAGGACGGCGCCGAGAACACGTCTCTCGGTTCGGCCGGGGCGTCAGCCTCGGGCCTGGCCGACTGCGGTGGCGGCGGCCACGCCGCCGGTGCGCCGCCGAAGCCGCGCGGCTGAGCCGAAACCCCGGACCCGTTCAGGGCCGATGGCAGCGGAAGCGCTACTGCCGGTGGTTCGAAACTGGGCAAGTCGGTCGGGGACGGACGCGGCGGAGCCTCATCGTCGGCCGGCTCGATCAGCAGGTCGTCGAGAGACTCCTCGGCCCGGGTGCTGGATCGCGGCTCAGAATCCCGATCTTTATCGCGATCGCCTTCGGGTTCCCAATTGATCGAGTCCCAGTCGGGCGCACTCTGCTCGGTTGCGTTCTGCTCGTCTGCGTAACGATCCGAATCGGCGCTCTGCTCGGACTCGTCATCCCGGGAAGAAGCGTCCGAGTCGTGGTCGGTCTCGGGGAAGCTGAAGACCCTGGCGCTGGCGACCTCAGGAATCTCGGTCGGCCGGGATTCGGGTGCCCGAGACTCCGGCGGGCGGGACTCTCCGAAGGCCGACGACGATTCCAGCATCGAATCGTCGTCCATGTCGTGCAGTTCGCCCGGGTCGTCACCGAAGCGGTCCGCCGGGCTGGTCGGCGCGAAGGGCGTCGGCGCCTGAAAAGCGGAGGGCGAGGGAGCCTGGAAGGCGGCCGGAGCCCGATAGCTGGAGGGCTGCTCGAACGACGTGGGAGCGGCCTCCAGCGAGGAAGGCCGGCTCTCGAACGAGGAGGAGTCGCCGAAGAGCGGGTTGAAATCCCGTTCCGGAGTGGATTCGGGCTCCGTCGGCTGTGGCTCCAGCACCGCCGGGACGTGACCGTTCATCGGGGACTGCGACAATTCGGCGGATCGCTCGGAGCCTCGGTTCGAGGCCATCGCCCAGGATTCGCGCGGTTCGGGGGCAGCCGAGAACGGGGTCCGCGGCGGCGGCGTGCCCGGACGAGACTCGCTCCGGGTGAGATCAACAACACGCGGCTCGCGACCGGCGACCGGCGCGAACCGGGCGGTGCCCGACGAGCCGGTCGAGCTGGAAGCGACCGGGACCGGCGGAGTGAAGATCGAATCCTTCTCGGCCGACGAATCGCTCGATTCCGGCGAAGAGGTCGATTCAACGGCTTCCGGCGTACTGCCACGGCGGTTGTCCGGCTCGGTCGGCCCGCACGGGAGCGCCAATCCGGACACCAGAACAACGCCGGTGGAAACCAGGTAGGGCAGCTGAGTGCTGGTCTCGACCGCGCCGACGAGAACCCGTCGAGCTCCGGAGATCAGGCCTTCCAGCCAGGTGGTGGCGCCGGTGGCGTCGAGCCGGACCGGTTCACCAACGCGTTCGAAGCAGACCGGCACGCTGCCGCGCACCAGAGCGCGGACGGCGTCTGCCTCGACCCTGACGATGGCGAAGCTCGGCGCCGTCCGGATGCCACGGCGAATCAGGACATCGAGAATCTCGTCGACAGGTGCGTCGTCAAGTGCAAGCTCCCACAGCGGACCGGCCAGCGACCAGTCGGTGGGTGCATCGACGACCAGCACAGTCCGAGGCGCTACGACGGCAAGGAGTTGCCCGGCGGCGTATGCGATTCCGCTTTGCACCATCAACACCTCCCCGAGATATGTGGCGCCAGTGCCCGCAGATGACATGTTGCCATCGTGAGACTGGCGCGCCGGATCTAGCCCTCGTTTCGGCCGAGGCTTGGCAACTCTAGGGTCCAGCACCCCTCCAGGCCAACGGTCGGGACAGGAAAAAGCTACAGACCTATCTCATCAGCACCAAGACGAGCCCGCGGCGCACCGGTCAACACGCCGATTTTTGTCTACCTCGCCACAGTTTTCTTTACCGCTGGACAACTCGGCCGGGTCCGGCCCGATCGGCTTACCCCTGCCGGGCCGCCCACCACCGCAGAAGTTCCTCGCGAGCAGCGTCGTACCCGATCGGACCGCGATCCAGTCGCAGCTCCTTGAGGAACTTCCAGGCCTGGCCGACATCCCGGCCCGCCGGGATGTCGAGAATCTCCATGATCTGGTTGCCGTCCAGGTCGGGGCGGACGGCGTCCAGTTCTTCCTCCCCCCGCAGCCGCTCGATCCGGCTCTCCAGATCGTCGTACGCCCCGGCCAGTCGGGCGGCCTTCCGCTTGTTCCGGGTGGTGCAGTCCGAACGGGTGAGTTTGTGCAACCGATCCAGCAGCGGTCCGGCATCGGCGACATACCTGCGGACCGCCGAATCGGTCCAGGCGCCGTCCCCGTAGCCGTGGAACCGCAGGTGCAGTTCAACCAGCTTGGCGACCTGGGCGATGGTGTCCTTGTCGAAGCGCAGCGCCTTCAACCGTTTGGCGGTCAGCTTGGCTCCGACCACCTCGTGGTGATGGAAGCTGACCCCGCCGCCGCCCTCGAACCGGCGGGTGGCCGGTTTGCCGATGTCGTGCAGGATCGCCGCCAGCCTGAGCACCAGGTCCGGCCCGGGTACCGGCCCCTCCTGGCCATCCTCCAGGGCGATCGCCTGCTCCAGCACGATCAGCGAGTGCTCGTAGACGTCCTTGTGCCGGTGATGCTCGTCGATCTCCAGTTTCAAGGCCGGCAATTCGGGCAGGACGTGACCGGCCAGTCCGGTGTTGACCAGTAGCTCCAAGCCGGCGCGGGGGTTCGGCGCGAGCAGCAACTTCTCCAGTTCGGATCGGACCCGCTCGGCCGAGACGATGCTGATCCGATCGGCCATCGCCGTCATCGCCGCGACCGCCTCGGGGACCACCTGGAAGCCGAGCTGAGCAGCGAACCGGGCCGCCCGCATCATCCGTAGCGGGTCGTCGCCGAAGGACAGCTCAGGTGCGCCGGGAGTGCGTAGCCGCCCGGCGACCAGGTCGGTCAGGCCACCGTGCGGATCGATGAAGGTCAGGGCGGGCAGTTCCAGGGCCATCGCGTTGACGGTGAAGTCCCGGCGCAGCAGATCACCCTCGAGGGTGTCACCGAACTGCACCTCCGGCTTGCGGGAGGCGACGTCGTAACTGTCCGAACGAAAAGTGGTGACCTCGACCACGTGCTTGCCCTTGCGCGCACCGATGGTGCCGAACTCTCGACCGATCTCCCAGTAAGAATCCCCCCAGGCCCGCAACAACGGCACCGTCTGCTCGGGTCGGGCGTCGGTGGTGAAGTCGAGATCCAGGCTGTCCCTGCCCAGCAAGGCATCTCGGACCGGACCGCCGACCAGGGCGAGCCGATGCCCGGCTCGGGCGAATCGGGATCCCAGGTCCTCGAGCAGGGTGCGTAGCGGGATCATCGCCGCCGCGGCCTTGCGTCGGGCTTCGGTTACCTCGTCGTGGGCTGTCTGTGGCACGAGCGCCAGCGTGCCAGATGGGTGGGCCAGGGTAGTTACAGTGACCGCATGCCCCGACCCTCACGGCCCCCTCATGGGCCGCGCCGGGCGTTGCCGACAGTTGAGGAGACCTCGGCCGGTGGCCTGGTCGTCGAACGTTCGGGCCCGGAACCGGTGGGTGCGGTGATTGCTCGGCTGAATCGAGCCGGCCGGGTGGAATGGTGCCTGCCCAAGGGTCACCTCGAGCTTGATGAGACCCCCGAGCAGGCTGCGGTCAGGGAAATTGAGGAAGAAACCGGCATCCAGGGCAGAATCGTCGATGGTCTCGGAACAATCGACTATTGGTTCTCGGTGGAGGGCAAGCGAGTGCACAAGCACGTGCACCACTATCTGTTGCTGGCGACCGGCGGTGTGTTGAGCACCGAAGGTGACCCAGATCACGAGGCGATCGATGTCGCCTGGGTACCTCTACCCGAACTCGAGGAGCGGCTGGCCTTTCCCAACGAACGTCGGATCGCCCGTGAGGCGACCGCTCGGTTGGTGGATCGGACGTGACTGCGAGGCGAGTGGTCGTGCGCCTGGTCGCGGCCACGGTTGCCGGTCTGGCCATGCTTTCGGGTTCGTTCACAGCGGCCGGAGCAGCGGGACTCGGCGAAGGTGTGCACAGCTCCCTAGCGCCGCTGACCGCTGCAGACGACGAGAACGCGCTCGAATTCAACCTGACCAAGCTGTCCCCGGCAGCGGTCGGGCCGGACGAGCAACTCGTGGTGAGCGGGACCGTCCGCAACCCGGGTACCGCGACGATCAAGAATGTCCAGATCTCGCTCTGGCTACGCCCGGAAGTCCTGCCCAACCGCGCGGCGATCGACGCCTGGCTAGCCGACGGGGAGCTCGCGACAACCGATCGGGAGCTGCGCACGACTGCCCGGGTGAAGTCGTTGGCCTCGGGGGCGACCGCGCGATTCACCCTCAAGGTGCCGCCCGGCGAGGTGGGCCTGTTCAGCAGCAGCGAGTTTGGTCCCCGGGCGATCGGGCTGCAGGCCCGGACGGACGGGAGTCGGCTGGCCGTGCTTCGTTCCACGATCGTTTGGGCGCCGACCGAGATCACCAACCCCACCAGTTTGTCCGTGATCGTTCCGATCACCTCGAGTACGCCGTCCACCCATGCCGGTGAGCCGACTGCCGAGGTCGCCGCAAGTCTGTTGAGCACTGGTCGGTTGGGGCGGCTGATCAACGCCGCCCAGGTTCCAGGGATCGACTGGGCGATCGATCCCGCGATCCTGACCGCGGCCCAGCGACTCAGCAACACAGGGATCGATCAGACTCCGGACGACGCCAGCCTGACCGATTCGGCCTCGGAGGACCCGGACCCACCGAGCCCGACCAGTTCGGGCGCATCGGTCTCGCAGGTCCAGGACGCCTCCGCCAAGGCCGCGGCCCAAGACTGGTTGACGCTGTTCAACACCGGGCGCCACAGCCGCGATGTGTTCGGGTTGCCGTATGCCGACCCGGATCTGACCGCAGTGCTCAGATCGTCCAAGAGCCTGCCGCTGTTGCGCAGCTCAGACGACCTCGGCAAGGCCGCCACCAAAGACGTTCTCGGCGGCTCGATCACCACGACACTGGCGTGGCCGGCCGATGGCCGGACGAACGCGGTCACCACCCGCGGCCTGATCAAGCTCAAGCGCACCAGCGTGATCCTGGCCGGTAGCAGTCAGCAACCGGATCCGAAGCTGGACTACACCCCGACCGGCCGCAGCACGGTACACAGCTCCTCCCGTAACCTCACCGGGCTGGTGGCCGATCCGCAACTGTCCTCGCTGATCAGCAGTTCGGCCAAGCAAACCCCAGCGGCAACCCAGACCCTGCTGGCCCAGCTGGCCGCGATCACGATGGAACAAGCCGGCACCGACCGGCATCTGCTGGCCACGCTGCCGCGGACCTGGGACCCGAATCCGAGCGCCGTCAAGAAGATGATGAACGCCCTCGGTTCGGCACCGTGGATCAGCCTGAGTCGGATCTCGAAACTGCAGGAGGCTTCCGGGCCACCGCGGGGGGCGCCGGTTTATCACAAGTCGGCAGCGAAGGCGGAACTGCCGCCCGGGACCATCTCGGCTGCGCAGGTGATGGACAAGAGCCTCAGTTCATTCGCTCCGATCCTGGTCGATCAGGCACCGGTACGGCCGCTGCGCGAACGCATCGCCTCGCTGCTCTCGGTGGCCTGGCGGACGGACAGTGACGACACCGCCCAGGCTCGAAAGGACGTCGCTGAAGAGGTCACCGGACTGGTCAGCAGCGTGCGACTGAGCAGTGCCAAGGAGTTCTACTTCACCGCTCAAAAGAACCGGATTCCGGTCAGCGTGATCAATGACTCGGCCTACGAGATCCGGGTCGTCGTCGACCTCAAGCCGCTGTCCGTTCAGCTGACCATTGGCGACCCCAAGGAAAAGCCCGAGCCGATCACGGTTGGCCCCGGAAAGACTGCCTCGATCTACCTGGAGGCCCAGGCAGTGTCGGGCGGTGACGTCACGGTCGAAGGCAGATTGCTGAGCAGCGACGGACGCGCGCTGGCCCAAGTTGAACAGTTCACCGTCCGGGTCCGGCCGAACTGGGAGAGCCGAGCCATGATCGTGGTCGGCTCGATTCTCGGGTTCATGCTGGTGATCGGTCTGTTGCGGGGTCTGCGTCGAAACCGGACCCGGACTCGGGTGCCGATCGAGGCGGTACCCGACGTCGACGAACTCGCTACCCGGCGGGCCGAAGCAGAGATCGCGGAGAGCGTTGCCGTCGGGGCAGGCGGCGTCCGGGCTGGGCCGTGGCAGACCAGCCACGCCGACCTCGGGCCGCTCCCGGACCTCGCTCCACGCATCAGCCGCGACCCCGCTCCCGGCCCGACCGCTGACCCGGTGCCGATCCCGCTGCCTGAACCTTCGATGTCTGAACCTTCGATGTCTCAACCTTCGATGTCTGAGGCTGAGCCCGACCCAAAAGTCTGGGGCGGACCCGTCACGTTGGACGGCGTCCGCCCGAGAGTGAAGACCCGACCGGGCCGGTAGACAAGCCCGCACCGATCAGCACCGCCCGGATGATGCGCAGCAGTGCGGTGATGGCCGGCGGTACGGCAGCTTCTCGGGTCCTCGGGTTCGTCCGAGCCGCCCTGCTGGTTGCCGTTCTCGACACCGGCCAGTCGGCGGATGCCTTCTCGATCGCCAATACGATCCCGAACGCGCTGTACATCCTGCTCGCCGGTGGCGTGCTGAACGCCGTCCTGGTGCCGCAGATCACCCGCGCCGCCAAGCTGGCTGACGGCGGCCAGGAGTACATCGACCGATTGCTCACGGCTGCGGTGGCGATCCTCTTCGTCGTCACCATCACGGTCACCCTCGCGGCTCCGCTGCTGATCAAGGTCTATGCCTCGGACGAGTGGACGCCGGAGCAATTCACCCTGGCCACCGCATTCGCCCTGTGGTGCCTGCCGCAGATCTTCTTCTACGGCCTCTACACGATGCTGGGCCAGGTCCTGAACGCTCGGGGCAGCTTCGGTCCGTTCATGTGGGCGCCGGTGGTGAACAACGTCGTCAGCATCGCCGGGCTGGTGGTCTTCGCGGTCGTGGCCGGCACCGGCAAGCAGCCGGTCGACAGCTGGACGACGGGTCGGATCTCGCTGCTCGCCGGTACCGCGACGCTGGGCGTGGTGGCCCAGGCACTGATCCTCATCCCAGCCATGAAGCGCGCCGGAATTGGCTTCAAAATCCGTTGGGGACTAAGAGGTTTCGGCCTTCGTACGGCCAGCCGGGTGGCCGGCTGGACGTTCGCCGCCGTGCTGATCCAGCAACTCGGCTTCATCGTGATCTCAAAGGTGACCACCACCGGTGGTGGGCGGGCCGAGGGCACCGACGCCGCGATCGGCACCGGTAAGGCCGTCTACGACCAGGCCTTCCTGCTCTTCATGCTGCCGCACTCGCTGGTCGCGGTCTCGCTGGTGACTGCCCTGTTCACCCGGATGTCGATCTCGGCAGCGGAGAACCGGATCGATGACGTCCGCAATGACCTCTCGCTCGGGCTGCGGCTCACCGGCCTGGCCACCGTGCTGTCGGCGGCCGCCTTCCTGACGATCGGACCGGACATCAGCGCCACCCTGTTCAGCGGGAGCCCGCGGTCCACCACCGACGGGATCGCCTACGTGGCGATGGCGATGATGATCGGTCTGGTGCCGTTCAGCGCCCAGTACCTGTTCCAGCGGGTGTTCTACGCCTTCGAGGACGCCAAGACGCCGTTCCTGGTCCAGATCCCGATCGTGGTGATCTGGGCGATTGGCAACCTGCTCTCGCTGGCGCTGCTACCGGCCGCCTGGGTGGTCGTCGGAGTGGGCTTCTCGATGACGGTCGCCAACACGACGGGTGCCGCTCTGTCCTATTATCTGCTGCATCGTCGGTTCGGTGAACTGGACGGCAACCGACTGCTCGGCACCCACTTGAAGCTGCTGTCCGCAGCTGCCGTCGGGGGCCTGGCCGCATTCGGGATCTCTCAGGGCGTGCACCAGTTGCTGGGTGCCGGTCGGATCGCATCGATGGTCGCCGCGCTGCTCGGCGGCGTGACATTGATCGCCATCTACGGCCTGGTACTCCGGCGACTCAAGGTCACCGAACTCGAAGATGCGTTGGTTCCGCTACTTAAACGACGCTGATGCGGACGGCTGTGGAGAACTACTCTCGTTCCGGACGCCGCAGCCATCTAGCATGGGTACGGATCGTACGGATGTCCCCGCTACCGGCCTCAGGGAGGGCAGAGCGACCTTGAGCACTGCAATCCGAGGAACGGTCCTGGCGGGCCGCTACCGGCTCGAAGAACGGATTCAGAGCAACACCGATGGGGCGCTTTGGCGTGCCGTCGACGCCACTCTCGACCGCCGAGTATCGATTCGGGTGATGCGTCCCGGTCACCCTTTCGCCGCCGACGTGGCGGACGCCGCCCGACGGGCGGCGCTGATCGACGACGACCGCCTGGTTCGGGTCCTGGACGTCGGTAGCGACGGCGAGATCGGGTTCGTCGTCAGTGAGGACGTGGACGGCGACAGCCTGGCCGTACTGGTCGAGCGGTCCCCACTGGCCCCGCCCGTCGTCCGGCGAATCGTCGGCGAGGTATCGCAGGGGCTGGAGGCGGCCGCGGTGCGCGGGCTGCATCATCTTTGCCTGACCCCGCGCTCGGTGATCGTCTGCCGGGACGGCTCGGTGAAGATCGTCGGGACGGCAGTGGAAGCGGCCGCCACCGGGCTGGAGCCCGCGCACGCCGCAACCGCGAGCCGGGACGACGCCATCGCCCTGGTCGGGTTGCTCTACAGCGGGCTCACCGGGCGCTGGCCGCTCGGCAACACCGGATTCCCGCCTGCACCGCGCGGTGAAGGCGGTGCCCCGGTGCCACCGGCCGATCTCGTTCGGGGCATCCCGAACGACCTGGACACGCTCTGCGTCGTCACCCTGGGCGCATCCGACGACGGGCCTCGCTCACCCGCCGAACTGGCGAGGGAGCTCGCGCCTTGGCCGTCGGCCGAGGAGGCGCCGCTGCGAGCAGCGCCGCGCAGGCTGCCTTCAGATGCTCCACCCGCCCCGCTGGATGCCAACTCGCCGCTGAAGATGCGCAGTCGCCCAGTCGCCAAACGTGGTCCGAGTTCCAAATCGCCGGTTTCGCCCACCGATAAGTCTTCGGTCACGAAGGAAATCGTGGGCGCGAGCGGGGTTGAGGCGGGTGCCGCGGATTCGGCGACGCCGTCGGGGCCACCCTCCGGCCCAGCGCCGCGACGGTCCGCCACCATGTTCCCAACCAGCGTCGCCCTCACCGGTTCGTTGCCGATCCCGAAGGAACCGGACGGCCGCGGCCCCCGACGGATGGACTCGCTGTTCTCGCCGGCCGCCAAGCCGGACCGCACGCCGGAGGCTCCGGCCGCTCCGGCCGCTCCGGCGGAGCCCACTGCACCGGACAAGCCGTTCTGGGCTGCCCACCAGCCAGCGGCCGCACCCGGTACGAGGGCTCCGTCCGGAACGACGCCGCCTGCGGCGAAGGCCCCTCCGGCGGCAAAGCCGACCACCAAGGCGACTCCGGAAGCCAAGCCGAAGGCCGCCGGCAAGCCGAAGGCGGCCGGAAAGCCGCAGTCGGCGGGCAAGCCCCCGGGCGCGATTGCCACCGCGACCGGAAAGGGCAATTCCGGCGCCACCGCGAACGGCGGATCCTCCGGCGAACCGATGCTGCCCTGG
Organism: Kineosporiaceae bacterium; assembly: GCA_035474375.1. Taxonomy (GTDB): domain Bacteria; phylum Actinomycetota; class Actinomycetes; order Actinomycetales; family Kineosporiaceae; genus JANNPJ01. The sequence goes on along the minus strand of DATINJ010000228.1, from coordinate 20,297 downwards.
ACCCAGGCCTGGTCGAAGGCCTCGAGCCCACCGTCCGGTCCGGAAGTGAACGTCCCGTTCCCGATCGTCATCCCGGCCGAGACACCGCCTCGGGAGCAGTCCCGATTGGTGATCTTCAGCATCACGGTGGTGCTCGTCCTCGGGCTGGTGGTGGCCGCCTTCTCGCTACGCGATCTCGGCTCGAGCGATAACCAGGACACCCCGAGCGAAGTCGGCGCGGTCCTGCCCACCACCAGCGTCGGCGCGATCGACCCCACCGCCGTGCCCACCGTTGAGCCGAGTACTGCACCGGCTACGCCCACCCCGACCACGGCTGAGCCCACGCCCAGCACAGCGGTGCCGGTCAGCATCGCCTCGATCCGAGCCATCGACCCGCAGGGGGACGGCGACGAGGACAGCGCCTCCACCCCGCTCGCCGTCGACGGTGACGGATCCACTTCCTGGCACTCGCAGACGTATCGAAATGCCACGTTCAGTGGTCTGAAGAGGGGTCTCGGCCTGTCGCTGAAATTGAAGCGATCGGCGATCCTGAACTCTGCGACGATTGAGCTCAGCGGGGTTGGGGGCACGGTCGAGGTGTACACCGCCAGTCGACCGGAAGTACGTGCTGCCACTCTGGTCGGCAAGGGCACGGCAAAGAACGGGCGGATCTCCGTGGACGTCAAGGACGCGAAGGCGGCCAAGTACGTCATCCTGTGGTTCACCAAACTGCCGTCGGTGAGCGGCAGCTACAAGCTCGAGGTCTCCGAGGTGCGGCTGAAGTGAACGACGACGGCGAGCCGGACGACCGGCGCCTCCTCGCCGACCATCTCGCCGGTAACCCGGATGCGTTCACCACGCTGGTGCGACGCCATCGTGACCGGCTGTGGGCGGTTGCACTGCGGACCACCGGAGACCCGGAGGACGCCGCCGATGCCCTGCAGGATGCGCTGATCTCTGCGCTGCGCGGGGCCGCCGGGTACCGGGGTGACGCGGCCGTCACCACTTGGCTGCACCGGGTGGTGATCAATGCCTCGTTGGACCGGATCCGCCGGCGCCAGGCTCGGCCCGCAGTCCCGCTCGACGGCCACGAGCTTCAGTCCCGTACGGACGATCACGCTGCGACGGTGACCCGGCTGGACATCCGGGCGGCCTTGGCCCGGCTGCCCGAGCCGCAGCGAGTAGCCCTCATCCTGGTCGACCTGGAAGACATGTCCGTTGCCGAAACCGCACAAATCCTCGAGGTACCCGAGGGAACCGTGAAATCGCGCTGCTCGCGAGCGCGGACCGCGATGGCCGTGATGCTCCGGGACGTCGGAACCAGCCGGCCGGTGGAAGGTGGGAACCGGACGGACACCCAACACGTCCAAGCTGGCGAGTCGTTAACCCGACGGCCAGGCAGCGGAGAGGGGTGGTGAACGTGTCAGGACCGTACGAGGTCCCGGTTCCGAGTGAGCATCCCAACAATGATCTGCTCGCCGATCTTGCTGCCGAGGTACTGCCGGACGACCTGGCCGGGCACGTCCAGGCTCACGTCATGGAGTGCTCTCGCTGCGCTGCGCTGCTTGCCGATGCCGAGAGCGTTCGGGCCATGCTGCTGCAGATCGAACCCGAGCAGATGCCGGCCGAGGTACTGACCCGGCTGGAGCGGGCCTTCCAGATCGCCCGCCGCGAGGATGAGGCGGCCGCCGCTGCCGGGGATGGATCGGAGACCCGAGTGCTGGGTCGCCTGTCGCTCGGCACCGACGCCGGCCGCACCGATCCGGGACGTCGGATCGCCCGCTCCGGAAACGTGGCGGGCGCGGGGCGGATCGTCCCGTCGGCCGGCTTGACCGGGTCCATAGCGGCTGGTGGAGCGAAGACCGGTCGATTGAGCCGGATGTCCGCTCCCGCACAGAGCGCCCGGCGTCAGGCCATTGAGGAGCAGAAGGCGGACAAGCCGTCTCGACTGGCGAAATTCGCACCGGCGCTCAAGATCGCCGCCGGGGTGCTGGTGGTGGTTGGCGTCGGCGCCACCCTCGTACAGGTGCGCGACGGTCTCGGCGGCCAGTCCGAAGACTCCGCTGCCAGCGGGGTGAGTGCGGCGGCGAACGCGCCGATCATCGCTCCGGTCCAGTCGACAAAAACCGACTACGCCAAGAAGTCGCTGCCCACGCAGGTCAAGACGCTGATCACCAGTTCGCAGAAGCTTCTCGCCGAATCGCCACCGGAGCAGCCCAAGGTCGAGGCTCAAGACAGCGACGAGACCGCGAGGGCGTCGTCGCCCAAGGCCAGCGGATCAGCCTTTGCCAGAGAATCCTCGGATCCGACCGTGCAGGGGCAACTGCTGCGCTCACCAGAAGCGTTGCGGGCGTGCCTGGTCGCGATCGGTGCCGAGCAGGTCCAACCCTTGGCCGTCGACCTGGCCCGGTATGCCGGCCGGGAGGCAGCGGTCATCGTGCTACCGGGGGACGGCGGCGGGTACGACGTCTGGGTGGTGGCGCGGGACTGCCGCGCGGACAGTGATGGCGCGATCGACTTCGTACACGTGAAATCCTGACGTCGTCGACCCGGCTTCGAATGCGGGCGTGAGCTGGGACACTGGTCCCGGGAACGGAATCGGTCGGGAACACCGCAACCCCCCGATGGGTTCTACCACCTGCAACATCAGCCGTGGAGTGGAGAAAAAGACGTGAGCGACGTCCGAGACGTGATCATCATTGGTTCGGGGCCTGCCGGTTACACCGCTGCCCTGTATGCCGCTCGCGCCAACCTCAAACCGCTGGTGTTCGAGGGTTCGGTGACCTCCGGCGGTGCGCTGATGAACACCACCGATGTAGAGAACTTCCCCGGCTTCCCGGAAGGCATCCAAGGGCCTGAGCTGATGGACAAGTTCCGTGCCCAGGCCGAGCGATTCGGTGCCGAGCTGCTTCCGGAAGACGTCACCGAGGTTCGACTGACCGGCGACATCAAGCAGGTTCTGCTGCACGACGGCACGGTTTACCAGGCCAAGGCCGTGATCCTCGCCACTGGTTCGGCCTACCGCGAGCTGGGGCTGCCGCGCGAGAAGGAACTGTCCGGCCACGGCGTCAGCTGGTGTGCCACCTGTGACGGCTTCTTCTTCCGGGAGCAAGACATCGCCGTCGTCGGCGGCGGTGACTCCGCGCTGGAGGAGGCGACCTTCCTCACCCGGTTCGCCCGAACCGTGACGATCATCCACCGCCGCGACTCGCTCCGCGCGTCCAAAATCATGCAGGAGCGGGCCCTGGCGAACCCGAAGATCCGGTTTGCCTGGAACAGCAAGGTCGTCGCGATCCACGGTGAGAAGAAGCTGTCCGGCATCCGGTTGGCCGACACGGTGACCGGCGAAGAGCGTGACCTCGAGATCACCGGTCTGTTCGTGGCCATCGGTCACGACCCGCGGATCGAGCTGGTCAAGGGCCAGGTGGAGCTGGACGACGCCGGCTACATCCTGACCGAAGGCCGGACCTCACAGACGAACATCCCCGGGGTCTTCGCCTGCGGCGATGTCATCGATCACGAATACATGCAGGCGATCACCGCCGCCGCTTCCGGCACCGTGGCCGCACTCGACACCGAGCGCTACCTGGCCGCCCTGGAGGATGTCGTCTCCGGGATCGGCGAGGGCGCCGTCGCGGCGGCAGCCAAGGATCGCACCGAGTCAGTTGCACACTGGAACCAAGTGGTGCACTGATCGATCGAGTGGTGCACTGACGGCTAGCCACCGCCCCCCTATTCATCTTTCGACAGATTCAAGGAGAACCCATGGCTGACACCAAGTCGACCAAGGCTGTCACCGACGCGACTTTCGACGCCGAGGTACTGAAGTCTGACAAGCCCGTGCTGGTCGATTTCTGGGCGCCATGGTGTGGCCCCTGCCTGCAGGTGGCCCCCGTGCTGGCGGAGATCGGCGCCGAGCACCAGGAACTCACCGTGGTGAAGATCAACATCGACGAGAACCCGAAGGTTGCTTCCTCGTACGGTGTCACCTCGATCCCCACGCTGAATGTCTACTCCGGTGGTGAACTGGTGAAGTCCATCGTCGGTGCCAAGCCGAAGCCGATCCTGTTGCGCGAACTCAAGAACTGGCTGGCCTGATCCGGATCGGCGCGGTGGCTGCCCGACACATCCCGACGACTTCTGAAGAGACGATGACCACCAGCACGTTGATGGCTGCCGACCGTCCGCTGCGAATCGGGGACACCGGTCCAGTGGTGAACACGCTGCGTGCGCTGCTGGTGCGAGCGGCGGCGCTGGACCCGGATCTGCCACTGCCCGCACCCGACCCGAGCCTGTTCGACCACACCTTGGATCAGGCGGTCCGGGCTTTCCAGCAGGATCGTGGTCTGGTCGCGGACGGCATCGTCGGCAGCCAGACCGCCCTCCAGTTGGACGGCGCGCGCTGGCGTTTCGGCGATCGGGTGCTGCTGATGACCAGCAGTCACTGGATGCGTGGGGACGACGTCTCCGCACTTCAGGAACGGATGGTTGTGCTCGGGGTGCACGCCGGCCCGGTGGACGGAATCTTCGGGCCGATCACCGAGGCGTCACTGCGGGAACTCCAGCGCGGCCTGGGCCTGCCGGCCGACGGCATCTGTGGACCACCGACCTTCAATGCTCTCGGCGCGCTGAGCCGCTCGGTGTCCGGCGGCGACGCCTGGGCGCTTCGCTCCCGAGGTCGGGTCGCGATGGCCGGGGTCAGCCTGACCGGCAAGACTGTCGTGCTCGACCCGGGGACGGGCCGGGAACCCAGCCGATACGGCGTGATCGAATCCGAGATCGCCTATGACGTCGCGGCTCGCCTTGCCGAGCGGCTGCGCGGCGTGGGTGCGGCAGTGACCCTCACCCACGGTCCGCTGGAGTCCCCAGAGACCGCCGATCGGGCTGCGCTGGCCGAGTCGGTCGGCGCCGACCTGGTGATCTCGTTGCTGACGGAGACCCACACCTCGCCGGTCGCCTCCGGCGTCGCAACGTTCTACTGGGGCGGCGGTCGGGTCGGGCAGCACTCGGCCACCGGGGCCGAGCTGGCTGGGCTGATCCAGCGGGAAATCACCGCGCGCACCGATCTGCTCGATGATCGCAGCCATCCCTGTTCCTACGATCTGGTGCGGCTCACCCGGATGCCGGCAGTGATCGTCAGCCTCGGCTACCTCAGCAACCCGGACGACGCGCTGCGGCTCAGCGGCGCCGACTTCCGCGAGACGCTGGCTGAGGCCGTGCTGTTCGCCGTCCAGCGCTTGTATCTCGGCGAGGACGATGCCAAGACCGGCACCCTGAATCTGGGCGACGTCCAAAACTACGCCCGGAGCAAACCCGGTTCGTGATCAGGGCGCTGAGGTGCTGCTTGTCAGCGCCGGGGTGCGGACCGTACCCAGGATGCGCTCCAGGGCGAGTTCCACGTCCTCACGCCAGGAGAGTGCGGTCTTCAGTTCCAGGCGCATCCGCGGAAAGCGGTGGTGCTGACGGACGGTCTTGAAACCGACAGCGAGCAGCAGGTCCGCCGGGATCAAACAGGACGCCGTCGGCTCACCGAGATCACCCATCCCACCGCCGGCCGCCAGACCGAATGCCTCGATCGCGCGGATGCCGCGACGGGTCAGATCCTTGGCAGTCGCCTGCAACAGCATCCGGGCCAGACCGCCGCCGGCGTACTGCGGGAGCACCCGCGCGGTCATCAGAAGGACGGCGTCCGCGCTCACCGGGGAGGTCGGGAATGCCAATGACCGCGGGACCAGGGCGGGCGGAGCGTAGGTGACGAACCCGGCCGGGTTGTCGTCGACGTAGGCGACCCTTCCGCACGAACCCCATTCCAGCAACGTGCCGGAGACCCAGGCTTCCTTCTCGAACCCGGGGTCACCGACCTCCTTGGCTTGCCGGGCGGCAACCGGATCGAGTTCCCAGACGACGCAGCGTCGACACGTCTTCGGCAGGTCAGACAGGTTGTCGAGGGTGAGGGGGGCGAGCCGACGGGTCATCCCTTCACCCGGCGAGACGTGCGTAGTTCTACAGCCGGTGACCGATCGGATTTTCGGAACTGGTCCCACAGTTGATCGTCGGTCTCCGCATCCATCGCGGCTCGGTCACCGGACAGGCCACTGGCCTCGTCCCACGGTGTCGACGAAGTGCTGGGCCGAGGCCGAAGCAATGCGATGGCGAAGCCAGCTATCACACCGATGGCGAGGCCCACGGCAGCGAGCCGGGCGAGTCGCATGGGACACTCCAAGTGAGGACGGTTCCGGCAATGTGTTCCTCGGCAGGCGTCAGAACACCGACGAAGAAAATGTTGCCCGATGTCGATCGTAAGCCCGATAGACCTCGGCGTGAATACGACATGCAGTCAGTGTTTAGCAACCACCGGTAACTGATCGTCACATTCGGCGTAACCCGCCAGTACGGAGTAAGGAGAAACACAATGCAGACCGGGGACGGCGGCGTCACTCCAGGACGAAGCCCGCGCGGCAACGAGAGCGGATCTCGGTTGGACCGCTGGCTCGACTCCTACGCTGCTCGCACCCGGGGCATGACCGCCTCGGAGATCCGAGCTCTCTTTGCTGTGGCCAGCCGACCCGAGGTGGTGTCCCTGGCCGGCGGGATGCCCTATCTGCAGGCGTTGCCTCTCGATGTCGTCGGTCGGTCGCTGGCCAAGCTGGTTGCCGAACGTGGTGCCGTTGCTCTGCAGTACGGCTCCGGGCAGGGTGATCCTGGGCTGCGGGAACGGATCCTCGACGTGATGGCACCGAACCGAGTGGTGGCACATCCGGACGACATCGTCGTCACTACCGGTTCCCAGCAGGCACTCGACCTGGTCACTCGGATCTTCGTCGATCCCGGTGACGTCGTCGTGGCAGAAGCGCCCAGTTACGTCGGTGCGCTCGGAGTCTTCAGGTCTTACCAAGCGGACGTCGTCCACGTGCCGATGGACGCCGACGGGCTACAGCCGGAGGCCCTGACTCAGACCCTCACCGATCTCAAGCGAGCCGGTCGGCGAGTGAAACTGCTGTACACCGTCCCGAACCACCACAACCCCGCCGGCGTCTCACTGTCTGCCGCGAGACGCCCGGAGATCGTCAGAATCGCCCAGCAGTTCGGCGTCCTGATCCTCGAGGACGACCCCTACGGGCTGCTCGGCTTCGATGGTGACCCGCTGCCGGCGCTGCACTCGCTGAACCCCGAAGGTGTGATCTACCTCGGGTCCTTCTCGAAGACCTTCGCCCCCGGCTTCCGGGTCGGCTGGGCGGTGGCACCACACGCCATCCGGGAGAAGTTGGTCCTGGCCAGCGAGGCCTCCATCCTCTGCCCGAGCTCGTTCAGCCAGCTCGCGGTCTGCAGCTATCTGGAAGACCACGACTGGAAGCACCAGGTCGGCGTCTTCCGTGACCTTTACCGTGAACGTCGCGATGCCACCTTAAGTGCGCTGGACGACATGTTGCCGAGTGCCGAGTGGAACGTGCCGAACGGCGGATTCTACGTCTGGCTCAAGCTCCCCGGTGGCCTTGATGCCAAGGCGATGCTGCCGCGGGCGGTGACCCAGCGGGTGGCGTATGTGCCTGGAACCGCGTTCTATGCGGATGATCAAGGACTGACCCATCTGCGGTTGTCCTATTGCTATCCGACGCCGGAGCGGATCCGCGAAGGCATCCGCCGGCTCGCGTCGGTCGTCGATGCCGAAATGGAAATCCAGTCCACGTTCGGCGCCACCGGTATGCATCATGGGCAGTCTCCGAACCGGCGGGTTTACGCACCGTCCCCCGATCTCACATGAATCGCTCTGGAGGTAGACCGATGCTCTCGCCTCGGGTGTTGATCCTGGCCGGCGGGTTGTCCCATGAGCGAGATGTGTCGCTGCGATCGGGACGCCGAGTAGCCGAAGCCCTGCGCGACGCCGGCTGTGAGGTACTCGTCAGCGATGTCGATTCTTCGCTGCTGGAAACCGTTCTCTCCGGCCGGATCGATCTGGTGTGGCCGTTGCTGCATGGCGCCAGTGGGGAGGACGGCGCAGTGCGGGACGTCCTGGAATTGGTCGGCGTCCCCTATCTCGGTTCGGTCCCGGCCGCCTGCCGATTGTCTTGGGACAAGTCGGTGGCGAAAGGCGTGGTGCGGGAAGCGAATCTCCGTACCCCCGAGTTTGTCGCCCTGCCGCACGGCATCTTTCGGGAGCTGGGCGCACCGCGGGTGTTGACTGCGATCGTCGATCGTCTTGGTCTGCCACTCGTGGTCAAGCCGGCCCGGGGTGGTTCCGGTCTTGGCGCAAGCGCGGTGCGGACAGCGGAATCGCTGCCACAGGCGATGGTTGACTGCTTTGCTTACGGAGATGTGGCTTTGGTGGAGAAGCACATCAGCGGGGTCGAAGTGGCAGTCACGGTGATTGACACCGGTGACGGTCCGACAGCCCTGCCGCCAGTCGAAATTGTGCCTGACTCAGACCTTTACGACTACGACGCTCGATACACAGCCGGTTCCACAGAATTCTTCTGCCCCGCCCGGTTGACGGAAGAGACGCTCGAGTCGGTCAAGTCCATGGCTTTAGCCGCACATCGAGCGTTTGGCCTGAGGCACCTGTCCCGAACCGATCTCATCGTCGATCCGTCCGGGGAACCCTGGTTCCTTGAAGTCAACGTCGCTCCCGGCATGACCGAGACCTCACTGGTTCCAATGACAATCGAAGCTGCCGGTCTTCATCTCGGCGCCGTTTACCGGCAGCTGATCGAAAAGGTCCTGAGCGAACGGACTTCCCCAGCGCAAGCGTGAGCCTGGTGGTTAGCCTTGATCCTGGAACGCTTTTCGCTCTTCGGGCGCCAACAGGGCAAGAATCCGATTCAGGTCCTCAACGCTGGCGAACTCCACGCTGATCTTGCCCTTGTTCCGCCCGAGTGAGATGTTGACTCGGGTATCCAGCCGATCCGCGAGCCGGGTGGCCAGATCGTCGAGCTCGGCATGGTGTCCGCCGGCCCGCGGGCGACGACGCGGAGTTGGAGCTGCGGGATCGCTGTCGCTGATCGCCACCGCTTCCTCGGTGGCCCGGACCGAGAGACCTTCGGCCACGATGCGCTGCGCGAGCTTGTCCATCGCGTCGGCGTCCTCGAGTCCGAGCAGCGCGCGAGCGTGTCCGGCGGAGAGCACGCCGGCCGCGACTCGACGCTGGACGGCGGGAGGCAGGCGGAGCAGGCGGATGGTGTTGCTGATCTGCGGCCGTGAGCGGCTGATTCGAGTTGCCAGCTGCTCATGGGTGCATCCGAAGTCTTCGAGCAGTTGCTGATAGGCGGCCGCTTCTTCAAGCGGGTTGAGGTCGCTTCGATGTAAGTTCTCCAGGAGGGCATCACGCAGGAGATCGTCATCAGACGTGTCTCGGACGATGGCGGGAATGCGCTCGAGCCCGGCGGCCTGGCTGGCTCGCCACCGACGCTCTCCCATGATCAGCTCGAACTTCGGCTCACCGTCCACGGCGGCCGGGTCGTCGTCAGCAATTGAACGGACAACAATCGGCTGGAGAATGCCGATCTCCCGAACCGAATTGACGAGCTCGGCGAGGGCTTCCTCGTCGAAGACCTGCCTCGGCTGCTTGCGGTTCGCGATGATCGAGTCGACCGGCAGTTCAGCGAAATAGGCACCGGGGACGGGGACCAGTTCGGGGCCGGACCGGGTCGGCTGGGCCGGAACGCTAGCTGCACTCTTGCCACCGACCGTGAGGTCATCCACCTTTGGCTGCCCAGCGCCGGACCCGGAATGACCGTTCTTGTCAGCCGCGCCGTCGGCGCTCACGCCGTCATCGGTCTTCGTGGCCACCGAACTGCGTGCGGTGATCGGAAGCGCCACGTCGGCGGGATCCGTCGCGGATTCCCCGTCCTGTCGTTCGGCGAAAAAGACGTCCACCGGACGATCTGATCGATCGCTGGGGGGACGAGCCGGTGGAGCTGGTGGGATCAAGGCGCCGAGCCCTCGACCCAAGCCACGCCGCTTCTCGCTCATGCTCTTTCCTCCGTTGGCAGAGCGCCGTTGTTGTCCACGCCCAGTACCTGTTCGGCCAGCTCACGGGCCGCTTCCAGATAAGAGAGCGCTCCACTCGACGCAGGATCATAAGTCATCACGGTCTGCCCGTGGCTTGGCGCTTCCGAGATTCGCACCGAACGTGGGACCGTCGTCCTCAACACTTCAGAGGGGAAGTGCGAACGAACTTCGTCGGCAACTTGGGAAGAGAGCCTCGTCCGACCGTCGTACATCGTCAACAAGATCGTGGAGACGTGCAGGGTCGGGTTGAGATGGCCCCTGATCAATTCCACGTTGCGAAGCAGCTGAGACAGGCCTTCCAGCGCGTAGTACTCGCACTGGATGGGGATCAGTACCTCGTGCGCCGCCACGAAGGCGTTGACCGTCAGCAGTCCGAGACTCGGAGGGCAGTCGACGAGGATGTAGTCCAGCCGGTCCGCGTCTTTGGGCTGCGAAGCAAGATACGTGCTGAGCGCCCGCTGCAACCGGGACTCCCGGGCGACGAGCGAAACGAGTTCGATCTCGGCACCGGCCAGGTCGACGGTGGCCGGCGCACACCAGAGGTTCTCGACATCCGGGCAGCGCTGAACGACCTCATGCAACGGTCGACCCTCGACAAGGACGTCGTAGATGCTGGGAACATCGCCGTGATGATCAATACCGAGCGCTGTGGACGCGTTGCCCTGTGGGTCGATGTCGAGAACCAACACTCGGAGCCCGGCCTGGGCGAGAGCCGCAGCCATGTTCACCGTAGTGGTGGTCTTGCCGACGCCACCCTTCTGGTTGGACACGGTGATGACGCGAGTGTCTCTGGGCCGCGGAAACCTTCGGCCGGCGAGCTCGATCCGCCGGCGGGTGTCTTCGGCTACCTCGAGGGCCAGGGGCGTGGAATCGTCCATCAGTGAGATCGACTCGATCAACGGTTGCGGACCGGAGGGGGGCAGCGTCGGAGCCACTGCTGACGAGTGCATGCGCTCGTCAGCCCGGGGCGGGACATGCCGGAATCCGGGAGCAGGGTCCACTTCCAACCAAGGTCGGGTGACCGACACCGAAATCGCTGGGGCCTCGGAATCTGGGGAAGGCTGGTCGTTCGTCGTAGACATCCGAACCTCAGGTAGACCGGATGAGGGGACGCGTGAATTCGCATCCGCTCGTGAGCCGAAAGCGTCGGCCGTCGCATACTGGTGATCAGGCAAGGGGTCGGCGTCTTCCAGCGGACCAAGGTCAGGATCGACCAAGGGGTTTGGGACCGCCGGAGTTGTTGCTTGGAGCAGGGAAACCGGTTCACGTGAGGCTGGGTGAACCGGTCGCGCATACGGTGAGACGACCGCCTCCGGGGCGGGCGTCTCCTCCGAACCGCGGACCTCCTCCGTGCTGTGGGATTCCGCGTTGCCGTGGAACTCCGTGCGCTCGAAGGAGCGAAGGTCTGATGGGACCGCGCTTCCCGGGTGTTGACTCTCGCTCGACGGTGACGCTGCGGAGGTCATCGATTCTGGTGCGGTGACGTCGGGTGCGGCCTCGCGCTGTACGTCGAGATTACCGCCTTCTTGGCTCGCCTGGGAGTCAAGAAAGTCACTCGTTGGATCGCTGGACGCGCTTGCATCGTCTGACTGAGGCGGGTCATGGCGGGAGGCCGACCCCTCAGGCTTGGTACCCATTGTTTCACGGGAAACCATCTCGGAGTCACGGTTGTTTTTTGGCCACCCCAAGCCATTCGCTACACGCTTCAACGCTCCTGAAGGCCAGCCCAATTCGCTCACCAAGGTCCCTTCCGTAGACGCGCGCGGCCATCATCTCGCCTTCAGGCTAGAGACCAGCGTTCGTCCACAGCTTTTCGTGCAACCGATCCGCTGCTGGATCAACTGCGGCCAGATCCCAGACCAAGACGCTGAGGCACTGGAGGCTCTGTCGGCTACAAGCATGACAGGTCTGCGCTCTGTGGCCAGGATCAGTGACAACTCTCGGCGGTGTTTTCCTGGAAAGTCCGGGACTCGACCGGGGTCGTAACTGACGAATCACGACTTCCTGGCGACCGTGATCTTGGATGGTGTGGCGGCTTGGCTGGTGATGTGCGCGATGGCCCAGGTCGGACTGGCCGTTGCGGAACCGGTGATCCGCAGTCTGTGGCCTGGGGCAGTCTTCCTCGGACGGGATCTTCCGATTCGCAGCGCTGAGGTTTTGCCGACCTTTCGCGGCTATGCGCCCTTGAAGATCTTCATTGAGCCGGGCCCGTTCGACGGTGGCCACTCCGTTCGACGGTGGCCACTCCGTTCGACGCTGGCTGGCCCGATCTACCCTGGCCGGCCCGATCAGTGACGTCGTCCCTCGATGAGAACGAGGACGCGTCCTCGGTGATTGTGCTAGCCCATGAGAGCGTGCGTTCGTGCTCGGAACGTTCATTGCCTCGACGGGCAATCGCCCGCGTCCGACTCCTTTGCTCTCGTTCTGTTCTTGCCTTCTCCGCCCGGCGTTCGTTCCGCGCGACCGGCATCCCTTCGCCTCTCACGCGCTCGCCTCGTCGCCATCGTCCTTCGGTCTTGGCCCTCGCTTCTCGCCCAGGCTTCGCGACCCGTCTTCGCTTCTCGTCCTGGTCTTCGCCTTCGCTTCTCGCCCAGGCTTCGCGTCTCTCGCTCCTCGGTCCTCGCTCCCTCGGTCTTCCACTTCGCTGTTCGCCTTCGCTTCTCGCTCCTCGCTCCTCGCTCCTCGCCCATAGGTCTTCGGTCTTCTCGTTCAGTCTTCGCCCTCGCTTCTCGTACTTCACCTCCTCCCTTTGCTCTCTATCTCGTTCTTCGTCTCTCGCTCGTCACCCCTTGCCTCGCGCCTCGCGCCTCGCGCACCTTGCCCGTGCCCTTGGCCCGTTGGTCTCGCGCGTCGCGCCTCGCGCCTCGATGCTTGATCCCATTTCGCTGCTGTGTTCTCGAACATCCATGCTCGAAGTGGCGCGCTCGAGATCTACTCGGCAAACCGCCGGCATGGTCATTCCTGCTCCCCCGCCCGCCTACGAGAGCATCACTCATGCTCCTCCTCCCACCGGTTCACCCCACCGATTCACGTTGGCAATTGGCTGTGGCCCCACCCGCATTGCGTCCGCAGCCCGCATTGCCGAATCGCGGCTCATCGTCGACCTGCCGTAGCTAGACCTTCATGTCCCGCCGTTGCTGAACGACCATCCCCTGATCACACCAATAGGAACGCCCTTCCGGCGCCACAAAGTCCTGTCCATCCCAACCCCGACTCGCCGCCACGCCGATCTGCGGGTGCCGAACCACCCATCCAATCTGAGCACCGAACCTTGCGGTAAGGACCGAGTAGACCCTTTCGCCAGAGAGCCTTGTGACAGACATTTGCTTCGGCTGACCGTTTCCTCTTGTCGAGCGCTTGGAGTCCGAGGACTCCACCAAGTGGCGGGGTGAAGCCAGCGCGACGAATGGATCGCCGGCGATGATGGGCGCCAACTTGTCGCCACAAGAGCATCGCGTGTCGAGTGCGTGTCAGACCGAACCGCGCAAAGACCTCCTAGAGAGCCCTACATCAACACGAGCAACCATCAGGTCCTCGTCGCTTCGATTCACGTGAAACAGCGCTCGCTCCCGATAGCAGTTCGATCGCTGATTCCGTCTGATGAGTCATCCCCACCGCAAAATAACTTGCCTGAGTTCTCGTCTTAGGCCGCCTGTCGATCTCGCTGGCAGGCCCGCCCTCCGGCAGGCGCCTACCCGGCAAGCTGGAGATCGATCCACTAGCAGCCCTCCACGAGCAGCCCTCCACGAGCTGGTCACGCCGGAGTGTCACCGGCGCCGAGTAGCTGATCTTCGTTGCTACACGCCTAGTCAGAGAAACTCATCACCCATGGCTCCGCCCCGATGTCGCTGCGGGCGGATGAGTCGACTCTTCCGGTCGGGCCCCGCCGCCGCTGGTACGTCCCGGCCTTGCCGCCTGGTCAGCTCGCAGCTAGTTCGGATACCCGGCACAGCCACCAGGTGGGGATGGACTGACAGCCCTCCGGTTCGATGCCCGGCACAACCATCCGATTCGCATGAACTGGCACAGCATTACGTCGCCTGATCTACCGACTGATCACCTACTGAACTGGGTCAGTCGTTCAGGCCCCCACCGTGGAAGTCTTGCCCAGATCTGCCTCCACCTCAGACCAGTCTGGCTCAGTCACGACTCGAGTCCAACGACAGTCTCATCAGAACCGGGTGATCAGCTATCCGCTGACACCAGTCCGTCTCCACTGCGCTCATGCATTCACCTGCAGCACGGATCGGTTCGCGACGAGCAGGCGATCTCTCCGCCCCGACGCCCTCCCCTTCATGACTCCCGCCGTCCACCAGAGATCCCACTTTGACGCGCGCAACCCGCTCGCAAAGCGTCTCCAGAACGCTGCCTCCTAGCCAGATCCTTCGGCAGGAGGCGCGCCCGAACGGGAACACCGACTCATCCTTGGATACGGACACATCGTCCAACAGCCGGAGGAGCTGACTCCCCCCTCGCCCAGAGCCGGCGTTCCACTCGCGAACTGTTCAACAGTCACAGTGGAATGGTTCTCACCATTGCTCGTTCACCATTGGCTCGTTCACCATTGCTCGTTGCCATCATTCGTGTGCCGCTCCATGGCCGTCCCCCGGTTGTTGCGCTGGATCCGGTTTGGCCCGCCAGCCCAATGTCTTGGCTTTGAAGGTGTCCGTCCGCCCTCTCGGCCCACGAAATCCTTCGCCGAATTTGATCACGTTGCGACATCTGCTCCCCCGTAGATGTCGGGATGATGGAACACCCGAAGTTCGCTTTCGGGAGGACGTTCAGAGCGACCCAGGCTGGCTGGTCGCGCTGCCGGTGCAGTCACAGAACCTGACGACGGTGCTGGAGGTCAGCGGTACGCGCGAAGCGAAGACACGGCGCCTGCTCAACGCGCCGCTGCCGCAGCAGCCCATCTCACCAGAGAGTCCGCTGAGTCCGCGACAGACCAGCGCTCGATTCACGTGAAACAAGGGCACGCCCCTTGCTAGTCAACCGTTTGTCGCCGATGCGGTGATCAGCTGCAGGGACAAGTCGACATTGGCGTCGCCGCATCCATATCCTCCGCCTACGAGCACTGGTTGCTCATGGCAGCGCAGCCTCGACAATCAATCCTTGGTGGGATCTGCGAGTCAGTTCGTTCCGCCTGAAACCTCATCCATGGATGACCGAAGGTTGCTGAGTCGCGCTCGACCGTCGCTGATCAGGCTCAATGTTCGACAGGACGGCCCCCTCCGATCACACCACTGATATGGCCGTCTGGTGCCGCGATCACGCACGTTTGGAAGGACCACAACTATCGACCGCCTGAAGCAGCATCCATGATCGCGGCGCGGAAGAAGCGGATGCCAGTCGAATCAGCAACTTAGCCGGACAGCATCTGGTGATCGTCAACCAGTTGCTCGGGCCGAACGTTCGATTGCTACCTCGTCACCGCCAAGCCCTGTGCGACGGGACCCCTAAACGAGAAAGCGGCGCACTAACCACTGCGGACTCGGGCAGCAATGAATTAGAGGCTCCGGCAATAGGGCGGTCGGATGTGGTCGGGGTCTGGCGCCCGGAGGGCAAGGCGGATGGGGGCACCTCCCGGCCCGCTAGGGCTGGGGGATGAGACGCCCTGGTGTTGGGCGTCGATCGACGACAACGCCGCCATCCGGGATGCCAGGGCCCGACCACGCCGACGGCCCTATTGCCGGAGCCTCTCAATCGGCATGGTCCCTCCGCGACCTACTGCGCGGTGGAGCGGTGCTGACTGAGCTTTCAATGAGCGGATTCGCAACTGCAAAGGATCACCAGCGGAGCCGTCGCCCAGGCCTAACGCCGGCTTCGCTCGAAGAGTCGGAGACTAAGACCTGGCGGCCGCTTCAGAGAACCTGGAAGCTAGATCGCCACGCAATCAAACAAGCTATGGCCGGTGGGTCTTGTCGCTACCCGCTCAGCTTGACCCTGGACAGCGAGATGTACAGGACGGGCCCACTCGTCCGCCAGTGTTGAAACAGATCACCGGCTTGATCGGGATCGAGAATGTCGACGGCCAAGTGCTCGCCCAGATGGCCGACAACGCAATCCTCGAATGCACTCCCTGAGTACCAAGAAGGCAGATCTGCTGCCTGCGCTGTGGAACAGATTGCCGCGTCAGTCGCCTTCCGCACCGGCATCGCTTGTCTGCCTCGCCTGTCCCACTGATTCACGTGAAACGAGCCCACCGGCTGATTCACGTGAAACGAGTCCATCGACTATCGATCAGATGCATCCGGGACGCCTTCGGTGGCCAGCTTCTGTGACTGGAAGACGGACATCCGCGCCGACGCTAAGTCGGCCCCAGCCACCTGGTCGCGCAGGCACCACTCTTGCGAAGCACTAGCTGAGGCTAGGCAAAATCTGATTCAGCCTTCTCGATTTGCGCCATGCCTTGGCGCCATCCTCTGGATCACGCTTGAATAGAGACGCCCCGCCAACCGGTCGCGCCGCCGACGCCAAACGGTTAGCCCCGCCGACGCCAAACGGTTAGCCCGCCGACGCCGGACGCGTGATCCGCCAAGCGGCTCCGCCCTCAGCACTCCACTCTGCGACATCCTGCTCAAGCGCAGTCCCGACGACGGGTTGCGGCAACTCCTTTGCCTGACGTCGTCAATGGCGTCTCCTCCCGTCGACATGAGCGATGGATTCAGCCAAGACGCCCGCACTTCAGGAGCGCCTCGCGTGCGCTGGACTTGGTTCCAAACTGAGACGAAGATCGGTCGAGCTCGCATCATCAGCGCTTCTCGACTGGATCCACCTCGTGTACGCCGGCCACAGGCGGCCCATCGAAATAGAGATGACTACGAGCGATCTACCTAGTCGAGAATTTCACCGGCGATGTCCGAGGATCCAAGGGAATGCTCAGCAGCAGATTGAGCGACTGCGCGGACTTCGGATACTTGCGAACGCGGGCGAGTGGCTACAGGCGAAGTCTCGACCTTCGATGCAGGGCGTTCAGATCAACCTGCCCGGTACCCATCCACCGGACAGCAAGCCGATATCGTCCGGTGCTCCGGCGCTCTTCCGACTCCGATAGTGAGCAGCCTCCCGTCTTCTTTCGCAGCGGATGGCGCTTTCTCCACTCAGGAACCGGGTCTTCAATCGGGGATTTCAACCGCAGCCGTCCAATGCCTGAGTCGGTTTAGGCGCTTGCCCGCTGATGGTGAAATGTGGGCCCGAAATCTGAATGAATCAGATTTGGACGATGCGCTGCCTTGCTCTGCCGAACTCGGCTCATCGGCATCCACCGCCGGAGACCTCAATCCATCAAGCGTTCCGCCCACTACCTGTCCCGTGATTCAGTCAGATGCTTCTGCTCGCGACCCAGTTGCGCGCCGGATCCTCTGATCCAGCCGGCATCTAATCATTCGAGTTGAGCGCGTCCAGCCGCAAGGTGACTAGAGCGAATCTCCTCCCTCGACACAACGGGCTGAACATTTTCTGCTCAGCGGATCTACTTGCTTCGAATGTCGAGCCGGAACGAAGCCACAAGGGCCATCCCCACGGGGACAAGGCAGCGCTCCATCTCGACGCGAGAAGACAGCGCGCCCCATCCCGACGCCAGAAGGCAGCGGAAGCGACCGCTGCCCGAGGAAGTGCGCCCAGCTTCGATTCACGTGAAACATGGGTGTCGGGCGAGGGATCGTCACATGGCTCGACTGCCACGCCAGGCCTAGCTTCAGACGACTACCGCGACCGAATGAATCGAATGAGGAGCTCCTCGGCTGCTCCTGCATCGGCCAAATCAGGTACTCCTCGGCACCCATACGCCGCCATGGAAGACGGGCTCATCCACAGGCACATGCTTCTCAAGCCCTATCGAAGCTGTGGAGGAACCCGAAGTGCCTGTGGGAATGTGGATGGCCCTGTGGATAGTCGTGTGGATGCGATGCTTGGTCCATGGTTGATCAACAAGAAGTGGCTGTAGTCCGCTGGTCCGGACAGCACGGGCTGACCGAGCTCTTGACTGCTTACCACCTCCAGACCGAGGCCGAGAAGGGCAGGATCGCCAATGATGTGGAAGACCTGCCTGATCGCTACCGGGAAGAAGTTCTCGATCCACAGACGGCATTTCTCGGCGATGTTGTACTGCTGGCACAGTCCGGAGATAGCTCGGTCGGCTGCCTGGTGTTGGCTGACCTCAGTGGCGGTCGGTCGGAGATCAAGCGACTTTGGACAGATCCCTCATGCCGCGGTCAGGGTATCGCTTCCAAGATGGTGAACTCCGCAGTCGAAGCCTGTGCGGAAGCAGGTGCCAGCACCGTACGACTATCGGTTTGGGAATGGCGGCAAGGCGCCATTTCTCTTTACCAGCGGCTCGGGTTCGCCATCACTGAATCGTGGGACGAGCGGGAGCAGCTGGTCTGCATGCAGCGTCCGGTCTGACGGAGCTCGGTTAGTTCGATGGCACTTGCCGCGGTCGAGTAGCCAGCAGAGACTTCTTTCCACAACTGATCTCATCCTGACCAGTGCCGTAGACGGACGTACCTCGCTAACTCGAGCCTGGCGTGTGCGTGATCATCCGAGGCCGCCTAACCAATTTTGGCGGGACGCACGAATCCCGTGCCTCTCTGGTCGCATCCCTCTTCGTACTCGCGCAAACATCATTTCCGAGCAACGACAGCGACGGAACACCACTCATCGGCACATGGAACAAGCAACATCCTGGCGAAGGTCGAGCAAGCCGGCCGGGGATTGGATGTTCCACCACGACGGCCAAGACGGTGCGACTGACCCGATCGTCTCCACGTGGCCGTAGCCAAGCGAGTCCGGCGGGTTGACCGCGGCGACATCACCGAACCGAAGCCCGTCCTCGGCCGCGGTTCTGACCTCCTCGGCGCCATGGGTTCTTACCTCCTCGGCTGAGGAAGCATGGTGCCGGCAAGATGCCGGGACCTGGTTCAATCCAACGTGCCGAGCGAACTTCCATCTTCCATCCGAAGAATCACCGACGACTGCCCTACCCCGGCACCCGTGTCCGGGCACAATCGGCGCCTCTGCAACACCCCATTGCTGGTTCGGCTATAGCCTCTGGCCGCGCAGTCATCCGCTTCGCTCGGTGACTCTTCCCGATGACCCCAGCTCTCGATGCAAAGGTGCCTCCATTCGCCGGCCCTTGCGGGCTCCTCAAGGCAGGTGACGCAATGAAGGCCGGATGTGCTGGCAGAGGTCTTCGTAGAGAAGCACCCGAGAAGCTGGCCGAACCGTGAACTGTTTCGGAGACGCCTGCGGCCGAACAGCTAAACTAGGAACTCATCGTTGGCCCGGCAGATGCTGCGTGTTGGATTCAGCCAGATGCTGAGCACCGCCCTTCGGGCTACTTTCCCTCATCCGTCGATATCCGATTCCGGTCACTCGGCGGCGACTAGACGGATCGAAGTCCTCGATCGCCTGGCTCCGGACCTGATCCGAAATCCGCTCGCTGGGGACCTTGCAATGGTGGAACCGTGCAATGAAATGGATCTTCCTTCGGACGGCGCCCTGGTTCCGAGCACTGATCCAGATCGTGATCCACTCTTCGCCCACCGCTGGGTAGGTGCCGCAACGAACCGGTAGTCATCCCAGCTGGCCTCGGCTACCGACGCAGCTCGGTCGCCAGACACTGCTCAAGCCCCGGCCCTCGACCCTGAGCATCGATCTTGATCAGCTAACCCAACTCAATCCAGCACACGGGACTGTTGCTGGTCAGCGACCCTGACTTGGCACGCTTTCCCAATGGCCCGCTTCGCCAATCCTCGCCGCCGTCGATTTGGCGACGGCCACGAGTGCCGACGGTTGCAGCGCTGTCCGATTGTGACACCGCGCCCGTTGGAGTGGAGACAACCAGCGGTCGTTGAAGTGGAGACGTGTTGCGATCGTCCAGTACGCACCGGCCTGGGCATGACTGGAGGTCGCATTGATCAAGGCTGGCTTCCCGTGTGGCAAGGGAGGCCAAGTATTTCGCCGGGTCGAGTTCGCGATCTTGATCAGCTGATTCACGTGAAACATTGTCTAGACCCACGAACGGGAAGTGCGTCAGTCAGAGCCCACTCGTGCGCCATGAAGACAGAGCAGAACCTCGTCGGCAGGCCATCCAGCCCATGCCGCCGCCTCGGCCTGACAAGGGCGCAGGAGTTGGAGAGCGCTCGTCTGAACCGACGTAGACCCCCGCCAACGGCTCTGGCTTGACGGTGTTGGCAGGTGGAACTGGCGGCGGTGACGGCGGCTCGAGTCACGCGAAGCATCCCATGCGTCGATTGAACTCCGTCAGCGAGACCGAGTCGGTGCCATCTCTGCTGGCCAAGGCTGAGGGCGGA
>DATINJ010000227.1:0-3105 GCA_035474375.1 Kineosporiaceae bacterium | reverse complement strand
AGCGCCGGCGCTGATCTACCCTTCGCCCCCGTCGGGCCGGTCGGACGAGGGGTTCTCAATGCCGCAGCTGAGGTCGCACACCGTCACCCACGGCCGCAACATGGCGGGCGCCCGCGCGCTCATGCAGGCCTCGGGGGTAGCCCGGGAGGACTTCGGGAAGCCGATCATCGCGGTGGCGAACAGCTTCACCGAGTTCGTCCCCGGCCACACCCACCTGCAGCCGGTCGGCCGGATCGTCTCCGAGGCGATCCACGCGGCCGGCGGGATCGCCCGCGAGTTCAACACCATCGCCGTCGACGACGGCATCGCGATGGGCCACGGCGGGATGCTCTACAGCCTGCCGTCCCGCGACCTGATCGCCGACTCGGTCGAGTACATGGTCGAGGCGCACTGCGCGGACGCGCTGATCTGCATCTCGAACTGCGACAAGATCACCCCCGGCATGCTGATGGCCGCGCTGCGGCTGAACATCCCCACCGTCTTCGTCTCCGGTGGTCCGATGGAAGGTGGCACCGCCACCATGGTCGACGGCACGGTGCGCCAGCGCTTGCACCTGATCGACGCCATCACCGGCTCCGCGACCGATCAGGTCTCGGACGCCGACCTTGCTCTCCTGACCGAAAACGCCTGCCCTACCTGTGGTTCCTGCTCCGGCATGTTCACCGCGAACTCGATGAACTGCCTCACCGAAGCCCTCGGACTCGCCTTGCCCGGGAACGGGACGCTGCTGGCCACCCACACCGCTCGAAAGGCCCTCTATCAGCGGGCCGGTGCCGTCGCTGCCGACCTGACCCGGCGCTACTACCAGCACGATGACGATTCGGTCCTGCCCCGCAGCATCGCCGGTCGCGCCGCATTCGACAACGCGATGGCCCTCGACATTGCGATGGGTGGCTCGACCAACACGATTCTGCACCTGCTCGCCGCCGCCCACGAAGCCCAACTCGACTACACGCTGGCTGATATCGATGCTCTCTCGCACCGGGTGCCGGTGCTCTGCAAGGTGGCCCCGAACGGCGCCTACCTGGTGGAAGATGTGCACCGAGCCGGCGGTGTCCCGGCCATCCTTGGCGAGTTGCATCGCGGTGGCCTACTGAACGCCGTCCATTCAATCCACGCGCCGTCCCTCCAGACCTGGCTGAAATCCTGGGATCTGCGAGGCGGTTCGGCGTCCGCCGAGGCGATCGACATGTATTACGCCGCACCGGGTTGCCGCCGCACCGCCGAAGCTTTCGCGCAGTCCGAGCGGTGGGCCACCCTGGATACCGATGCCGAAAACGGCTGTATCCGTGACCTCGCCCACGCCCATTCGACGGACGGCGGCCTCGCCGTGCTCAGAGGAAATCTCGCGATCGACGGTTGCATCGTGAAGACCGCTGGCGTCGACGAGTCGATCTGGACCTTTGAGGGGCCGGCCGTGGTCTGCGAGTCCCAGGAAGCTGCGGTTGAGAAAATCCTGGCCAAGCAGGTCCAGTCGGGCGACGTCGTGGTGATTCGCTACGAAGGGCCCAGGGGCGGTCCGGGGATGCAAGAAATGCTGTATCCCACGTCCTTTCTCAAAGGGCGCGGCCTTGGCGCGTCATGTGCCATGATCACTGACGGGCGCTTCTCCGGCGGCACGTCCGGGCTGTCCGTCGGGCACATCTCACCCGAGGCCGCCGCCGGTGGCAGCATCGCCCTGGTTCAGGACGGCGACCGGATCCGCATCGACATCCCGAACCGCAGCATCGAACTCCTTGTCCCCGAGGAGGAACTGGCTCGCCGCCGCGAACTGCTCGACCACTACGCTCCAGTCTCCCGCGACCGCCCGGTCTCCCCCGCCCTGCGCGCCTACGCGGCCCTGGTCACCAGCGCCGATCAGGGCGCGGTGCGCCACGTCTAGGCAGCCTGCACGTCAAGATCTGCGGCGGTTACATCCAGCTGGGTAGCCACATCCGTTCGCTCCAGGAGGACTGCGGGATCACCTGGGCGCTGTAGATCGGCAGGAAGTACCAGAACGTGAGGACGGCGATCACGATCACCGCGCCGGCCGCCAGCGCGCCTTGTCTTCGGCGATTCTCGCTCTGCCCGGGTGGGCCGAGGATCATCCCGAGCGCGTAGGTCAGTGCCAGCACCACCCACGGTGTGAACGCGATCGAGTAGAAGTTGAAGATGGTCCGCTCCTGGTAGAGGAACCAGGGCAGGTAGCCGGCGCCGATCCCGGCCAGGATGGCGCCGGCTCGCCAGTCGCGGCGCAGCGCCCATTGGAACAGCAAGACGGCGATGGCCAGGGTGGCGCCCCACCAGATCACCGGGTTGCCCAGGGCGGTGATCGCCTCCGAGCACTGGGTGACCTTGCAGCCTTTTTCGCCGAGCTTCGGGGATTGGTAATGGAACGCGGTCGGGCGGCCCATCACAATCCACGACCACGGGTTCGATTCGAACGGATGGCTGACCGAGATGCTGAGACTGGATTGATACATCTGGGTTTGGTAAAACCACAGGCCGCGTAGGGCGCCCGGCACCCAGTCGAAGTGCGCCGAGGGGTGGTCGGCGGCCCAGGCCCGGTCGTAGGCGTTGTCGGAGAGGAACCATCCGGTCCAGGACGCCAGATATACCGCCAGCGCGACCGGTGCCATCACCACGACCGCGAGCAGCCCGTCGCGCAGCACCGCCGCGACGAACCAGTGCCGGATCCCGGCCGCGCGCCGAGCTGAAATGTCCCAGCACACCGCCAGTATGCCGAAGACCGCGGCGAAGTAGAGGCCCGACCACTTGGTCCCGATCGTCAACCCGAGACACACCGCGGCCGCCACTCGCCACCAGCGCAAACCCAGCCCTGGCCCGAACACACCCAGCGGAAGGCCACGTTCGTTCCGGACGGCGATGCGTTCGGCGAGTCTTCGGCGGCCCTGATCCCGGTCAATCAAGAAGCACCCGAACGCCGCCAACGCCCAGAACATCACGAAGATGTCCAGCAACCCGGTCCGGCTGTGCACGAAGTGCTCACCATCCACCGCCAGCAACAACCCAGCGATCACCCCGAGCAACGTCGAATCGAACAACCGCCGCGCGATCAACGCCAACATCAAAATCGAGACCGTACCCACCAACGCCGCAGAAAAC